>JAHJML010000210.1 GCA_018821365.1 Actinomycetota bacterium | reverse complement strand
CCGAGGGGGGCCGAAGAATCTCTGTTGGTAGCGACCGCGGCGTTGTACGCTTCCGTGCACATGAGAGCCGCCACCTGCACCTGTTGTTGTTGCGTCGAAACGACGTGCGGGCAATGCTGCGCTCCATGACCTGAGGCCACCGGCCAGGAAGCAGAAGACCCGCACCCTGGTGCGGGTCTCTTTCGTTGCGAGGGGAGACCATGACGACGATACCGACCACGAAGAATCCGGCCGCCGGTCTCGGGCGCGACGGTGCGCTGCGGCGCTTCGAAGACGTGCGGGAGATGCTGCCCGACATCGACAACCCCACTCCTATGTTGCGGGTTGCCAGGGTGATGCCCGAAACCGCCCCGCCGCTCTACCTGAAGCTCGAGTGGCTCAACCCGTTCGGCTCGATCAAGGATCGCACCGCCGCCTACCTGCTGGCAGATCTCGAAGAACGCGGCTTGCTGGCGGGGCGGGAGATCGTGGAAGCGTCGTCGGGCAACACCGCCATTGCCCTTGCCGCCCTGGCGGCCCTGACGGGCACCCATGTCACCGTGACCATCCCCGACGGGGTGCCGGTCGAGAAGCAGGTGCTGCTGCGGATGCTGGGGGCCGAGGTCTGGCCTACCCCAGACGATCTGTGCCCTGTCGACAACCCCAAGGACGGGGCCATCGCCCTGGCGCGCTCACTGGCCGCCAGTTTCGGCGGAAGCCGCTACGTCATGCCCGATCAGTACGGCAACCCGGCCAACGTCACGGCCCACTACGAGACCACCGGCCCCGAGATCTGGCGCCAGACCGAGGGCCGGGTCCGGGCGTTCGTGGCCGGGTACGGGACCTGCGGCACCATCACCGGGGTGGGACGCTTCCTCAAGGAGCAGGACTCCTCGATCAGGGTGATCGCCGTCGAACCGCAGAAGGGCCACCGACTCCCCGGGCTCAAGAGCTTCGCCGAAGCCAGCATCCCGTCCATCCTCGACACCGGCGTGATCGACGAGGTGATCCGGGTCGATGACGGCCCCGCCTACGAGATGACCAAGCGGCTGTTCCGCGAGGAGGGGTTGATGGTCGGCCCCTCCACCGGCGCCATCGTGCATGCGGCCTCGACGCTGACCGGTGACGGACCGGTGGTGGGCGTCTCGCCCGACTCCGGACTCAAGTATGCCTCGTACTTCGCAGACATCCTCGGCAACGAGGGACAACCGACCCTATGAGGGAGCACGACATGACCACACCATCCGAGATCAACATGACGGTCGATTGCAGCGGCCTCCTCTGCCCCCTTCCCGTCTACAAGGCCGGGATCGCCCTCAACCGCCTCGCCGCAGGCGACCTGCTGGAACTGATCTGCTCCGACCCCGGTTCGCTGGAGGACATTCCGGCGATGGCCCGCCAGCGCGGCGACACCCTGGTGTCGGCGACCGCCGAGGGCGGCCGCCAGGTGTTCATCGTCCAGAAGGGGGGCGGGGCATGAGCGATCGACCGCGACGCCTGGCGCTGGTGGCCTCCAAGGGTACGCTCGATCAGGCGTATCCGGCCCTGATCCTGGCCACCACCGCGGCCAGCATGGGGTGGGAGGCGGGTATCTACTTCACCTTCCACGGCCTCGACATCATCCACAAGAAGCGCCACGCGGCGCTCAAGATCGCCCCGGTCGGCAACCCGGCCGGCCCGATCCAGGTGCCCACCCTGCTGGGGGTGATCCCGGGAGCCACCACGGCGGCCACCGGGATGATGAAGCGCTGGATGGGCAGGGCCAACATGCCCGGCATCCCCGAGTTCGTCGAGATGGCCCAGGGCCTCGGGGTTCGGTTCTTCGCCTGCTCCACCACCATGGGGGTGATGGGGGTGGAAGAAGACGACCTGATCCCGGGTTGCGACATCGCCGGGGCCGCCGCCTTCCTCGACTACGCCGCCGAGGCCGACGTGCAGTTGTTCACCTGAGCGGCGCTACCCGTCGTCCCTGAGGATCTCGAGGAACACCCCGCCGTAGCGCTCCAACTTGGCAGGGCCCACCCCGCCGACCGCCAGCAGTTCGCCGGTGGTCTGTGGCTTCGCCGCCGCCATCTCGAGCAGCGTGGCGTCGCTGAAGACGACGTAGGCGGGCACCCCCTGCTCGTCGGCGAGGGCCCGGCGCAGGCTCCGGAGCCGTTCGAACAGCGGCGAGTCCCGCACTCCGGCCTCGGGCGATGGGATCGCCCGCGCCCGGGAAGGGGCCGACTGCTTGCCGAGCAGGTCGATGCCGGTGCAGACGTCGCACGATTCCCCGCAGTCGCCCATCGCCTCGCCGAAGTGGGCGACCACCGAGCGGTGGCGGCACTCCCTCTGTTCGGCCCAGTTGAACATGGCCCGCGCCTGGCGGCCGTGCCATCCCGCCGTCTCCCCGTCGGTCATCCGCTCCAGATTGGCCACGTCGGCCCACGAGTAGAAGAGGATGCAGTCGCTGTCGACCCCATCGCGGCCCGCCCGCCCGATCTCCTGGTAGTAGCCCTCGATGGACCGGGGCATGTCGCGGTGGATCACGAAGCGGACGTTGGACTTGTCGATGCCCATCCCGAAGGCGATGGTGGCACAGATGACCTCGACGTCGTCGCGGATGAAGGCGTCCTGCACCGCGGTGCGCTCGTCCGGTTCCATGCCGGCGTGGTAGGGGAGCGCCCCGATCCCCAGGCCCCGCAGGTACTCGGCGGTCGACTCGGCCGATGCCCGCGAGAGGGTGTAGACGATGCCGCTGTCGCCCCGCCGGTCGAGGCAGAGCCTCCCGATCGACTCCTTGGCCCGGATGCGGCGGCCGTCGTGGTCTCCCTTCTTGAAGACGTGCAGCTTCAGGTTGGGGCGGTAGAAGGACCCCCGAAACTGGAGAGGATCGGAGAGACCGAGTTGCCGGGTGATGTCCCTGGTCACCTCGTGGGTGGCGGTGGCGGTGAGCGCCAGCACCGGGACCCCGAAGCGGGTCTTGAGGCCCATCAGGTTGCGGTAGGCGGGCCGGAAGTCGTGGCCCCACTGGCTGATGCAGTGGGCCTCGTCGACGGCGATCAGCGACAGGTCGACGCCGTCGAGGGCGGACCCGACCGACGCCTCGATCCCCTCGGGAGCGGCGTAGACCAGTTCGTACTCCCCCCTGCGCATCCGTTCGACGCGATCGTGCCGCTCGGCGGGGTCCAGACTCGAGTTGAGGAAGGTGGCCCGCATCCCCACCTGGGCGAGTCCGTCGACCTGGTCCTTCATGAGGGCGATCAGCGGCGACACCACCAGCGTGGTGCCGCCCAGCACCCGGGCGGCCAGTTGGAAGGTCAGCGACTTGCCGGCCCCGGTCGGCATGATCCCGATGCAGTCGCGGCCGGTCCCCACCGCCTCGACGATCTCCCGCTGCCCCGGCCGGAACGAGGGGTACCCGAAGGTGTCCGCCATTGCCTCGTCGATGGCGGACACCCGGAGGGCATCGATTCGCCGGGAGTGCTCCCGGAGGGAGGCGACCGCCTCGGCGTCGAACTCCCCGGGATGCGATGCCCAGATGCGGCGGATGCGGCCCAGCAGAGCAGCCGCCCGGGCCGCCTCGCCGGTGGTGATCAGCGCACCCAGTTCCTCGATCTCGGCGGCGATGTCGGGCATGGCGGCGACGGTAGCCGAGAGGTGCGACTCCCGGCAGGTGGCCCGGCGCCGATGCGGCCCTTTACCGCCGGCCCGACCTGCCGAACATGCCGATCGGCACGGCTGCCGAGGCGGTCCGCTGGAGGGGGATCGCCGGTGTGGCCAGGGGGAGGGTGAGTGTGAAGCGGGCCGCCTCACCGGTGTGCTCGTAGGTGAGGTCGCCGTTCATCAGCCGGGCCAGGGTGCGGGCGATGGGCAGGCCGATCCCGAGTGCAGCGGTGAGCCCATCGCGGGGCGCCGCCCGGTGGTAGGGGCGGAAGGCCTGCTCGATGTGGTCGGGCGGGATGCCGGGGCCGTCGTCGATCACCGTCAGGGTTCCGAAGGACGGCCCCTGGTCGATGCGGATCTCGACGTTGGGGCCGCCGTACCGCAGCGCATTGCTGATCAGATTGCGGACGATCTGGCGGACTCGGGCGGGGTCGCCGATGCAGGTGTCGGATTCACCGACGACCGTCAGGTCGTGGACCGAGTCGCGGTCCCATCCCTCGAGCACCTGGGCCGCTTGAGCCCGCAGACTGGTCGGCACCGCGGCGAGTTCGAGCCGGCCGAGGTCGGCCTTGGCGGCCACCAGCAGGTCCTCGACGATGTGGGTGAGATCGGCGCTCTGGGCGGCGAGGGTCTCCAGCATCTGCCGCCTCTCCCGTGGATCGAGATCGCGGTCGGCATCGTTGAGGAGGTTGGCGAAGCCGACGATCCCGGTGAGCGGCGTCCGGATCTCGTGGCTGATGGCTGCGATGAAGTCGTCCTTGGACTGGACCAGCCGTTCCAACTCGATGCGGGCCCGGGTGGCGGTGGTGATGTCGCGCACCAGGGCCAGGATCTGGGCCCGGCCCTTCAGCGGTGAGATCCGCATCTCCCAATAGCGGTCTTCTCCGGCGATGGGGAGTTCGTACTCGAAGGACTGCACACAGTCCGTCTCGAGAGCGGTGACGACGGCGATCATCATCTTCTCCGCGAGGTGATAGGGGAGGACCTGGTGCGGCCGCTTCCCCAGGAATTCGGACGGGGGTACGTAGAGGTCGGACTCGGTGGCGCCGTGCACGGCACCGGTGGCCGCTGCCGACACGTGGTAGTCCCGATAGGTTCCGTCGGAGTCGCAGAGGAACAGCAGGTCGGGCACTGCTTCCAGCAGGGCGCGGTTGCTGCTCACGGCCGCTTCCAGTTCCCGCTGCGTGCTTCTGAGGCCGGTGAGGTCGGAGACCGAACTGATCACCCGATGCAGATGGTCGTGCTCGGCGGCCGGGTTCGACCACCACAGCATGCCGTCGAACGAGGTGCCGTCGAACCGCCGCCCCCGATACTCCAGATCGAGGGCAGGCGCCGCATCCCAGATGGCGATGAACTGCTCGGCGAAGATGCGGCGAGTCTCGCTATCAGTGAGGGCGGGGGGGATGCTGCCGAGCAAGTCCCCGGCATCGGCGGCACCCAGCAATCGGACGGCGGCGTCGTTGACGTTGGCGGTGCGGACCAGGCCAATCCCGTGGAGCACCTGGTCCGGATGGGCGGCGAGGTAGGCCCGGAGATCCTCGACGCCGCTGCTGCGCAGGCGAGCGAGCCACTCCTGGATCGCGGTGAAATCGTGCTCCCAGAGCGCCACCGGTGCCCGCCTGAACAGGTGGGTGTAGCGGTCCTCCCCCCGATCGATCTCGTTGCGCAGGCTCAAGATGGAGGAGATCCCGAACAGGAGGACCCCGGCCTGGATCAGATAGAGGACGAGTGCGTGCCACGACCTCCCCCCCCAGAACGTGTGCTTCACCAACGGATGGATCATCCACGGGATCACCATGACGGCGAGGTACGCCGCTACCCGCCGGCCCGGCAGCAGCGAGATCCCGACCATGATCAGCACGACGATCGACGAACTGAGCGTGACTGCCAACTCGTGGGCGACGAAGACCGAGGACACCCCCAGGACGAAGGCACTGATGGCCACGAGCAACACCGCCTGGGGGCGGCCCATCAGGAGTTGCCAAGCGGCGACGACTCCGATGAAGAGGCATCCGGACCCCGTCAGCACCAGACTCGGTTCGTTGGTGGCGATCCCGACCCAGCCGATCGGCACCGATGCCGGCAGGGCGATGATCGCCACGGTTCGCACCACCGCCAGGTGGAGACGAGCGGCAGCCACGGGACTCAGACCGGGGAGATCCGTCCCGTTCCCGACAACCGACAGCGGGGCGAGGGTGTGCCGCACCCGTTGGACATCGGTTGCCCTCGAAGGCCCCTTGAGGGCTACCCGATGGCTGCCGAGAACGGCTCGCTCGGCAGCAGCACCCTGGCGCCCTCCCGGGTGGTGTACTGCCGGCCGGTAGCCGGGCTGTCCGCACCGACCCGGCCCGTCCTCTTCCACTTTCTCCACCGCGGCGTTTCCTTGAACGCCTGCCCACTCAGCACGCCGAACCGGCCCCGATGTCCAATTGCAGGGGCGCGCTACCATCCCGCGCCCGTGCCTGCCCCCTCCGTCCGCAACGTCGCCCTGGTCGCGCATGTCGACCACGGCAAGACGACCCTCGTCGATGCCATCCTCGGCGCCACCGGCGTGTTCGCCAAACACCAGGTCAGGGTCGATCGGGTGATGGACTCCAACGATCAGGAGCGAGAACGGGGCATCACCATCCTCGCCAAGGCGGCATCGGTGGAGTGGAAGGGGGTTCGCATCAATCTGGTGGACACTCCGGGTCACGCCGATTTCGGGGGTGAGGTGGAGCGGGCGCTCGAAATGGTCGACGGGATCCTTCTGCTGGTGGACGCCGCCGAGGGCCCGATGCCGCAGACTCGCTACGTCCTCAGCAAGGCGCTTGCCCGCGACCTCCCGGCGGTCGTCGTGATCAACAAGGTCGAGCGCCACGACGCCCGTGTCGACGAGATAGCCGACGAGGTCTATCAGTTGTTCTTCGACCTCGACGCCGGCGAGCGCCACATCGAGTTCCCGTTCGTGTCGACCGTCGCCAGGGAGGGCCGGGCGGTCGCCGGGGTCGGCGTGCCGGCGTCCGATGCCGACCTCTCCGCCCTGATGGATGCGATCGTCGCCACCATCCCGGCCCCGGTCGGGGACCCCGATGCCCCCCTGCAGGCGATCGTCACCAACCTGGACGCCAGCGACTATCTGGGACGACTGGCGATCGGGCGGGTGGTGAACGGAACGTTGCGGGCCGGGGAGAAGGTGGCGTTGTGCCACGACCTCGAGGGAGAACCGCCGATCCTCCGCCGCCTCACCCAACTGATGGCCTTCAGCGGTCTCGAGCGCATCGAGACCGAGGCCCGGGCGGCCGGCGACCTGTTCGTGATCGCCGGCTTCCCCGAGGTGGAGATCGGCGACACCCTGGCGGACCCCGACGACCCGGTGCCGCTGCCTCGCCTCAAGGTGGACGAACCGGTGCTGCGGATGACCTTCGGGGTCAACTCGAGCCCGCTGTCGGGCAAGGACGGCACCCTGCTCACCTCCCGGCAGATTCGGGAGCGCCTGGAGCGTGAGGTACGCGGCAACGTGTCGATCCGGATCGGCCCCACCACGTCGCCGGATGTGATCGAGGTGTCGGGCCGCGGCGAGTTGCAGTTGGCGGTGCTGATCGAGACGATGCGGCGCGAGGGGTTCGAACTCCAGGTGAGCCGTCCCGAGGTGATCATCCGGGCCATCGACGGCAGGCCCCACGAACCGGTCGAGCGGGCCGTCATCGACGTGCCCAACGAGCACGTCGGCACGGTGACGCAGGCGGTGGCGCCCCGCAAAGGCAAGGTCACCGATCTGCGGCCGGGGGACACGGGGCGCACCATCGTCACCGTGGTGGCTCCGGCCCGGGGCCTGCTCGGGCTCCGGTCGCTGCTGATGACCACCACCCGGGGCACCGCGCTGGTGCATCAGCACCACGACGGCTGGCAGCCCTGGGCGGGGGATCTGCCGGGACGGATCGGGGGCGCCATGATCGCCGATCGCTCCGGGCCCGCCACCGGCTTTGCACTCGAGAACCTCCAGAAGCGCGGCGAGATCTTCGTGACCCCGCCGGAACTGGTCTACGAGGGGATGATCGTCGGGGAGGCCTCCCGGCCCGAGGAGATGGTGGTGAACCCCACCAAGGGCAAGGAACTCACCAACATCCGCACCCACAACCACGACGAGGCGATCAAGCTGACGCCGCCCCGGACCCCCACTCTGGAGACGGCCATCGAGTGGATAGCCGAGGACGAACTGGTCGAGGTGACTCCCAACGCCATCCGGATCCGCAAGCGGCAACTGACCGACCAGGACCGCAGGATGGCCCGCAAGGGGAAGTAGCCGGCCGCCGGTGGCGCCGGCCGGGCCCCGCCCCGGTTCCCCTCCGGTGCCGCGCCGCTCCGACTCCCGCCCGAGTGCGGGGTGGCACACTCACACCGGAGCTGGTGGCGGCCGATTCCGTTCCTCCCGCCCATCCCGGCCGCGGGTGTCAGCAACCTACCGATGGCTCGGGCGACTGTGCGCCGCCCTGGAAGGCGGCGATGAACTGGTCCAATCGTTGGTCGGCGGCGGAGTCGAGGCGAAGCTGGCGTCCCCAGGCACTCGCCACGATCGGAGCATCGAGACCGGGGTAGGGGCTCACCAAGACCTTCGGCTCCCTGGTCTTGTCGGCAAGCACCGAGACCTCCGAGGCCGCAAGATCGGGTGAGTAGGTGATCCAGACGACGCCGTGCTCGAGCGTGTGGACCGCCATCTCGTTGGTGAGCGGCGTGTCGTAGTAGCCGCACGGGACGTCTGTTGCGGAGTGGGGGCCGCCCACGGGGGGATCTTGCGGGTAGTCGACCTGCTCCAAGACGTGGGAGGCGTCGGCAACCTCGAACACCTCGGTGCCGGCCGGGGCGCCGGGTCTCTCGGGGGTCTCGGGCGCCTTGCCTCCGGCATCGACGACGATGTACACGACGAGGGTGAGGAGCACGGCGGCGCCGCCCCCCCAGAGTGCGTAGCGACCCCATCGGGAGCTCGGCGTGTCGGACGCCGGAGGCAATGGCCGTTGTTGGTTCCGGCTCTGGTTCCTTCGGGCGCTTCGACTGTTTCCCATCGTCCCCTCCGGTTCGGTTCTGGCTTCCGGTCACCTTCCACAGCGTTCGCTTGGGGAAGGGCATTCCCGGTGGCCCCCCCTTTTACACCATCCGGGTACCTAGCAGGGCAAGAACCATCTGTAGGTCGGGCGGCGGTGATTCCGAGGGCCGCAGTCCATCCGGTGCCTTTACGGACACTTGATCGAGGCACACATCTCGGCTTGACCCCCGAGCGCTCCAATGGTGGCAACGAACGAGGAGGCTCGGCGATGCAGATCATTCAGCAGGCCGTCGGCACGGCATTCGCAGACGGAATTGGGTACCACCACGCGGCAGGATGGGGTTGGGCCATGATGGCGGGGTGGTGGCTGGTCGTCATCACCCTGATCGTGCTCGTGGCACGGGCGCTCCCATCCGGCGGATGGCGAGGAGGGGCTCCGACGGCTGATGCCGAGTCGATCCTTGCCCGGCGGTTCGCCTCCGGGGACATCGACGCCGACGAGTACAACACCCGGCGTGCGGCCTTGCGGACATGAGCGTGCCCCGTCTCGGTGGGCCCCGCTACGAAGCCGACCCGATCGCGGTGACGCTGGTGGCGAGTGCGGGATGCCACTTCTGTGAGAGCGCCCGCCAGATCATCGAGAACGCGGCGGCCTCGGTGCCTATCGACGTCCGAGAAGTCGATCTCGAGTCTCCCGAGGGTCAAGCCCTCCAATCGCAGTGGAGGGCACCGTATCCCCCGATGGTGATCATCGACGGCGAGATGTTCGGCTACGGGAGGATCTCGGAGCGCAAGTTGCTGAAGCACCTCGACGGCCGAACCGATCGCCCGGGAGTCTGAAGGTGGAGAGCATCTTCCTCGGCGGGTCGCTGCTGGCAGCCTTCCTGGCGGGAGCCGTTGCGCTCTTTGCCCCGTGCTGCATCGTCTTCATGTTCCCCGCATATCTGGCGGCAGCGGTCCGGAATCGCCGCTGGCGACTCGTTCCCCTCACCCTGATTTTCGGTGCCGGCCTGGCCGTCGTGCTGGTGCCGGTGACCCTCGGCGTCGGCCTGTTGGCACGGCCGCTGCTCCGGTATCACGGTCTCGTCTACGCCATGGGAGGAACCCTGCTGGTGGTGATGAGCGTGATGGCCGTCACCGGCAAGACCTGGCCGCTCCCGATGCTCAAGGGATCCCCCGACCTCCAGCGCACCGACTCCGCCGGGGTGTTCGTCCTCGGCGTGTTCTCGGGTGCGGCCAGCACGTGCTGTGCACCGGTGCTGGCGGGCGTGGTCACCTTGTCCGCGGTCGCTCCCGGCATCCCCGAGGCAACTGCCATCGGCCTGGCCTATGTGTTCGGAATGGTGTTCCCACTCCTGATCGTCACCGTCCTGTGGGACCGCTCTCGACTCGCCGCCGGCGGGGCATTGCGGGGCCGGCAGATCAGCTGGTCGATCGGGGGACGCCGGTTCAAGACGAACTCCGTGTCGGTGTATGCGGGGGTGGCGATGGGACTCATGGGTCTCGGCCTTCTCGTCGTGTCGGCGACCGGCGCCACGATCGCACCGACGTTTCAAGCGGGGGTCGGCGCCTGGATCGAGGATGGGCTTCGGCCGTTCGTCCTCTGGCTGGCCCCTGTTCCCGACTGGATGATCGCCATCGGCTTGGTGCTGGTCGCCGTTGCGGCGCTTGCGATCTCCGGCCGTCGCCGTCCCCCAGCCGAACCGGATCTCGAAGACGAAAGGACATGCCATGACGAACCCCACCAAGAGCCGGCGCACACCGCCTAAGGCGAGGCGGGATCGGGCTGAACCGCGGAGGTCGGGATGGCTGTGGGTCTCCTTCCTGGTGCCGCTGGTGGCGATTGCCTTGCTGGTGATCGCCGGCCAGGGCGATCCGGGAGCATCCATGGAAGAAGGGGTGGCGCCCGGCTTCGACCTCCCGGACACTCAGGGCCGGACGGTGAGCCTCGATGCCATCCTCCAGCAGGGCGACGCCCTCTTGTACTTCTCCATGGGGGTGGGCTGCGACGGGTGCTTCGCCCAGATCCCCGAAGCCATCGAAGGACTGCAGGCTCGAGGTCTCCAGTTGGTGCCGGTCATGGTCGACTCCGCAACGCGGGTGGCCGCAGAAGCGAGCCGGTTCGGCATCACGACGCCCATCCTCATCGATGGGTCGCGGGAGGTGTCCGAGGCGTACGGGATGCTGGGGGTCTACGGGCACTCGGATCGCCCCAGCCACTCCTTCGCTCTGGTGCACCGCGATGGGACCATCGGCTGGGTCAAGCACTACTCGACCATGTTCGTTCCGCTCGATCAGCTCTTGAGCGACATGGGAGCATGAGGTGAGGCCGGGCCCCTCACCGCCCGGCCGGTTGCCGCGAGGCCGGAGATGAGCGGTCTGGCACTTCCGGTGCTGGCGGTGCTTGCCGGGATGATCTCCTTTTCGTCGCCGTGTGCGCTCCCTCTGCTGCCGGCCTATCTGGCCTATACGACCGCCCTCCCCGTCTCGTCGCTCAGCGAACGATCGGCACGGAAGACGGTCCTGAAGGCGTCCCTCCTGTTCGTCGCCGGTTTCACCACGGTGTTCACCGCACTGGGGGCATCGTTTGCGGTAGTGGGTTCGCTGCTGTTGCGCAACATGGATTGGATGACCCGGGCCGCCGGAGTCGGCATCGCGGCGATGGGGTTGATGATGTTGGGCGTGATCCGCTTGCCGTTCCTGATGCGTGAACGCCGTTTCGATCTGTCGAAGATGCCTTCAGGCCCCGGGTCCGCCTTCATGTTGGGAGCGGCATTCGGCTTCGGATGGGCGCCGTGCATTGGTCCCGTCCTGGCTTCGATCCTCGTCCTTGCCGGGGCAACCCAGACGGTTGCCTGGGGGGCGATCCTGCTCGCTCTCTACGGTCTCGGTCTCGGGATCCCCTTCGTTGTAGTGGCGCTTTGGTACCAGCGGGCCAGTCGGTCGGTCGCCTGGCTCAGGAGGAACTCCCGGCGGATCGAGGTGGTTGGTGGCGTGCTGCTGGTCGGAGTGGGTGTGATGTTCGTGTTCGGCGCTTGGCGAGCGCTCTTCATCCCACTGCAGCGGACATTCACACGACTCGGGTGGCCACCGCTGTGATGGGGTCCCGCACATCCGTTGGGAGGGCTGATGGTCTTTGACGAATCCGGTGCGTCCGAGACGAGAACCCGAGGCGATCGCCGGGATGATGGCCGCCGCTCCACCCTGGGGAAGTATGCGGTGGCCACCGCCGCCGTGGTGGCGGCGTTGCTGCTCTTCGGGATCATGGGTTCGCGGTTCGGCAAGGACCTCAAGGAGGTCAGGTCGCCATTGATCGGCCAACCGGCTCCGGCCATCGAACTCGAACTCCTCGAGGCGTCAGGTCGATGGTCGCTCGACCAGCATCGCGGCAGTGTGGTCGTGGTGAACTTCTGGGCATCGTGGTGCCTGGGATGCCGCCTTGAACACGACGATCTCCTGGCCGCCTCCGCTGCCTACCAGGACCGGGGCGTGGTGTTCATAGGGGTGGTATTCCAGGACGAGCCCGGCGAGGCCATCGCATTCCTCGACGAACTCGGGCGGGGGTACCCGAATGTCGTCGATCCCGGTTCGCGCACTGCCGTCGACTACGGCGTGTGGGCGATCCCGGAGACGTACTTCATCGACCGCGACGGGGTCGTCAGGTCCAAGATCTCAGGCGAGTCGGATTACAGCCTCCTCATGAGCCACCTCGACGCCGTGCTGGCGCTGGACGGACCGTGAGGGTGGTGGCCTCGGGCCCCGCGGCGGCCACCTCAGCGGAGACAAGACCCGGTGCTGCGGCAACAGGCCGATGCGCCGCCTTTACCGAATCTTGTCCGGCCAAGCGGCCGCTGCTTCAAGGTCGTCTGCTCGGATGGGACCGAACCTCACGAAAGGGCGAGAGAGATGAAGTACCGACTGGCCGCAATCTCGGTGGCGGGTGCGATTGCCGTCGCATTCCCCGTGGTGGCACTGGCCAATCCCGGCCTGACCACCGGCGACGGGATGCATGAGTGGATGACGGATGAGTTCGGTGGTGCCGGTGGGCACGATGGGATGCATGAGTGGATGACGGATGAGTTCGGTGGTGCCGGTGGGCACGATGGGATGCATGAGTGGAT
>JAHJML010000209.1 GCA_018821365.1 Actinomycetota bacterium | reverse complement strand
GGGGGCGGCCGTCTCCTACGGAGTGGGTTCGGCCTTCGACGCCGCCGTCTGACGGCGCAGCGGCACCACGATCGGCAATCCGTCGGGGCCTTCGATCACCGTGGCCCTGGCTCCCGAGAACAGCGCCAGCGACTCGGCCCGCAGCACCGTGGCCGGCGAACCGTCCACCACCACCTCGCCGTCGATCAGCAGCACCATCCGGTCGGCGTACTGAGCGGCCAGCGTCAGGTCGTGGAAGGCGGCCAGCACCGCGATGCCGTGCTCCCGGCGGATCCCGTCCACCAGTTCCAGCACCGTCTGCTGGTGGCCGATGTCGAGCGCCGTCGTCGGTTCGTCCAGGAGCAGGGCGGCGGAGTCCTGGGCCAGCGCCCGTGCCAGCACCACCCGCTGCCGTTCTCCTCCCGAGAGGCGGTCGATGGGCCGGTCGGCGAAGCCGGCCGCCCCCAGTCGCTCCAGTGCTTCCAGGGCCCGGCGCCGGTCGGCCACCGACTCGGTGCCCAGGTAGCCGACGTAGGCGGTGCGCCCCAGCAGCACGTACTCGAAACACGACATCCCGCCGGGAATGACCGGGTCCTGCGGCACCATGGCGATCAACCGGGCTGCCTCTCGCCTGCTGAGGCCGGCGGTCACCGTGCCGCCGACCCTGGTCTCGCCGGAGCGGATCGGGATGGTTCCGGCGATCGCTCGCAACAGGGTGGTTTTGCCCGAGCCGTTGGGGCCGATGACGGCGACCATCTCCCCGGCCGAGACGACCAGATCCACTCCGTCGAGCACCGCCTTGCCGTTGTAGGCGACCGTGAGGTCCCTGACGGCGATGGCGCTCACGCCACACCCCGCCGCGAGGTCCGCAGGACCAGCGCAAAGAACGGGGCCCCCACGAAGGCGGTCACCACTCCGATCGGGATCTCCGACGGCGACAGCACCGTCCTGGCCACCAGGTCGGCCAGCACCAGGAAGGCCGCCCCCCCGATGACCGCCACCGGCAGGATCACCCGATAGGAGGCCCCCACCAGCAGCCTGACCGTGTGCGGGACGATGATGCCTACGAAGCCGATCAGTCCGCTCACCGCCACCGCGGCGGCGGTGGTCAGCGTGGCGGCCACCACCACCACCAGGCGGACCCGGCGCGGGTCGACACCGAGGGTGCCGGCCTCCTCCTCCCCCACCGCCAGCACGTCGAGCAACCGGCGGTGCAGCAGGATGACGGTGATCCCCACCACGACGTAGGGGGCCAGCACCGCCACCTCGCCCCACCCCGAGGTGCTCAGCCGCCCGAGTATCCAGGTGAACACCTCACGGATCGAATCGGCGTGTTGCTGCTGCACGAAGGTCTGGACGGCGGTGAAGAAGGCGGCGACCGCCACCCCGGCGAGGATCAGGGTCGCCCCCGACCGGGGCCCCCCGCCGAGCGAGCCGAGCAGGTAGGCCACGATCACCGCGGTGATCGCCCCCACGAAGGCCGCCGCAGGGATCAGCGTCGAAGCCCCGCCCCCGACGATGACGACCGTGGCCCCGAGTCCGGCCCCGGCGGCCACCCCCAGCAGGTAGGGGTCCGCCAACGGGTTGCGGAACACCCCCTGGTAGGCGGCGCCCGACACCGAGAGGGCGGCCCCCACCATGGCGCCCAGCAGCACCCGGGGCATCCGCAGCTCCCAGACGATCGCCGCCTGCCGGTCGGAGAGGCCCGAGTCGATGGAGACGAAGGGCAACCGGTCGGCGATCTCGGCAAGGACTCCCCGCACCGGCAGCGAGGCCGGCCCGATCAGCAACGCCGCCAGCAGGGCGGCCGCCAACCCGGCGAGTGCCATCGCCAGCACCCGGGGCCGCAGGCGGGGGGCCGATGGAAGGGTCACCTCATCCGGTCCCGGCATAGGCGGCCGTGGTCACGGTGCGGAGGAAGTCGACGATGCGGGGCCCCCACCGCGAGGCGACGTCGTCGTCGAGTTCGATCACCCGCCCCTCCCGGACGGCGGTGAGCGTCTCCCACCCGGGCCGCCCGGCGAGGGTGGCGGCCGACTGCCCGCAGCACACCGTGTCGGCCAGGAAGATGAAGTCGGGATCGGCCTGCAGGATGTACTCGGCGGACAGTTGCGGGTATCCGGAGCCGGTGTCGTCGGCCGGATCGGCGATGTTGCGGAGTCCCGCCAGCGAGTAGATGGACCCGATGAAGGTGTTCGACGTGATGCTGTAGAGGTCCTCGCCGAGTTCGTGGTAGTAGGTGGGGGATTCGCCGTCCCCGACCGGGATGTCCGCCACCAGGCCGGCGACCTCGGCCTCCAGGGCCGCCACCAGGCCGGCGGCGGCCCGGTCGGCACCGACGGCGGCACCGATGGCGGTCATCTCGTCATAGGCATCCTGGAGGGTCGCCGGGGCCGTCGGGAACAGGATCACCGGGATCCCCAGTTCGGCGAGGCCGGCGGCGGCATCCCCCGGATCGAACGACAGGATCACCAGGTCGGGATCGAAGGCGGCCACCGCCTCCAGGTTCAGGTTGAAGGCGTCGATCTTCGGCCGGTCGGCGACTTCGGCCGGGTAGTCGGAGAACATGTCGACGGCGACCACCCGGTCGCCCGCTCCGAGGGCATAGATCATCTCCGTGTGGGTGGCCGACGCCGACACGATCCTCTCGGGCCGGGCCGGGATCGTCACCCCCAGTACGTCGCGAGGGAAGTCGGGGGTGGTGGAGGCGGCCGTCTCCCCGGAGGGAACAACCGCGGTGGTGGCGCCCGGAGCGTCGTCCGAGCAACCGGCAATCACGAGGGCGAGTGCGATCACACTCGCCACAAAGGTCTTCTTGAACACGAATCTCCCCAGGTTCGGGGAGGAGGGGGTAGGCATCGGTCCTGGTCACCCTTCCTCCGAAGGCGTCAGTACGGACCGGTGGCAGGCGACCTGGCTCATCCCTCCGGAGAGGGCATCACAGTTGCGGGACAGCGCCGGGATCTCACCGGACTTCGCTTTTGCATCCCCCGATGGGGAGCCACCGACCCATTCGGTCCTGATGGCCGAACACGCCGATGTTAGCGCCCCCACCCGCCCCTACACTCGCCCCATGACGCCCCAGGTCCGCCGCCTCCTGCTCGCCATCGTCGCCATGCTCGGCCTGGTGCTGATCCGCCGCCGCCCGGTCCGCAGTCCGGAACCCACCGGCGACTGGCACCCGGTCGACCGGTAGATGCGGATCGCACTCCACACCGAGGGCGAGGTCGGCAAACGGACCGGGCGCATCCTGCTCGCCGAGGCCGGCCTGACGGCGCTCGGGATGTACGGGCACGACCGGGGTGTCGAGGATCGGCGCACCACCGCCATCCGGAGCCTGACCGGCTACGACCCCCTGGTGACCGATGCACCCGATGCCAGGGCCTTCGCCTTCGTCGCCGCTGAGGAAGGTGTCTCGTGTGTGGTCGCCGGTCGTCCCCGCATCGACCGCCGCCTCACCAGGGCGTTCCTCGACAAGGGGCTCACGCTGCTGATCGGCTGCGATCTCGGCGGGGGCATCGCCGAGGCACTGGCCGCCCACGAGTCGGCCACCGCCGGCCAGGACACCACCCTGACGATCGCCTGGACGACCGAGGGCCGCCCGATCAGGAGGGGTGAGGCGATCCCGTTCCCCGACCCGGTCGGGCCGCGCTGGGCGGACCGGGTCGGCAAGGCACCCCGGCGGTTTCGCAGGCAATCGGAGATCCGGATCTCGAGGTTCGTCGCCCCGGTGCAGGGCGAATGGGGGGGCGCCATGGTGAGGGTGACCGGCCGGCGGAATGGGAGACCCACGGAGCAGATCGTCGGGGTCGCCGACCACGCCGCTCACTTGGGTGCGATCGCCCTTGCCGCCGGGGCGATCGCCGTCGCCGAGGGGTCGTTTCCCCCCGGGATCCACTCCCCCGCCGTCGCCGCCGAGGCCTACCTGGGAGTGGCGCTGCGGATCGGCCTGGG
>JAHJML010000208.1 GCA_018821365.1 Actinomycetota bacterium | reverse complement strand
CGGGTCGGCGGAGAAGCCCTACGACATTGAAGCCGTCGTCATCCTGATCCAGGCGTTCCACCACAGCACCGAGCACCGCAGCCAGATCTGCACCGTGCTCACCACGTTGGGCATCGAACCGCCCGAGTTGAGCAGTTGGGATTGGGGCCTGGCCACCGGGCGGATGCTGAGGGCCTGAGACCGGCCCGCCGGGGGCCTTCCGGCTTCC
Source organism: Actinomycetota bacterium (assembly GCA_018821365.1). Classification (GTDB taxonomy): domain Bacteria; phylum Actinomycetota; class Acidimicrobiia; order Spongiisociales; family UBA11373; genus JAHJML01. The sequence continues at coordinate 2,714 of JAHJML010000208.1, read as the reverse complement.
GGTTTTGCCGACATCGTGTCGCCCGCATAGGGTCACGGGGACCACTACGGTCGCTCCCCTGAGGGGCGACGCCACCCTGGTTTGTTCGTCGATGTGAGGGGATTCGACGAATGAGCCGTTCGAGATTTGGTGTGTCGTTGTTGGCCGCGTTGGTGGTGGTGGGGTTGGTGCCGGTGACGGCATCGGCCGAACTCGCCGAGTCCCGGATCGGGAATCGAGTGTGGGACGACCTCGACGGCAACGGCCGCCAGGGTCCCGGCGAACCGGGTGTGGCGGGCGTGACCGTGGAGTTGCTGGATGGCACCGACATGGTCGTCGACTCGACCGTCACGGGTCTCAAGGGCAAGTGGGGGTTCGTCGTCGATCCGGGGGTGGCCTGGAAGGTGCGGGTGACGGCACCCGGGGGCCGCGCCTTCACGACCCAGGATGCTGCCGCCGATGCCAAGGACTCTGATGCCGGCGGTGGCGGGGTCATCGACATACCGTTGGGGAGCCTGTCGGCCGGGGTGACGGATCTCTCGTTCGATGCGGGGGTCGTGCCCACCGTGCTCGGCACCCGGATCGGGGATCGGGTCTGGGAGGACGCCGACGGCAACGGGCGCCAGAATCCCGGCGAGCCGGGCTTGCCGGGTGTGACGGTCGAGTTGCTGGGCGCTCACGAGTCGTTGGTGGCCATCACCACCACCAACGGGCGGGGCAAGTGGTGGTTCATCGTCGATACCGCCGGGGCCTATTGGGTGCGGGTGACCGCTCCGGATGGCCGTGCCTTCACCACCAGGGATGTCGGTGGTGACAACCGGGACTCCGATGCCGATGACACCGGCCTGATCACCATCGGGGCCCTGTCTCCTGGTGGGATCGACATCTCCTTGGACGCCGGTTTGCTGCTCGCGCCGGGAACGATCGAGATCGTCAAGGACGCCTCCCCCGACGGCCCGCAGGACTTCACCTTCACCGACGACATTGCCGCGCCCAACGTCTTCACCCTCGACGATGACGGCGCCGATGCCACGCACTCCAACACCAAGACGTTCCAGGCCGTGGCGCCCGGCCTCTACCGGGTGAACGAAGCCGCCGTCGACGGTTGGGTCGTCACCTCGGTGACCTGTCTCGACAGCGACGGCCTCGGCATGCCTTCCACGGGAGACACCCTCAAGCGTTCTGCGGTCATCGAGTTGGATCCCGGTGAGACCGTCACCTGCACCTTCACCAACACCGCCAATCAGGCGCCGTTGTTCGACGGCAACGAGGGCGGAGTGACCCTGCTGATCGACGCGGCGGAGAACCAGACGGCGGTCACCGACCTGGAAGCCACCGACGCCGACGGCGACACCGAGAACGGTGGCGGGTTGACCTACTCGTTGACGGTCGGCGGTGAAGGCGATGACAACGACCTGTTCACCCTGGACGTCGACACCGGGGTGCTGACGTTCACGACCGCCCCCGATTTCGAGAACCCCACCGACGACCTCGCCGACAACCTCTACCTGGCACAGGTTCAGGTGACCGACAGTGGCGGCCTCTTCGACATCCAGGACATCACCGTCACCGTCACCGATGTCGGCGAAGCCCTCGAGATCACCAGCGACGGCGGCGGGGCCACCGCTGCGGTGAGTGCAGCCGAGAACCAGACCGCCGTCACCGATGTGCAGGCCTTCGATCCCGAAGGCGACACCGAGAACGGCGGCGGCCTCACGTATGCCCTGACCGGCGGTGCCGCCGAGTGCGACCTCCTCCGCTGCGATCTGCGAATCGTCCCCACGGTGGGGGCCGACAACGGTCGGTTCACCCTGGATCCGGCAACCGGGGTGTTGACGTTCACGGCGGCCCCCGACTTCGAGAACCCCCTCGATCTGGACGGCGACAACGATTACCAGGTGCAGGTGACCGTCACCGACAGCGACCTGAACACCGACGTCCAGGACATCACCGTCACCGTCACCGACGTCGACGATGCGCCGCTCAACGGCACGATCACCGTGACTCTGACGGCGTCGGTGCCCGGCCCCGATGTCATCACGTTCTCTGAGGACATCACCGCCGAGGCAGCCTTCATGCTGGACGACAACCCGGCAAGCGGTATGCCCAACACCATCACGTTCGAGAATGTGACGCCGGGCACCTACTCGGTGAGCCGAGCGCCTTTCAGTCTGATGTTGCTGGGGAATGGTTGTACCGATACCGATGCGGGAGGTGTCGCCTCCGTGATGGATCTCGCCACCGGGGTGGCCACCATCAACCTCGAAGCCGGAGAGACCGTAGCCTGCACATTCCTGGGGATATTCGAGTGATTCCCATGCATCTGATGTGATCAGCCGGAGCACACCAACCGACGCGAATGGGACCCTTCGAATCGGAGGGTCCTTTCGCGTCGTGGCGTTGGGCCGCTCCGACGGCGGGGCAAGCGGCGACCGGGCCACCGGCCGGCGTCGCCGCCCAGGCATTCTTGAGTGGCGCTCAGGTAGGATGCCCCACCCCCGGAATCAGGAGGCGAGTGTGGCCGACACGATCCCCGCCAGGCTGTTCCGCAACGCCGAGCAGCGTCCCAGCACGGCGGCCTACCACCAGAAGGTGAACGGCACCTACGTCCCCACCTCCTGGTCCGGGTATGCCGATCAGGTGCGGACGGCCGGCAAGGCGCTGATGGCGCTCGGCTTCCGACCGGGGCAGCACGTCACAATCCTTGGATTCAACCGCCCCGAGTGGGTGATCGT
>JAHJML010000304.1 GCA_018821365.1 Actinomycetota bacterium | reverse complement strand
CGGTTTTCACTGAACAAACAGCTCTGCCCAGGGCTCACGGGCAAAAACGGGACCGTTTACCTCAACCCAGACAAGACCATCAAAAACGCCGCCGTCGTGACCGACATCAAGGTGGGCTCGTTCATCAACGCCGAAGGCGTAAAATTCTGGGGGACCTACAACAAGGAGTCCGAGCGGTTTAGCGTGGAGTCGAGCACGAAGACCGACTTCACCATCGGCACACTGGCCAGCGGCAACATGACCGTCAAGGTCGAGGGCGGTGGCTTGTCCGGAACGGGGACCATCAAAGCCCAAGACCTGAAGCTCGCCCACGGAATCACGCTCAACAAGGGTCAGGTCAACGTCAAGCTCGACAGCGCGGGGAACATCACCGGAACCGGTACCGTCGAAGGTGAGCTGAAAGACCTCGGAAAGGTCAGCCTGGCGGCCAACCTGAACAACGACAAAGTCACCGGAAAGATCACCCTCACCCTGAACACCGATCTCAACGCGTTCGACAAGCTCGTCATCAACTCGGGCAAGATGACCGCCGAGTACAATGAGACCAACCTGACGTTCGACGGGAAGGTCATTACGACGGTCGATGGCTGGGCGAAAACGAAAGCCGAGATCACGGCTGGATACGATCTGAAGACCAAAAAATGGTCGGCGACGGGATCGGTCAGCCAGACCTCGCCGGAACAAACGCTGGGGAAAGCCCCCAAAGACGTCAAATCAAAGAACGCCACGCTCACCGTCACCATCGCGGACAACACGTTCAAAGAGGTCAAGGCGGAATGCGACTTCGTCGGCGATGACTTCAAAGAGAGCCTGAAGGGAACCTACGACGTCGCCAATCAGTGGTTCACCGGAAAGGGCCAAGGCGAGATCATTCCACCGACCACCGCCGGCCTCGAGCTCGGCAAGGGAACGGGGATTTTCCTGAAATCGTTCAAGGGCCTCGGCGAAATCAATGACAACGAATGTATCAAAGTCACCGGCTCCGCCAAAGCCACCCTGCCCTACAAGGGCGTTGAAACCTTCGAGGTGACAGGCGACGGCTGCACCTTCGACGCGGTCAAGGACCTGTTCGGTGGGCAGGTCACCGTCAAGACCCTCAAAGAGCTGACCATCGGCGATACGGCCGGCATACACGCGATCATCGCCAAAGACTCGTCGGCGACCGGAAAGGTGAAAGACAACCGCCTCGAAGCCATCACCGGCGGGATCAAGTTCACGGTCAAAGAAGCGGCGACAACGCTCGGTGAAGGCACCGTCTCGCTGACCTTCACGACCGATGGAAAAATCTCGGGCGACGGCTCGTTCACGATCGCCAACGCGTACAAGGTTCCCGACAAAAAAGAAGGCCCGGTCACCATCAAACAAGGGATGACCATCAAGGCCAAGGTGACCGACAACGTCTTGACCGAAATCGGCATGGCCAACGTCGGTTTCATTATCGAAAACTTCGCGTTAGACGACACCAAACAAAAGTGCGGCAAGATCGAAGGGACGATCAGCACCGGCAAAATCGACCTGAAAAACAACAACGAGGTCGATGTCGACGGCACCGCCAAGGTCACCGGAGGTTGGTCATTCGGCACAGGCGTCGGGACGTTCACCTTCGGAATAGGCGGCTCGGTCACCGTGTCGATGAAGAAGTCCGAGGTGAAAAAGCTCGACGTGAAGATCCCCTTCAGCGTCAAGTTCACGGGCAACAAAGAAGTCAAGATGTCGGGCACCGTCGATGGGAACATCGACGCCAAGAACCAGACCGTTGGCGGGTCCCTCACGTTGACACCCGACGACAACTACGACTTCAAGCTGGGCACGGACTTCGTCGAGATCTGCAAGGAAGGCACGACCGCGACGGCCACGTTCTCGAACAACGCTCTCAACAAGCTGACGACCAACGTCCACCTGAAATACTACCTGGCGACGAAAAGTGCTGAAGGGCTTCTGCTCGAAGGCACCCTGACAAACGGCACCTACGACCCAGCGAAACAAGCGGTGTCGGCCAAGGGCAAGATCAGCCTGAAGCGAAAGCTCGAGAAGAAAACGCTGACGGGTGATTGGAAGCTCATCATCAAAGAAAACGCGACAGTCGAGATCGACGTCGTGGAGAACAAGCTCGACAAGATCGAAGGGAACATCGACTTCGAGATTCACGAGGGAGGCAGCGCACTCTTTACCGGTAGCTTAAAAAACGCCAACGTCAGCAAGAACGGCGAGAAATTCGCCGGCAACGTCGAGGTCAAGCTGGCCCGAAAGGTGTTCTTTCCCAAGCGCGACAAAGAAGCGGACATCGATTCCAGTGAGAAGGGTTTCACCATCCAGCTCCTCGAAGGCGGCTGGGTCAAAGGCAGTATTGTCGACAGCAAGCTCGGCAAGCTCGGAGCGGGGATTCAGTTCGGGCTGAGGAAAGACAAGCAACAGTTCGCCGCCGGTGAAATCAAAGGCAACTTCGACTTCGACAACGACAAATTTGGTGGTGACGGCAAGGTCACGCTCACCAAAGAGTATCCCCTCTTTCAAACACAGAAGATGGCGACCAGTGGCGGCGAGCACGACCCGGACCTGGCCCTGTGGACCCTGGCCGTCAAACAGGGATCCACCCTGGGTATGAAGGTCGAAGACAACAATCTTCGAAAGACGAAGATCGATGTGGGGCTGTGCGCCTACAAGGGTGCAGACAAGGTCGCCGAAGGAAAGATCGATGGTGACTACATGGTCGGCTTCGACCACGGCTTCACCGGCAATTTCTCGGCGGGTTT
>JAHJML010000207.1 GCA_018821365.1 Actinomycetota bacterium | reverse complement strand
GGCGGCGGCGCCGTCGTCACCCCGCGACACGATCAACACCACCACCACGACGGCCACCGCCGCGAGCGTCATGCCGATGCCGAGGACCCCGCTGCCGGTGCGGTACCAGGGGACGGCACCGGCAGTTGCCAGGGGCGTGCCGCAGAAAGCGCAGAAGCGATTCCCCGCTTCGGTGGTCCCGCCACAGGATGGGCAATGGGCCATGGTGTCGTCTCCCCGTTCGGTCGTCTCACTCAGCGTCGCCGCCGGCCGGCGGTCGTGCCAGGGTCGATCGCCCCTGATTGGGGGGCTGGGATCCCTGCGCCCGCCCGATCGCCTACTTCTGCTGCTCCGCCACGCAGATGGTCGAGTAGCCGATGCCTCGGCCGTCGCTGTCGTCGAGCACGGCGTTCAGCACCTTGGCATAGATGACGCCCCATGTGTCGTGCATCGGGGTGCCATATCCGGCCTGCCGGTGTCGGGACCGTTCGAGGAGGGCCGCCGACGGTTGCAGCGCGTGATCCGGCTAACTCCCCGCCGGCGTCCACAGGACCACCCGGTGCGCCCCGGCGGACCGATGCGAGGTGCGGTGCCGGCCGCCTTACCCATCCTCAGCAGGGTTGACGCCGAGGCCGGTTGCCAGGTTGGTGTCGTTGTCGTGCAGGTCGTTGTCGCCGATGATCGCCGCTTCGGCCTGCGCCGTGACGGCGATGCCCCAGTGGTTGCCGTAGGCCTCGTTGTCGCGGACCTCGACCGCGCCGGTGGTCAACAGCGCGATGCCCGCCTCGAGATGGTCGTAGAGGGTATTCGATCTGATCACCGGCGCCGCCAGGTCGTCGACGTAGACGCCGTGTTGGCCGTTCTCGAAGATCGTGTTCGAGGTGAGCCTCCCGGCCGAGTCTTCGTAGTACTCGATGCCGCTCTTCAGATTGCCGGACACCGTGTTGCGGCGGATGGTCGGGCCGGCCGATCCCGAGATCGTCATCCCGTGACCGTTGCCGGTGGCCGTATTGCCCTCGGCGACCCCGGTCGCGTTCTCTTCCCAGCGGAATCCGCTCAGGGCGTTGCCGTCGGCGGTGTTGCCAGTGAGTTCGGCCGTGGCGCCCTTCAACCGGAATCCATCGATGCCATTGCCGGTGGCCGTGTTCTTCTCGAAGCGCACCGTCGAGTTCTCTTGGCTCGAGAAGCCGCTGAAACCGTTGTCAATCGCTTCGCTGTCGGACACGGCGACGTCGGCTTCCTCGAAGAACGCGAAGCCGTCCTCGCCGTTGCCGGAGGATACGGAGTGCGTGATGGTCAATGCGGCGGCGCCGGTACCGGTGATGCCGCTGAGGCCGTTGCCGGTGGCCTGGCTCCGGGCGATGGTGACCCGTGCTTCATCGCGGGCCGCGAACCCGAAGTTGGCGTTGTCGGCGGCGGAGCACCGGGTCAGCTCGATCCGGGTCCGGCCGCTCAAGCGAAAACCGTTCATGCCGTTGTCGTTGGCCCGGGACCGGACCGCCGAACCGGTGGCATCCTCGTCCCAGAGGAACCCATAGGTACCGTTGCCGATGGCTTCGGAGTCGGTGATCTCCACCGACGACGTGCCTTGGATTGCCAAGCCGCGCCGCCCGTTGTCACGGGCGAACGAGGCGGTGACGGTACCGGTGGTGGCCCCCCGCACGGAGAGGCCGTCGCCGGTGTCGGAGTCGATGTCGTCGTCCCAGACACCACCGGTGACGACGACATCGGAGATGTCGATGGTGGCATCGGTGATCGTGACGACCGTGGCAGCTTCGGTGCCCTGGTAGCGGAAGGTGATCCCGGCCAGCGCCAGGCTGCCTCCGCCCTGGTGGTCGAGGACCGGCCCCACGGTGGAGACGACCTCGGTGGCGGCGCTGCCGGCGCCGGTGAGGGTCAGATCGCCGCTGAGGGTGAGGGTCGCGAGCAGCGGGTGGGTGCCGGTCCCGAGGAGGATGGTGCTGCCCGGCATCACGTCGGCCGCGGCCGCCTCCAGGTCGGGGTAGTCGCCACTGCCGTCCGCTTCCACGGTGACGGTGACCGGTCCGACGGTCGTAGTGGTGGTCGAGGTGGTGGTGGTCGGCGGGGCCGTCGTAGTCGTCGGCGCAGAGGTGTCGGTGCCACCCGCCGAGTTCGCAACCGAGGTGTCTGTGACCGCCTGGGTGGGGCCGGGTCCATCGTCGGAGCCACCACTCAGGACGACTGCGAGCACGACCGCGACGACGGCCGCCGCCGCCAGTCCGATCCCGGCCATACCGGCGACGGATCGGTACCAGGGGTGCGAGGCTGTGGCGGAGGCGGGAGCGGAGCCCGGCTGGGCCGGAGGCGGCGCCGGTGCCGGTGCTGGCTCTTCCGGAGGTGGGGCCGGTCGATCGGACATGCATCCTCCTCGAGGGATCGCGGGTTGCCGGCCGGTGGCCGTACCTGAGTAGCCTTCCAGATCGGGCGCATTCGTGCCAGGGCCATCAGGCCCGGGAGCCGACGGAAGGACGACCGATGGGTGATCAGCCGCTCAGCGCCACGCCGCTCAACGCCTGGCATCACGCCAACGGCGGGAAGATGGTCGACTTCGAGGGATGGGAGATGCCCGTCCAATACCGCGATGGGATTCTGGCCGAGCACCTCGCCACCCGGAAGTTCGGTGGCATGTGGGACGTCAGCCACATGGGACGGGTGCGGGTCGGTGGTGCCGACCGGATCGCCTTCCTGCAGCACGTCCTCACCAACAACGCCGAGGCACTGGGCCCCTGGGAGGCCCAGTACACGTTGATACCCAACGATGCGGGCGGGGTCGTCGACGATGCCTACCTCTACCGGTTCGGCGAGGACGAATGGATCCTGGTGGTCAATGCATCCAACCGCGGGAAGGACCTCGCCCATCTCCGGGACCAGGCGGCTCGCTTCGATGACGTGGTCCTGGAGGACCACACCGCCGCCCTGGCGATGATCGCCTTTCAGGGCCCGCTGACCGGCGAGGTCCTCGAGGGTCTGGTCGAGGCCGGGTATCTGCCGGAGCCGCGTCGCAACGCCCTCTCCCGGGTGACGGTCGCCGGCGTCGAGGTGCTGATCGGGCGGACCGGGTACACCGGCGAGCCGATCGCATTCGAGTTGTTCGTCCCGGCCGAGAGTGCCGAAACGGTGTGGGCGGCGCTGGCCGAGGCGGGCGCACCCGGCGGGATCGTCCCCTGCGGCCTGGGGGCCCGCGACACGTTGCGGTTGGAGGCGGGACTCCCCCTGTACGGGCACGAGTTCGGTGGGGACCCCGAGGGCGGAGAGTTCCCCGCCTACTCCTTCCCGTTGAGCGGACTGGCCGTCTCGTTCTCCGAGCGTAAGGGCGACTTCGTCGGCAGGGCGGCATTGGCGGCCCAGTTCGAACAACTGCAGGCGATCAAGACCGGCGACTACCGGGCCACGGAGGTGCTGCCGCGACGGACCCGCTGTCTCGCCCTGCTGGAGAAGGGCGTCGTCCGTCAGGGCCACGAGGTGTTCGTCGGGGACCGCAAGGTCGGCTTCGTCACCAGCGGAACCGTCACCCCCTACTGGGAGTTCGAGGGGGCAGGCGCCACCATGGAGATCACCGATTGGAGCGAGCGCCGCCCGGTGGCCCTCGCCTGCATCGACGCCGGCCTGTCGCCCGACGACGAGGTCGAGGTGGAGGTGCGCGGCAAGCGGCTGCGGGGACGGGTGGTCAGGTACCACGGGCGCAGCGAGGCGCCCCCCTACTTCCGGGCGATCCCCGTCGATCGGGGGGAACCGGATGAGGCAACCACGGCGGAGCGGGGGACCGTCCGGGCGGCGACCATCCTCGGGAAGGCACTCGCCAACCACGAGTGGCGGCAGCATCGCACCGTCAACCTGATCCCGTCGGAGATGACCCAGTCGCCACTGGTGCGACTGCTGCAGGTGTCCGATCCGGTCGGCCGGTATGCCGAGCACAAGGAACTGCTGGCCGCCTTTGAGCAGGAGGTCTTCTACTACCAGGGCACCGACTTCATCGCATGGGTGGAGGAGGAACTCGCCAAGGAGATGGCCGGCTTCCTCGGGTGCTCGTTGATCGAGTCCCGGGCGGTGAGCGGCCAGATGGCCAACATGACCGTGTTCAGCGCCATGGTCGATTGGCGCAACCGCATCGATCGGCGACGGGAGCCGGCCCGCATCCGCCTGGCGGTCACCAACCACATCGGCAATGGGGGCCATCTGAGCAGCCAGCCGATGGGGGCTCTGCGGGACTACATCGCCAAGGATCCGGTGACCGAGCGGTTCTCGGTCGTCAACTTCCCGGTTCGCCACGACAACCCGTACCGGATCGACCTGGACGCCGCCGCCGAGGTGCTGGGCGAGATCGATCCCGAGATCGTCATCTTCGGCAAGAGCATGGTGCTCCACCCCGAACCGGTTGCCGAGGTCAAGGCGATGGTCGCCGGGAAGGCGGACCCGCCGATCCTCATGTACGACATGGCGCATGTGCTGGGACTGGTCGGGCCGCACTTCCAGCAGCCGTTCGCCGATGGGGCCGATCTGGTGACCGGGTCCACCCACAAGACGTTCTTCGGCCCGCAGCGGGGTGTGGTGGCCGGCGACTTCGCCGAAGACACCCCCCAGTTCGATCTGTGGAAGGCGATCCGGCGCCGGGCCTTCCCCGGGATGGTGAGCAATCACCACCTCGGGACCATGCTCGGCTTGCTGTTCGCCGCCGTCGAGATGAACACCTTCAAGGACGAGTACCAGCCTCGGGTGATCGCCAACGCCAAGGCGTTTGCGCGGGCATTGGCCTCCGAAGGTGTGGACGTGCAGGGCGATCCGGCGGTCGGCTACACCGAGACCCACCAGGTGCTGGTCTCGGTCGGCCACGGCAGGGGAGCCCAGGTCGCCAGGGAGTTGGAGGAGCGCAACATCGTGGTCAACTACCAGGCGCTCCCTCACGATGAGGGATTCACGGCGTCATCGGGGCTGCGGATGGGAGTGTCGGAGATGACCCGCTTCGGCATGGAGGAGGCCGATTTCGCCGAGTTCGCCTCCTTGTTGGCAGCGGCGTTGCGTGACGAACCCGGCATCGCCGGAGCGATCACCGGGTTTAGGGGCCGCTTCCAGACGATGCGGTTCTGCTTCGACGCCGATGCCTTCGGCGATGTGCAGGAGCGGCTGCTGGCGACCTTCTAGTTTGCGGAACGGCGGCCTCGAGCAACCGGAACCCGATGCGGCTCTCGCCCTGCCGGGTTGCCGCGGGCACGGTCTGGTCTTGGCCGGCAAACCTGCCAGGATGTCCGAACCATTGCCCAGGAGGGGACTGATGCGAACCATGAGATCGTTGGCGATCGCCGCCGTCGGGGTGGCGCTGCTCGGGATGGGACTGGCCGCCTGCGGCAGCGATGAGGCCGAATTCGGGGTGGGCAGTGATGCTCCGGCGTTCTCGCTGCCGGACTCCACGGGCGGCACCGTCGCCCTCGGCGACTACGGCGACGAACCGGTCCTCCTCTTCTTCCACATGGCCGATGGCTGACCGCCTTGCATGCAACAGATCGTGGATCTGGAAACCGATGGCGAATACACCGCACTCAACGTCCCGTTGGTCAGCATCGCCTTCGACAGCCCGGAAGTCCTGGCCGCGGCGGCCGAAGCCGTCGGGGTCACGATGACACCGATGCTGTCGGACTCCGACCATTCGGTCTCGGGGTCCTACGACGTCCTCCAGTGGGCCGTCGGCACCGGCGAACCCGGCCACACCTTCGTCCTGGTCGACGGGGGCAAGATCGCCTGGATCCGGGACTACGGGGCAGCCGAGAACGGCGGCTCCATGTACGTGCCTCCGGTCGAGATCGCCCAGCAGGTGGCCGACGCCCTCGGGCGCTGAGGTCCGGTCGGCACTGCCCCGGGTGTCGGGGCTGCCGGAACCTGGAGCAAAGACCAGGCTTCCGCAAGCCCTGCTGCCATCAGCGGGGCCGGTAGACGTCGGCACGGTGCTCCACGAAAAGGACCCGCACCACCCGGGCCTCCACCTCGATCTCGTAGATCACTCGATAGGCACCCACTCGTGCCGCCTGGAGGCCCTCCAGGTCGCCGCGCAGTGCCTTGCCTACCCGATGAGGGTTCTCCACCAATGGGCCTACGAGGAAGTCCAGAACCGCCACCGCCACCTTGGCAGGCAACCGGTCGATGGCCCGGCGGACCGGACCGGCAACGACCAGGCTCCAAGACGGCGGAGTCACGCCGATCGGGCGCGCAATCGGTCCCGCAGGGCCTCGAGGTCCTCTCTCGTCGAGGCATCGCCGGCGGCGATGGCGGCCCGTCCTTCCTCGATGGCCTGCATCGCGGCGGGATCGGAGAGGATGCTCAGGGTCTCCTCGATGGCCTCCAGATCATCTGCACTGACCACCACGACGGCCGGTCGGCCGTTGCGGGTGACGGTCACCCGCTCGTGCGTGCTCGACACCACCTCGACGATCTCGGAGAACCTGGCCTTGACCTCGGAAAGCGACAGCACCTGCGACATGACCAGAATAATAGTCAGTTCCACCGAGAGGATCAACACCTTGTCGGCGGCGCCGGCCCGGGGAGGTTACCCGGAGGATGCGGCCCCCGCCGGTCCGGACGGGAGGGTGCCGGCCAGGTCGCGCAGCAGCCAGAACAGGGCCCAGCACTCCACGTGCCACGCCAGCGAGGCGTGGTGCATGGCATCCGGGCCGTAAGCGTCGAGCACCTGCGCCACGACGTCCCGAGGGAGCCCGCGGTCGGCCCCCACCAGGAAGGCCAGGTCCCACATGGGGTCGCCGGGCGAGGCGAGGTCCCAGTCGGCCACCAGGGGCACCGGCCCGCCGGCCAGCAGGTTGACCGAGAAGTAGTCGCCGTGCACCAGGGATTCCCCGGGCGGAGGTTCTCCGGCAGCGAGGAGCACCTCGGTGCGCCTCCCCAGGCCGCCGTCGCGCCACCCCGGGTGCGACGAGTCCAGCGACGCCGCCGACTGCTCCACGCCCAGCCGGATCCGGTCGCCGTTGCGGCGGGACCGCAGCACGAGGGCGCCCACCTCCCCGGGCAGTGAGCCGGTCGGGATGCCGTGGAGCCTGCGCAACACCCGGGCCGCCTCGACCCGGTGCTCCGGGGTGAGCGGCCCGGCTTCGACCGCCTCCCACACCACCAGGGCTCCGTCGCCGTCGTCGGTCCGGGCCATCACATGGGGGACCGGGACGCCCCGGGAGGGGAGTGCCGCCGCCAGGCCGGCCACCTTGTCGGCGGTGCCGGCCGGTCCCAGGCCCGACCAGTCGTCGAAGCCGGGCCGGTAGTGCTTGGCGACCACCCCGCCGATGCGGAGCACCGACGTGCCGCTGCCGCCGCCCATCTCGACGGCGCCCTCCGGATCGAGTCCGGCCCGGGCCAGCAGCCGGAGGGTGTCCTTCCTCATCAGCGCAGGTGGTGGAGCAGGAACCCGAACGTGTCGGCCGTCTCGTCGATCAACTTGGAGACGGGCTTGCCGAGGCCGTGGCCGGCCCTGGTCTCCACCCGCACCAGCAACGGCTGCTCCGAGGCCCCCCCGGCGGCGTGCTGGAGCGTGGCGACGAACTTGAGCGAGTGCATCGGGACCACCCGATCGTCGCTCGCTGCGGTCATCACCAGGGTCGGAGGGTAGGTGGCGGCATCGCCGACGTTGTGGAGTGGCGAATAGCGCGACAGCCACTCGAAGGCGGCGGCGTCCTCGACGGCGTCGCCGTACTCGACGGTCCAGTACCGGCCCGCAGTGAAGCGTTGATAGCGGTACATGTCGGTCACCGGCACCTGGGGAACCACCGCTCCGAACAGGTCGGGCCGCTGTACCAGGGCCGCCGCCGCCAGCAGGCCGCCATTGCTGCGGCCACGCAACCCGAGGGTCTTGGGGGTGGCGATCCCGGCCGCCAGGGTGTGTTCGGCGCAGGCGAACAGGTCGTCGAACACCTGCTGCTTGCTGCCGAGCATCCCCTGCTGGTGCCACTGCTCGCCGAGTTCGGCGCCACCCCGCAGGTTGGCGACCACGATCACCCCTCCTGCCTCCAGCCAGGCGAGACGGGCCGGGTCGTAGGTGGGGGTCATGTTGAT
>JAHJML010000206.1 GCA_018821365.1 Actinomycetota bacterium | reverse complement strand
TGCCACACCGCATCCACAACTCGAACGTCGAGTGCACGCATAATGAACACCTCCACCGGTTCGTTGCTCGCATGCACCCGTCATCAAAGACGGAGCGACCCAACGGCCGGTGGACCTAATTGCGCGCGCTCTTAGAGCACTGCGCCGAGTGGCTGCTCGAGGCAAGCAGGCGGCGGCCCGTTTCGTCACCCGCTACGAACTACACCCCGCCGGGATCGTGAACTCGGTGATCTGTCCGAATTCGCTGAAGTCCAACTGATGGCGAATCTGGCGGGGCTCTTCGCAGAGTGATCCAAGGTCGAATAGATCGTGTGGTGCGAATCGATCCTCGTAGGCGACGAGTTTCATCGCTGTGAACGACTCGGCCGTCGGTACGACGATCTCAGCGGTAGGAGGTAGATCTGAGTAGCGCATGTCAACAGCGTGCGCTCTCACCGGCAGGCGGGAGCGTTCGCAGCGCGGAGCGACGATCTGGATCTGAACGCTCAGGAGCCCGTTTCTCCTTCCGGCGTCGGCGTAGATTCTTGGTGGAGGGGTTGAGAGAGGGTGCCGGCAAGGAGGTCCCCGAATGGATACACGCGACTACGGTCCCGAGCCCTATGTGACGGACATAGAGACACTCACCATCGAGAACCCGAACTACCGGACCGTCAAATGGACCGGCTCCCATCTCCAGATGACGGTGATGAGCATCGCCGTCGGCGGTGAGGTCGGACTGGAAGTCCACCCCGACACCGATCAGTTTCTGCGGATCGAGCAGGGGACTGCCAAGGTCGTCATGGGCCCCAAGAAGGACGATCTGAGCTTCGAGGAAACCGCCGGGGAAGACTTCGCGATCATCGTTCCCGCCGGCACATGGCACAACATCCTCAATGTCGGGGAGGACGAGTTGAAGCTGTATGCGCTGTACGCCCCGCCGCATCATGCTCATTCCACGATCCAGGAGACATACGAGATCGCCATGCGCGAGGAGGATGACTGACAGCCGGTCGAGCAGACGGTCAGCTCCCCGCCCAACCGCGGGTCACCGGCTTGCCGGCTCTGGGGGCCTCATCGACGGTGGCGCGACCACACGTGGAAGGCACTGGTGGGAAGGTTTCTGCAGGGCCCCGAAGCGCTCCTGACGCGTGATCGCACCGTCTCGGCCAGTGCCTGTCAATGACACCTGAGGCTTCCACGGGGATCTCCATGTATCAGCACGAGGGGCGCAGCATCTTCAGAGAGTGACCGTCCGTGGACACGACCTCGAACCCGCACCGTTCATAGAGTCTGAGGGCAGCGTTCCGATCGTCGACTGAGAGGCTGCAGCGCGGCACGGCGCCGAGGAGGCGCCCGAGAAGGGCAGTGCCCAAGCCTCTGGACCGGCGATCAGGAACAACTGCGATCGAGAGTTCCGGTGTATCCGCGTCCACGAACCCATAACCCGGGTCCTCGGCAGGCAACTGCCGGACCCATGCTGCACCAAGCAGCCCTGCAGCGGGTGACTCGGCGATCCAGCCTTGGTCCCCTTTCTGGTGTCCGAAGCCCCGGGCGTAGCGCGCAAGGTCGGGTCGGTCGACGATCTCCGGCGGCAGGGGCGGCTCTCCCGGTGGCACGAACAGTGCCTGATAGAGCATCTCGATGAGAAACGGCTCATCGGCTCGAGTGGCGTCACGGATGCTGAACTCCATCTGATGACGATACCCAGGGCCAAGTGACCGGGAACCTGCCTCACCCGGTGCGCCCGGATTGGGTAGCGTGCAAAACGTGGGCGAGCAAGAGGGTTTCGCATGAGTGGCCCCGAGGGAAGCGACGGCAGCGGCGGCGCCTGGACCTGGTGGACCGCCGGCAGGTTGGCGATTCTCGGCTTCGCCGGCGTGTTGATGGTGCTGGCCATCGTCCTGATCATCCTGGCGGCGGCGGATCGTGAGCCGGAGGGCTCTGGCGAGCGCCAGGACGCGCTGGCAGGCAGCAGCAACGTGTGTGTCGAGTGCCACAGGACCACGACCCCGGGCATCGTCGATCAGTATGGGCACTCGACGATGGCTGCGGCCAACGTCTCCTGTCAGGATTGTCATGAGGTGGCTCCCGATCATCCGGGCGCCGTCGAGCATGCCGATACCTGGGTCCTGGCCAGTCCCACGACTGCGATGTGTGAGCAGTGCCATCCGGCGGAGACACGTCAGTATCTAGCCAGCCGCCACGGCATCCCTGCCTACGTGGCCATGGTGGGAACCGAGGCGCTGTCGGGCGACCTGTTGGAGATGTACCAGTCGATCCCGGAGGCGGCGCCCAACCCGAACGAGGAGCGCAACGCCCTGTTCGCGCTCGAGGGTCCGGACATCACAAGATTCGCCTGCGAGGCATGCCACAACATCGGGCGTCCGGCGGCCGACGGCTCGGTAGGCGAGTGTCAACAGTGCCACCTGCGGCATGAGTTCAGCCTGGAGCAGGCCCGCAAGCCGGAGACCTGCAACGCTTGTCACATCGGTCCGGATCACCCCCAGTGGGAGATCTACCAGGAGTCGCCGCACGGCATCGCCTACGCAACCGGGGGCGAGACATGGAATTGGGGGGTCGAGCCGGGGCGGGCCACCGTGGTGGACTTCCCGGCGGCCACCTGCGCCATCTGCCACATGAGCGGGTTCGGGGCGGCGGGCACGACCCACGACGTCGGGGACCGGCTCACCTGGTACTTGTTCGCCCCTGTCAGTGAGTTGCGTCCCAACGCCGACGACAACCGGGTCCAGATGCAGACCGTGTGCTTGGAGTGCCACAACGAGAACTTCGTCGACGACTTCTATGCCGATGCCGATGCCGCCACGGTGGCCGTCAACGACTGGGTGCTGGAGAGCCGCCAGATCATGCAGCCGCTGCGGGATGGCGGACTCCTGACTGCCGAGCCGTTCGACGACCCCATCGATTTCGTGTCCTTCGAGTTGTGGCATCACTGGGGGAGGACGGCCAAGTTCGGCGCCTGGATGCAGGGGCCCGACTACACCCAATGGCACGGGGCATACGAGGTGCTCTCAGATCTCGCCGAATTGGAGGCGATGGTCGCCGAGCGTCTCGAAGCGGTGGAAAACCCGGGGAACTAAGCCGTGTACCACCTGGCCACACTCGTTCCGAGGGTGAGGCGATGGACCCTTCCGCTGTCACGGGACGAGATCATCCTGATCCTGGCCGCGGTCAACCAGGTCTTTCTGGGGGTCGACATCTATCTGGCCCACCTCGCCGATCAGAAGATCCAGCCGGGGGAATGGATCCCGATCGTGTTCGGCCCGGCGGCAGGCGGTCTCCTGCTGCTGGCAGGGATCCTGGCACTGTGGCGCCGCCAACCCGCCGCGATCGTGGCGACCACCGTGTTCCTCAGCAGCATCGTGGTCGGATTGCTCGGCATCTACTTCCACCTGATCCGGGCGGCCCTGCCTGCCGGCCCGATCACCTACAGGCTCACCACCCGCCTGCTGGTCTGGGGACCTCCATTCCTGGGGCCGCTGATGTTCGTGCTCGTCGCTCTGTTCGGGATCAGCGCGGTGTGGCGGGAGGATCCCCCCGACAGTGGCAGGCTGTGGCTCGGGAGGCGCCTCCGGATCAGACTGCCGCTGCCCAAGACCGACGTGTACTTCCTCCTGGTGGGGTCGGCGGCCATGGTGGCCACCGTCAGCGCCGTGTTCGATCACGCCAGGACCGGATGGGAGAACGCCAACCTGTGGATTCCCACTGTCGTCGGCCTCTTCGCAGCGATCGTCTGTTTGGCCGTCGCGGTGCTCCGCACCCCACGATGGGGTGATCTGGTGGTCTACGCCACTGCGATGGCGGCCATGGTGATCACCGGCCTGTTGGGGGTGTGGTTCCACTACCACGACAACATCACCTCCCGGGGGGTGATCGTCGCCGAGCGGTTCATTCGGGGAGCGCCGATCATGGCCCCGTTGCTCTACGCCAACGTGGGGCTGTTCGGGTTGGTTGCGCTGTTGGACCCGCGTTCGGGCACCCGCCGGGATCGGGCCACAGCGGCTGAGACAACGACCTCCGCGATCGGATAGCGGCAGGCTGCCAAGGCTTCTCGCAGGGGGCCCGGCGCGCTCCCGCCCCCGCCCGCGCCGGTTCTCCGGTGGCCCCCTATACCTGCCCGGTCCGGTCGGCCTGGCGGGCCACCCGCCTGCCCTCGTCGACGTCGACCCTGGTGAGCAGGTAACCCCCCACGACGAACAGGACGACGAGGCCGAGCACCGCCGGGCGGCTGTTGCCGAACACGAAGATGGCGGCGGCGAAGATCAGCGGGCCGAGGATCGCCGAGAACTTCTCCATGATGGCGAAGAACCCGAAGAACTCGCCGCTCGTGCCGGCCGGCGACATCGATGCGTAGAGGCTGCGGCTGAGGGCCTGGCTGCCGCCCTGCACCACCGCCACCATCCAGGCGAGGAACCAGAACTCGATGACCGTGTCCAGGAAGAAGCCCCATACGGCGATCACCGAGTACATCACCAGCGCCAGCAGGATCGTCCGCTTGGTGGTCATCCGCGCCGCCACCCCGCCGAGCAGGCGGGGGCCGATCGCCAGGGCCAGCAGGGCGGCGGCTACCTCGACGATCAGCAGCAACCCCGCCACGGTGCCGAGGCTCGATTGGCGGGTGGGTTCCAGCACTTCGAGGTCGCCGATGGTCATCACCGTCCCCGACGAGTCCTGGTCCCGCTCGGCGGTGTTGACCAGTGTCAGCGTGTGCCGGCCGGCCGCCCCGGCGTCCACCACCTCGGTCTCTCCGTAGCGGTACGCGGCGTTGTAGCCGTCGACCGTCAGCGGTTCGTCGTCATCCATGACCGGCTCCCCGTCGACCAGCACCGCCCACACCCCGTGGTCGGGGCCCTTGCCGTAGGTGACCTCGACCTCGCGCCCGTTGTAGACGAAGGTGACCGAGGCGCCGGGCTCGGCGCTGGAGGCATAGGCGGTGGCGGCCCCCTTCCCGATCTCCTCCGCCCGCCGGGTCTCGAAAGATCCTTCGAGCCGGATGGGTCCCTCATCGATGGTGTACTCGCCCCGGCCGAGGGCGTCGCCGACCGTCTCGAAGTCCGGCCCGGGCCGTCCCACCACTTCGGCATCGAGGGTGCGGGCGCCGATGCTGCCGATCAGCGGCAGCAGTATCAGGTTGAGCAGCACGAAGGCCAGGTAGGCGGGCGCCCGCTTGGCGGTGCCACCCGGGATGCGGCCGAAGGCGAGCGTGAAAGGGATGCCGGCGAACTGCACCAGCACCAGCGCCAGGATCAGCTCCACCGTTCCGAAGCCGAGTTCGGCGCCGTAGATGACGGCGACTCCGATGATCGTCCCGATTCCGTCGTTGTAGATGAAGAAGGCCACCAGGTACTTGGCGAGTTCCCGGTAGCGGCGGATGTGGCGGAAGGTCTCGCCGAGGCGGCGGAAC
>JAHJML010000205.1 GCA_018821365.1 Actinomycetota bacterium | reverse complement strand
GTTGACCGAAGCAGAGACCGACTCCTCCCATTGGTCGCGAAGAGGGGCCCGAAACCGGGTCCCTCTTCCGCGTTCGGAGCCCTAACCTCCCGCCATGAGTTCCTGGCCGTTCCAGCCGCCGATCAGCACCATGGAGGCCCGGGTCTTCGAGGAGATCCCGGTCGGCGCCTACGCCTACGAGCCCAAATGGGACGGGTTCCGGGCACTCGCCTGGAGCGATGTGCCCCGTCTCGACAGCCGCAACCAGAAGACCCTGCTGCGCTACTTCCCCGAACTCCTGCCGGCCTTACAGGCCCTGCCGTCGGGGACGGTCGTCGACGGCGAGGTGGTGGTGGTGACCGATGACGTGCTCCAGTTCGACACCCTGCAGAACCGTCTCCACCCCGCCGAATCCCGGGTGGCGATGCTGGCCGAGTCGACACCGGCTTCCCTGGTGGCGTTCGATCTGCTCGCCCACGGGGGCCGGGACCTGCGGGCGGCGCCGTTCTCGGAGCGGCGGGAGCGCCTGGCGTCCCTGATCCCCGGCCTATCCGATCTCTGGAGCCTGACCCCCTCGACCACCGACCGATCCCTGGCTCTCAGGTGGTTCGACGAGTTCGAGGCCGCCGGTTGCGACGGGATCGTCGCCAAGCGCCTCGACGGCCCCTACGTCGAGGGGAAGAGGGACATGATCAAGGTCAAGCACCGCCGCACCGTCGACTGCGTGGTCGGCGGCTACCGGGTCCACAAGGACGGCGACAAGATCGGGTCGATCCTGCTCGGTCTCTACCACCAGGGGGAGTTGGCGTTCCTGGGCCATTGCTCGGGGTTCTCCGACCACGATCGGACCGCCATGCTGCGGCAGTTCGAGCAGATCCGATCCGAGGACTCCTTCGGCGAAGAGGTCCGCCGTCCCGGCGCCGAGAGCCGCTGGTCGGCGGGCAAGGACCTCTCCTGGGTTCCGGTCCACCCCGGGGTGGTGGTCGAGATCTCCTATGACCAGTTGACGGCAGGACGGTTCCGACACGCCACCCGGTTTGAGCGCTGGCGGCCCGACAAGGACGCCGCCGAGTGCACCACCGATCAGTTGGCGCTTCCGGAAGGCCCCGGCTTCGGCGAGGTCGTCGGCCGGTGAGCGGGAACCGGGGACCGTCGTCGGACCGTCCCATTCGTGGAGGTTCATCATGCGATCGCGGCTCGTGCCAACGCTCGTCGTCCTGGCGATGACGGCGGCCGCCTGCGGAGACGCCGGGCAGGCCGCCGAATCCGAGCAGACCACCGCCACCGGCCCGGCGGCCGGACCGGGGCTCACCGAATCCGAGCAGACCCCCCCCACCGGCCCGGCGGCCGGACCGGGGCTCACCGAGTCGGCTGCCACCCGCGCCGAGGCGGCCGTCCCGCCCGAGGATCTGTCCGCCGCGGTGGCCGGCAACCGGGCATTCTCCGTCGATGCCTACCTCGAACTGGCATCGTCCTCCGCCGGGAACCTGGTCCTGTCGCCGGCCAGCATCAGGCTCGCCCTGGCGATGACCTGGGCGGGCGCCGCGGGCGCCACCGCCTCCCAGATGACCGACGCGCTCCATCTCGATCTCCCTCCCGATCGGATGCACGCCGCGCTCAACGAGATCGATGCCTTGCTGGAGTCCCGCAACCGCCAGGAGCCTCCCGGCCCCGACGGGGAGGAGCGCAAGGTGGTGCTCACCATCAACAACGCCCTGTGGGGCCAGGTCGGCTACGGGTTCCTGCAGGGGTTCCTCGACACGCTGGCCATCAACTACGGCGCCGGGATGCACCTCGTCGACTTCCAGGCCGACGCCGAGGCCGCCAGGGTCGAGATCAACGACTGGGTGGCCGACCGCACCAACGATCGCATCACCGAGTTGATCCCGGCCGGGGTGCTCAGCGGCCTGACCCGACTGGTGCTCACCAACGCCGTCTACCTGGATGCATCGTGGGCGCACCCCTTTGCCTCCGTCGATACGGCCGACGGGACCTTCACCACCCTCGACGGGTCGCGGGTGACGGTGCCGGTGATGCACCGTACCGGCGAGATCGGATACTCCTCCGGCGACGGCTGGCAGGCGGTCGAACTCCCCTACGTCGGCGACGAGTTGGCGATGCTGGTGCTGGTGCCCGACAAGGGCAGGTTCGACGAGATCGAATCCGGTCTGGGAACGATCCTGGACGAAGCCGGGCAGACCCATGTGGCCACCGTGGCGCTGGGCCTGCCCAAGTGGGAGTTCCGGACCCGGGCGGGACTGGTGCCGCTGCTGGAGGCGCTGGGGATGGTGGATGCCTTCGACCCGGCGGTCGCCGATTTCTCTCCGATGACCGGCCAACCCGAGTTGTTCGTCTCCGACGTGATCCACGAGGCCTTCATCAAGGTGGACGAGGCCGGTACCGAAGCCGCCGCCGCCACCGCCGTGATCATGAACCTGCGCACCGCCGGGCCCGGGGAGACCATCGAGTTGGAAATCGACCGGCCGTTCCTCTTCGCCCTCCAGGATCGGGAGACCGGCGAGGTCCTGTTCATCGGCAGGGTGGCCGACCCGACCCGGTGAGATCGCCGGCCCGGCCCCGGCCTATCCGGCCGGATGCATCCACGCCCTGGTTCCGAAGGATCGGGTCGAGGCAGTCGCCACCTCGGCCGCCGCACCGAGAGCATCGGCGAAGGACGATCCTGCTGCCAGGTAGTAGCAGAACGCCCCGTGGAGAATGTCGCCCGCCCCGAGGGTATCTACCACCGGGACGGCCTCGATGGGGACCTCTCCGGTGCTCTCGCCGTCCCGGTATCGGATGGGTTGGCCGCCGCCCGTCACGGCAACCCGGGTGATGCCGCGGCCGAAGAGGTGGTCGATGGCTTCCTCGCAACCGGTCGTCCCGGGGGGTTGGAAGTCCGCGGCGCAGATGGCGATGTCGATGTGGGCGAGGAGGTCGTCCATCCCCGGCTTCCAACTCCCTGCGTCGAGGACCACCGGGATTCCACTGTCGGAGGCGAGTCGGGCGGCCTCCACCGCCGCGGCCATCAGGAATCCGTCGACGAGCAGGATTCCGGCCCCCGCCGGGATCTCCCCGTCGAAACCCGTCGACATCCCCTCATTGGGGTAGTGGGAGGCCACCACCGTGCGATCCCCGGTGTCCCCGGTGGTGATGATCGCCGACACCATCGGCACGGCATCGGTGCCGCCGATCATGTCGATCATCTCGACTCCGAGGCGTCCGACATCGTCGGCGATCACCGCTCCGAGCGGATGGGAGCCCACCTCGGTGTAGAGCCTGGCCCGGCCGCCGAGGTGGGCAAAGGCTACGGCGGCGTTGGTGGCGGGTCCGCCCGCATAGAGGCCGAACCGTTGGGCCGGTCCCTTCGTGTTGGGAGGCGGAGCGGTGGGCAGCAGGTAGTGCAGGTCGAGGGTGGCGGCGCCCACGAAGACTCCGGTCGGTTGCATGGACACCACCAGGGGAGGACTGCCCGCCGAGCCTACCGGGCGGAGGGCGGGGTCGGACCGGTTGCCGAAGACCCCGGCGGTAACAGGGGACCCGTGACATACTCGGGCATGGCCGCCATCTCGGCGGCCGGTCTGGAGGCTCACATGGCATCCAAGGACAGGGGCGGCAAGAACACCAAGACCGCCGCCGCCAAGGACCTGAAGCAGAAGCGCCTTGACAAGAAGGCGAAGAAGGACACCAACGGCAAGCAGCACCTGACCAGCTGAGACGGCCGGGCTACCCGTCCTCGATAGCGGGACTCGGCGGGCGCCCCACTCACCGGCTTCGTCTCCGGCCGACCGACCCGCGATGAGGCCGGCCCGACCCGGGCGGGCAGTCCGCCGCCGATCGGGTGATGTGAGGAACTCGGCACCTGGGTAGGGTCGCCTGATGCGGTTCCTCTCGTACCTCCGCAAGGGCGTCCCGGGCACCGTGGTGGCGCTGGGGTTTGCGAGCCTCTTCACGGATTTCGCCAGCGAGATGATCTATCCGTTGGTCCCGGCCTTCCTCACCGACGTCCTGGGGGCCGGGGCGCTGGCGCTGGGTGTCATCGAGGGCATCGCCGAATCGACCGCCTCGATCCTCAAGGTCGTCTCCGGCTGGTGGACCGACCGCACCGCCAGGAGGAAGCCATTCGTCTTTGCCGGATACGGGATCGCCGGCGTGATCCGGCCGATGATGGCATTCGCCACCACCTGGATCGTGGTGGTGGCGATCCGGTTCGTCGATCGGGTCGGTAAAGGGATCCGGACCGCTCCCCGCGACGCTCTGATCACCGACGTCACCCCGCCCGAGAACCGGGGAGCAGCCTTTGGAGTGCACCGCAGCCTCGACCACTTCGGGGCGGTGATCGGGCCACTGGCGGCCGCCCTGCTCCTGTGGCTCGGACTGACCATCCGGCAGGTGTTCTTTGCTGCGGTGATCCCGGCCATCGCGGTGATCGCCATCATCTCCCGCTTCGTCCGCGAACCGGATCGAAGGCAGACACCTGCGGCGGACCGGCCGCCGGTACTGCGGAGATGGCGGGACTTCGGGCCCGGGTTCTGGCGGTTGATGGCGGCGGTGTTCGTGTTCACCCTGGGCAACAGTGCCGACGCCTTCCTGCTGCTCCGCCTCACCGCCGCCGGGGTCTCGCTGGTGTGGGTGGCCGTGCTCT
The DNA here is from genome assembly GCA_018821365.1 of Actinomycetota bacterium. Taxonomy (GTDB): domain Bacteria; phylum Actinomycetota; class Acidimicrobiia; order Spongiisociales; family UBA11373; genus JAHJML01. Next base: position 1,312 of record JAHJML010000205.1, on the reverse strand, counting down.
GGTCCCTCTTCCATGTCGTCAAGATGGGCGCCAACCTGGTCGGCGGGCGCCTGTCGGACCGGGTTGGGCGCAAGGGCCTGATCCTGGCGGGGTGGACCATCTACGCCCTGGTGTACCTGGGTATGGCCGTCACATCGGATGTCGCCCTGCTGATCGGCCTGCTGCTGGTGTACGGAACCTACTTCGGGCTCACCGAACCGGTCGAGCGGGCCTGGGTCGCCGATCTGGCTCCCGCCGATCTCAGGGGGTCGGCGTTCGGCTACTACAACGCTGCCATCGGGATCGGCGCCCTTCCCGCCAACCTCGCCTTCGGGGGGATTTGGGCGGCGTTCGGGCCCGGGCCGGCCTTCCTGACGGGGGCTGCCCTGGCCGCCGTGGCGGGACTGCTCCTCACCGGGGTGCCGGAGTCTGCGGAAGCCGATCCGGGTCTGGGCACCCGGTAGCCTTCGCTCCCGCTGATCGGCGGGCATGTGGTTCTCCGACGGCGCTCACCGTTGGAGGACCCGTTTCGATGCGGGAACTGTTCGCCAACCTCGCCGTCATCGCCGCCACCGCCGCGACGCTGTTCTTCCTGGTGCCCCAGATCGTCAAGCTGGTGCGCACTGGAGATGCGGCCGGAGTCTCGACCACCTGGCCCGCCATAGGGTTGGCATCGAATGTCGGATGGACGGTGTACTACGTCCACGGGACTCTGTGGGCTCCGCTGGTGGCACCGATCGGCGCTTCCACCGGGTACGCCGTCACCCTCTGGGCGCTGGCCCGGATGGGACGGCCCCTCGGCGCCAGCGCCCTGCGGGGGGCCGTAGCCGGCGCCGTCCTCGTGGCGACCACCGCACTGCTGGGGTGGACCGCCCTCGGGGTGGCGCTCGGGTTGTCGTTCGGCGTGACCATGGTCCCGACGTTGTGGACCGCCTACCGCACGTGGAACCCGTCGGGGATCTCGCCGGGGACCTGGTGGTTGGGCCTCGCCGAAGCGGTGCTGTGGGGCTTCTACGGGTGGCACCACGCCGATGCGGGAATCCTCACGTTCTCGGTCATCGCACTGGGGGGATCGGCGGCGATGCTGGCGAGGCATGCCGCCACCCGCCGACGCGTGGGTGAGTTCGGTTCTCGGCGGAGCGGCTAGCTGAGGCTGCCCCCTCTGGCCTCGGCTGCCCCCTCTGGCTTCGGCTGCCCCCTCTGGCCTCGGCCTGTTCGGCCGAGGCCATCTCCCCCGCGGCGCGGGAGAGAGGAAGAGTCGCGCGATCCGCTCTCGGGCGGGTTCCCCTTCTCTCCCGCCCTGGGGGAGGGCGCGAATATCATATATGAAGGT
>JAHJML010000204.1 GCA_018821365.1 Actinomycetota bacterium | reverse complement strand
GCGGACCGGTCGGCAAACGCCCGGGCCGCATACAGGTAGCCCTTGACGTTGACCTCGAACGTCTTGTCGAAGGCGGCGTCGGTGATGCCGAGCATCGGCCCGAAGTAGGGGTTGGTGCCGGCGTTGTTGACCAGGCCCGAGATGGTTCCCAACTCGTCGGCGACCCGGGAGAAGAGAGCCTCGATGTCGTCGGGCCTGCCCATGTGGCAGGCGACCGGCAGCGCGGTTCCCCCGCCCGCCCGAATGGCTGCCGCCACCTCATCGAGACCCTCCTGGTTGCGCGAGGCGAGGGCGACCGAGGCGCCTGCTGCGACGCAGGCATGGGCAATGGCCTCCCCGATTCCCCGACTGGCGCCGGTGACGATCACGACCTTGTCGGTGAGGGTGAAGTCGGCGGGCATGAAACGAGGCTAGTGGGATGACTCCGACCCTGGTAGAACAGTGGTTATGGCCACCTCGGTCGGCCGAAAGCGCGGGGCGGGGACCTACCGGCCGGTGATCGGGGCCGCCCTCTCCGCCGTGATCCCGGGGATGGGCCAGTGGTACGGCGGTGAACCCCGGCGCGGCCGCCTCTTCTTCTCGATCGCCGTCATCGTGGGACTCCCGGCGGCCGCCCTGATGGTGATGGTGTTCTACGTCGAGGGCCTCGACCTGGCCCTCACCCTGGCCCGCCCGTTCTTCGAGCACCCCAGCCTGCTGCTGGCACTGCTGGCGCTCAACGGACTCCTGTTGGTGTTCCGGATCGTCTGCGTCGTCGATGCCTTCTTGATCCCGGTGCGGGCGGCGCCGGTTCGGCATCGGCCCGGCCGGTTGTCGGGGTGGGCGGTCGCCGGGGTGGCCGTGGTGCTTGGGTTCGTGATGGTCCCCCACGGGTGGGTGGCACAGCGCAACCTGGCCCTCTACGACCTGTTCACCTACGACTTCACCGCCGATCCGGGCCAGGCGACCACCACGACGCTGCCGCCCACCACGCTGCCGCCGCCGACCACCTCGCCTCCGGTGTCGGTGTCGAGCACCACGACCTCGACCACGACGACCTCGACCTCGACCACCACGACCACGATGCCCGACCCCTTCGAGGGTGTCGACCGGGTCAACGTGCTGCTGCTGGGCGGGGATGCCGGGGTGGGCCGGAGCGGGATCCGCACCGACACGATGATCGTGATCTCGATCGATCCGGCCACCGGATGGACCGCCATGTTCTCGGTGACCCGCGGCACGGCGCAGATCCCGATCCCCGACACCGTCCCGGCCTATGACGCCTTCGGGTGCCACTGCTTTCCGGGCATCGCCAACGAGATCTACCAGTACGGTCTGCAGAACCCCGAGGGGTTCCCCGGTGGCCCCAACACGGGCGGCAATGCCGCCAAGGCGGTGCTCGGCAACCTGCTGGGCGTCGACATCCACTACTTCGCACTGGTGGATCTGCAGGGATTCGTCGACATCGTGGATGCGGTGGGCGGGGTGACGATCACGGTGACCGAACGGGTCTACGACCCGATCTATCCGCACGAGGACGGCACCACCGAGGTCATCGACATCCAACCGGGCACCTACGACATGGACGGCCACCTGGCGCTCGCCTACGCCAGGTCGCGGCGCGCCTCCGACGACTACGACCGGATGGGGCGGCAGCGCTGCGTCATCGAGGCCCTCGCCGAGCAAGCCGACCCGATCGGCCTGCTGCGCCGGTTGCCCGACCTGGTGCCCGCCATCCAGGGGACGGTGGTCACCGACATCCCGGTCGCATCGATCCCCGACTTCATCGACCTTCTCTCTCGCGCCGACCTGGGGACGATCCCCTCGATCCGCTTCATGTGGCGGGCCCCCGAGTTCGAGGGGACCCCGACCTCCTACGTGGCCGGGTGGACCCCCGACAGGTATCCGATCCCCAACGTGGCCCTGATCCGGGAGACGGTGGCGACGGCGATCTCGCTGCCCCCGGCCGAGGCGATAGAGACCCTCAACCTGCAGCCGATCGAGGAGATCTGCGGCTGAGTGGAAACGGCTCAGGGCAGGGCGACCGCCCCGTTGTCGAACACCTTGACCACCCCGGCCCCCGGCGAGGGGATCGCCAGGACCGCCCCGACCGCTCCGAGCACGCTGGCGATCAGGCAGATGGTGTAGCCGGCCCGATGCTCCCAACCGATCATCCCGCTGATCTGGTTGCCGTTGTACAGCACGATGCTCAGCATGCCGAGCCACACCACGGCGCTCAGCAGGAACAGGACCAGACAGCCGCGCCGGGCGAAGAGGCGGACCCGATGCTCCCGATACAGGTTGAGCGTGAACGCACGGGCGCCCAAGGCGCCGATCGTCCGCCGCGGTGGGTGGACCGCCCGGGCCCCGATGCCCTGCAGGATCATCGCCACGAACACGCCCAGGATGAAGAGGATCGGGGCCCGCATGTACCCGGTGGCGCCCTCGCCCCAGTGGAAGGGTGACCGGGTGACCCCGAACGAGAGGACGGCGGAGACCACGGCGGCCGCCGAGGCCAAGGCGGCCAGCACGGTACCGGTCCGCATCCTCCCGGTGACGATCACTCCCTCCCGGTAGGGGCCCTCCGGAGCCGGCGCTGGGGCGGCGCCGGGGACGGGAACCGACGCTGGAGCAGCGACCGCTCCGGGTCGCCCGCTGAGATCGATCCCGCAGAATCGGCACACCAGCGCCTCGGCCTTGATGGTCTCGGCGCAGCGGGGGCACGGCCGGGTGGAGGCGGTCGGGCGGACCGGCTCGGCCGGAGGGGGCACCGGACCGGTGGCGGTCACGACCGGCCGTCCCGGGGCCCGGTGCCCGGCGGC
>JAHJML010000316.1 GCA_018821365.1 Actinomycetota bacterium | reverse complement strand
TGCATTGGCACCAGGTCTTGTAGTGGGGCATGTCGATGTAAACGTCGTTATCAATCCCATCCCATTGAATCACAGACCAGCCATCAGGATCGTCGTCAATATTGAATATCTCCAGGATTGTTGCTCCTATCGAATCCCAACCACATGTTTCTGTTACAACTAGGGCTGATTGGCAGAATCGTTCGTGGAGAAGGCGGTTTTGTTCCCATTCTTCCTGTTTGCCAGAATACCAGAGTATAGCAAGAGCGACACCAAACACTATTATGACTAGGACAACCCACTTCATATTCAACTTGTTTCGTAGAGTTCACTGTTAACGCAATTCTGTGCGTTGACAATCATTGTCGAGAAGCTTACTCTATGGCCGCACTTAGGTAAAGAAGAAAGGACCGAACATGCCCAGAACGAAAGCAAGCCTGTTGGCTGGAATGAGCGCCGCAGACCTCCGCAAGATGGCCGACTCCAAGGAGCAGCTGGAAAAGCTGGAGGGGGCGAAGGCCAAACTCTCCAAGGACCTCGCCCAGGTGGACAAGGAGATCGCCAAGCTTCTGAACTCGCTGACCGGTCGCAAGCCTACCCGGAAGAAGGCCGGGCGCGAGAGGGTGGCGAAGAAGCGTGTGGCTAAGGCCGCCGCCAAGAAGAAGGCCCAGGTAAAGCGGAAGACGGGGAAGAAGGCTGTCGCAAAGAAGGCGACCAAGAAGCGCGTGGCCAAGAAGGCGGCAGCGAAGAAGACCCCCCGTGTCACCGTCGAGTCGGTTGTCGTCGGCCTGCTGAAGGGCAAGAAGAAGCCTATGGCCTTCCAGGACATTCTCTCCACGATCCAGAAGAAGAAGCTGGTCACGTCCAAGAGCAAGAACTTCGGGAATGTGCTGCGCCGGACGCTGTCGACCAGCAAGAAGGTGAAGAGGGTGTCTAGGGGGATGTATAGGGCTTAATCACAGATCCTCGCCCACTACCGCGCTGCTTCTTCATTGAGGTGGCGCGGCTTGCTCTCACATCATACCACAAGTGTGGCTGTTGGCTGCGGGTGCTACAGGTCTAATTCCCTTTGCCCACCCGGACCGATGCGGGCGATGCTGCCCCAAATTTTATTTCCTAAATCGTGCTTTGTAGCGAACATGAGGTGATATAGCGCCCTGTTCCTGCTGTTCTTGATTGGTAATGAGCGCACTTGCTCCTTGTCGTATCCAATGGATACAAGATTCCGTCGCAAGTATTTAATAAGTTTAGGTACGTCACGAGCATGCCGGATTTCTGAACGCCAATCAGTATTGCCAACAAGATTGTCGATAGTCTGACCGAATCCGCGTTTACCGAAGTATCGCTTAAGCCCATTTGTTGGGAAATGAATGATGAAATCCATACGCTTTACTTCACCCAGAGAGCGTAGCGTATTTCCGTGAAGGACTGAAGGCCCAAAAGGATCAATCAGAGCTACATTCAGACCATACTCTGGAACTAGGTCAAGAATATCTCCTACACATTGATTGCAATCACCATGAACAATAGACACTCTGTCATTGGCAGCAGAGGTGCGAGATTCTAGAGCGGATATGTTGTCTGCGTTCAGATCGCAGAAAACAAGACTTGTGAACGGAGCCCTTGTATGACAGAGGGCGATTAGTGGGCTTCCATCAATGATCTCACCGGTATCTCGTATGCAAGACATACCAGGACCGGCGAACATGTCGATGAATGCCGCACCTCCACGTCCAACAGGAGGCCGATACTTAGCTCGGGGGCCGCTTGTTGCCTCAATATAGCGTCGCAGAATATCGTGTTTTTGTAGAGCCCAATCGCCGACGCATTGAATCGCATAACCGTCAGGGCCACGGTTCAAACTGCAGTTTCCACTTGCATCTTTATTTGCTTTGTAATCAGTGCAAGGACAACCTTTGAGCTTAGGCATCTATCTCCCTTGGATACTCGTTACTGGCATCTGGTCCCATGTGCGACCTGCAAGCTCACGGCCAGCTGCCTTTTTACGTGTTCCTCCCCATTGCTTGAAGAAGAAGGGCACGCCGCATTGATGGCAAATGTCACGAATATCTATCACCCACTCAGGATGCATTGGACGCGCGCGTGGTCCTGATTCACCGCCGACAATTACCCAGTCAATGTGAGTCAATACGAGATCATCTATAGGTCCTAGTAGTGGTTCGAGAGAAAGAAACTTCACTGCGGCATTCGTTTGCCGAAGTTGATCAATACGAAATACAGACTGGTTGTCTTCTACGCTTACTCCCATCCACACATTCTGTGGCCACTCGATTTCAGGACTCATCTCTGCAAGGCGCTCGGAGCGTTTCGTCAGAACCTGATATGTGTGTCTCGGTGTGTCGCGCATCACGTCGAAGACTTGCTGAATGAACTCGGACGGTACTTTCTCATGGAATAGGTCACTCATTGAATTCACGAATACAGTTCGCGGCTTTCTCCAGCGCCGCGGCACATCGAGCATATGCTCATGGAGCGTTACATCGAATCCATTTCGGTAGTTGAACTGCCCCATTGCCTGAAGTCGCTTAGCCATTCGTTCGGCATAGCAGTTCTTGCAACCAGCACTCGTCTTCGAGCATCCCGTGATCGGATTCCATGTGGCTTCAGTCCACTCTATCTGTGATTCGATCCCCATAAGTGCTCCTCTCGTGACTTGCCCGGATTCTACTCCCCTTGCCATCAATCAATCAACCCAAGCGAATGAAATAAAAGCCCACTAACACCTACTTTCGGAAATCTGCACAATCGCACCCTCCCCCTATTGCTCTCCATCTGCCTGCTCCGGAAGCAATCCTCGCTGTTCGGGGCCAAGGCCAAGAACTCTACGCTGCTCTGCGACCATCATCCCCAACATCCCCACGACCGCACTGACGCGAGCCCGAGAGACGCCACACATCCGCGCCACGGCCGCGAGGTCGGCTGCTTCCCCGGAGCGAACCAGCCCGTCG
>JAHJML010000022.1 GCA_018821365.1 Actinomycetota bacterium | reverse complement strand
TCGCCACCGAGGATCTGTAGAGGGCGGTGCGCCCGCCGGGCGCGGGACATCGCACGGCCGCGCCTAGGGTGTGGCGACCCCGATGAGAGAGGCTCCCGTGCCCAAGCAGTACCCCGCCGCCCCCGACCTGACCATCGACCTCGACAAGACCTACACCGCCACCCTGCAGACCACCCAGGGCGAGATCGCCATCGAGTTGCGGGCCGCCGAGGCGCCACTGGCGGTCAACAACTTCGTGTTCCTGGCGGGAGAGGGCTTCTACGACGGGGTCATCTTCCATCGGGTGGTGCCCGGTTTCGTCATCCAGGGCGGTGATCCCACCGGGACCGGGCGGGGCGGACCCGGCTACAAGTTCCGCGACGAACTCGAAGGGGATGGCCGCTACGGGCGCGGGGTGGTGGCGATGGCCAACGCCGGACCCAACACCAACGGGAGCCAGTTCTTCATCTGCCTGGCCGACGCCGGACTCCCCCACGCCTACACCATCTTCGGCGATGTCGTCACCGGGATGAACGCCGTCGACGCGGTGGCCGCCCTCCCCAGGGCCGGAGAACGCCCCACCGTGGACGCCGTCATCGAGAGCGTGACGATCACCGAGGGGTAGCGTTGATCGTTCCCCCGGGCCGGGCTATCCGATCAGAGACCGCCTGCTCATGTGACCCGGTGGGCGGCGATCCAGTCGTCCACCGACTTCCACCGATCGAAGAGCCACGCGATCCCGGCCTCGGCGCCCGCGGGGATCTCCTCACGGGGAATCCGCCAGAACCTGACCCGGATGGTGTTGCCTACGACGGTCCCGTCGAGGAGATGCTTGACGGTGGCGAGGCCGTCGAGTCCTACGTGGGCCACCATCACCACATCGCAGGGGGTGAACGGATCCAGCAGCGCCATCGGTCCCCCGAGCCGGGGGGGCAGCACGTTGTGGAACTGCTCGGCCCGGGCGGCGAGGGCCGGATCGATCCCCCGCAGCCGCTCCAGCACCCTGGCCCGCTTCTCCTCGGTGAACCGGGTGCCCTCGGGGTAGATGAGCACCCCCTCGTTGGGTCCGAGGTCCCGGCTCAACTCCCTGACCCGCTCGACCTGCTCGGCGGAGTCCCCCACCCGTTCCACGAAGTGATTGACCAACCGGTGGCCGGCGATGTCAAGGGCGGGGTCGTAGAGCAACTCGTTCTTGAGGACATAGCGCAGCAGCAGGCCCCACCGCCTGGTGATCAGGTTGTTGGGGAGGAGGGTGTCGATGAGGCTGGCGTGGCGCACCATCACCACCACCGGGCCGGGGACGACCAGGTCGTCGTCCTCCACCTCCAACCCCATCGAGAAGATCCTTCTCACCGCCCCGAAGAGGATGGCGGCCCAGCGGGCCTGAAGCCGGTAGGTGAGCGCCAGTTCGGCCGTCCTCCACAGCCCGAAACCGGTCACGAACCAGGCCAGCAGCAGCACCGTCAGCGCCCACACCTCCGCGGCCAGGTAGACCCACCCGAAGAGCACCGCCCGCGCCACCACGAACCTGCGGCGATGCAGCGCCCATCGCACCGCGTCGACCGACAGCGTCACCAGCAGCAGCAACGGCAGAGTGACCGTCGCCGCCAGGAAGAACACGACGATGAAGGGAACGGTCCACGACCGGCGCCGCAATGCCGTCCAACGAGACTCGGGGCGCCCCTCCCTCACACCCGGCTCACAGATACTGGCCGGGTGCGGGCTCTTCGTCCGAAGGGGGATTCATCCCGGCGCGGGCCTCGATGGCGCGACTCCTCATCATCTGCAGTTGGCTGGCGGCGGCGGCCTGCTGGCTGAACAGCGAGGCCTGGATGCCCGCAAAGAGGCCCTCGAGCCAGCCCACCAGTTGGGCCTGGGCAATCCTGATCTCCGAGTCGGAGGCATCGGAGCCCGACAGCGGCATGAAGATGTCCTGCAACTCCTCGCGGAGATCGTCGGTGAGGACTTCTTCCATCTCCTCGATGGTGCGCTCGTGCACCTCGACCAACCGCTTGCGGCCCCCATCGTCGAGGGGAGCGTGCCGCACCTCGTCGAGCATCGCCCTCGTCATCGAGGCGATCCTCATCAGCTTGGAGGCATGGATCACTCCCGGGGATTGCGGGCTCTCCTCTTCGACGATCTCGGCCGGTTCGGTCGTCTCGGGAGGGGTGGAGGCGGATGCATCGGTCATGCTGAAAGGATACGTGCGCTCGAAGCCAAGCCGGAGCGAATCCGGATGGAGAGGCAGGTGAGGCCGCCGTCCGCCCGCCCGAACTCGGACACGTCGACGGCTGCGACCTCGAAGCCGGCGGCGGCGATGCGATCCGCAGTTTCCGGGGAAGCGGCCCCCATCAGAATGCGGCCGTCTGCCAGACGCACCACGTTGGCGGCGTGGTCTTCACCGGGCGCCGTGAGGACGATGTCCAGCCCATCGAAGCGCATGGGGTCCACCCGCCCCGGTTCCATGAGGAGGGTCCGTTCGTCGAGGGCGGTGACCGCCGACTTCAGGTGGAGGACCCCGGTCACCTCGACCGGCACCACCCGGCGGCGGGGACCGGCGAACCCGGCCAGCGCTTCGATGCCGTCCCGATTGGTTCGCCCGCTGATGCCGACGAACACCCGGTCGCCGACCGTCAGCACGTCGCCGCCGTCGAGACATCCCGGTTCCTCGACGAACAGCACCGGCATGATCTCGGCGAGGGCGGCGGCCACCGGGGCCACTTCGCCGCGTCGGGAGGGGTGCCCGGGCCGGGTGGCCAGGGCGCGCTCGTCGAGCACCACCGCGGCGTCCTCGATGAACGATCCGTCGGGGTGGGCCTCGTCGGCCTTCAGCAGCGAGGTCCCGAAGCCCCCCGCCTCCAGCGCCTCTCGATACGCCCGGTGCTGGCGGCGGGCCAACCGGGGGTCGAGCGGTGGGGACACCGGCGCCGCGGTGATGCACCGGACGAAGGAATCGGGGACCTCACGGAGAAAGGCGTGGCCGGTCATGCCAGGAGCGTAGAACCCGGGAACGCAAAACGGCCGCCGGTGGCGGCCGCTTTGCTGGGCTGAGACGGGAGGGTATGGGAGTGTCTCACGTCCTGTATCGGCCCCTCCCATCGGAATCTTGAGTGCAAACCGGAGATTGCGCCCGATGCCATCGGGTATCGGTGGCCCTCAAGGGCGCCGTCCAATCAGCCGATGGGACCAGGTACCCACCCGAGGAGGCAACCCAACATGCGCAGGCAGTTCGCCGCACTCATCGCGGTGCTCGGCCTGGTGGCCGCGGCCTGCACCTCGTCCGCCGGGGCAGAGAACACCCCGGCCGCCCCGGCGGCCGGTTCGGGAGTCTCCACCGAGGAGGCCCAGGCGACCCGCCTGGTCGAGGACTTCTTCGCCTCGCTCCAGCAGCGCAATGCCTATGCCCTCTACGCGTTGTTCGTCACCGACGATCAGTGCCGGCCGCCACACATCGAGGCACTCCTCGCCGACGTGGAGTTGGGAATCGCAGAGACCTCGGAGGTCGAGGTCGCGGAGATGACGATGCGGGAGATCGGCTCTTCCTACTCGCTCAGCTTCGTCCTGATCGAGCACCAGGGAGCCTCGGAAAAGGAACTCGAGTACAAGGAGTTCTTCCCGCTGCAGATGGCCGATCGGTGGAGATTCGCCGCCAACATCTGTGAGTGGCTGGCTTCGCCATCAGGGGACTCCGCCGTGCAAGAGCAGCTGGGACTGGCCCTGACCGCCCTCCAGGCCTTCCACGACGAGCACGACACCTATCTGGCGACGGGCAACGATCTGCGGTACTACGCCTCCGGACTCAAGGCCACCATGGACGAACTGGCCCTGATGCCGGGCGACGTGCTGGTGGTGCCCGGCGACGAGCAGGCCTTGCTCGTCGGTCAGGGTGTCGGCGGGGCCTGGTATTGCATCGCGGTGGGCCTGGGCACCGGCCCGGTCTACGGATCCGGATCGACGATCGAAGATGTCATCCTCTACGAGACGTGCGCCGCCGCGGCATCCGCCGGTGGCTGGTAGCCGCCACGCCGGTCAGTCGCCCACTCCCAGCAGGTAGTCCTCGGCCTCGTCGCTCCACGTCATCGTGACCACGCCGCGGGCGGCGGCCGCCTTGGTGAACTGGAGGAACCCCCGGTAGCCGTAGTCCTTCTCGCTGAAACCGGCCTGGGTCTTGCGAATCCGATCCTTGAGGCCCGAGAGGGGCACCGGATCCTGCTTGGCCTCCTCGGCCACGACCTTGCGGAGCATCGCGAACCCGGCCTCCTCGAGACCGCCCGTCTCGGGGAACCCGACCTCGGGGTCGCCCCGGGCCGGTCCCTCGGTGAGGTCGACGATGTGCTGATCGGCCAAGTGCCGCAGCAACTCCCCGAAGGCACGGAATCCGTAGTCGGCTTCGGAGAAGGTGGGGTCCTTGCGGATCATCGCCCGCTTCAGCGTCGACGCCAGCACCACTCCGCCCGAAGACCGCTGCAGGCCGGACAGCGTCTGGGTGATCAACCGTTCGAGGGCGGCCAGGTCGCCGCGGGTCTCGGGGGCCGTCTGCTCGGGAGGCAAGGTCGGAACCGTCTCCGGCTTCCTGGTGCCCGGCCTCTTCTGCTTGCTGGGGATCTCGACGCCTTCCAGCGATTCGTAGAACAGGAACTCGTCGCAGGCGGGGGGCAGCAGTCGTGAGGTGGAGGCCCGCAGGCCGATCCCGATGACCCGCTTGTTCAACTCCCGCAGTTTGTGCACCAGGGGCGTGAAGTCGCTGTCGCCGGTGCAGACCACGAAGGTGGTGATGTAGTCGCGCTCGAAGGCGAGTTCGATGGCGTCGACGGCCATCTTGATGTCGGCGGCGTTCTTGCGGGTGGCGCCCATCTTCTGCGGGATCTCGATCAGTTCCACCTGGTGCTCGGTGAGGCCCCGGCGGGCGCTCTCGAACATCGTCCAGTCGGCGTAGGCCCGCCGGGAGATGACCCGGCCCCGTTCGGCGAGGGCGTCGTTGATCGGCTTGAAGTCGAACACGAGACCGCCGAGATCCTCGCGGGCTCCGATGGCGAGATTCTCGAAGTCGAGGAATAGCGCGATGCGATCTTCAGGGGTTTCCATGGCCTCAGGGTAACGGCACACAACCGGTGCGCCCGTCATCACTTGCGCTTGGCATCCACCCGCCGCCGGCGTCCGGAGCCAGCATCGCTGGTTCACCGGCAGGGAGTCCTACCCTCAGGCAAGCACCGCAGCCGACCGGGTGTGGAGATGACCAGGCGAGGCGACACGCAGAGCTTCCTCCGCAGCAGACGCCGCCGCGACTTCTACGAGCGCCGCAGCATCCTTCCCTCTTCGAACGTCGTCTTGGCCGTCGTGATGCTGGCCTGCATCGGCCTGGCCGTCTATTCATTCCTGCGATCCGACGGGTCCGAGGAGGTCCAGTACGCCCTCCCCCCGGTGGTGATGGAGGGGGTCACCACCTCCACCACCCCGGTCGTCCAGGCGGGGACCACCTTCTTGAAGTGCCCCGAGGAGTCCACCGGTTGGGCGACGTTCCAGGGTTCGAACACCCGGTCCGGCTGCACCCAGTCGCTGCGCACCATCAACGAACCCGAGGTGCTGTGGCAGACGGAGGTCGGCATCTTCGGATGGCTCAACAACCCGGTGATCTCGGGGAACCGGGTCTTCGTCGGCAGCGCCGGCAATCTCCAGTTCGAGGGGGACGACGCCGATGGGGTCTATGCCATCGACCTCAGCACCGGCGCCGAGGTGTGGCACTTCCAGACCGAGAACGACGTGAATGGCATCGCCGTGTCCGACGACATCGTGGTGGCGACCGGCGACGAGGGTCGGGTGTGGGGCATCAGTGCCAGCGGGGTGGATCTGGGCCAGGCGCTGTGGAGCGTCGACATCGGGATCTCCGTCTTCACCAACCCGCTGATCATCGAAGGCCTGGCGGTGGTCGGCGACGGCGCCGGCGAGGTGACCGCCCTCGACCTGTACACCGGCGAGCGCAGATGGCACATAGCGGTCAGGGGCCCGATCCGGGGCGGGGCATCCTCCGACGGCACCTGGATCTACGTCATCAGCGAGGAGGGCGGCGCCGCCGCCGTCTCCCTCACCGGGACCGTGGTCTGGCGGCAGGACCTGGTCGGAGAGGGTGGTGCAGCCATCCGGGTGTTTGCGGCACCGACCGTCGCCGGCCAGTTGCTGATCGTTCCCGTCGTCCGCAACGACCTGTACTCCGAACCGGCGATCATGGCGCTCGACAAGCAGAGCGGAGTGGTGCGGTGGCGGGCGTCCGATGTGATCGGCCTCAAGGCCGAGTGGGGGAATGCCCGGTCGTCGCCGGCCCTGATCGGCACCCTGCTGGTCTACGGGGAGACCTACTCGAGCCACCTGGTGGCCATCGATGTCGCCAGCGGCGAGACCCGATGGTCGGTCGAGGCCGGCCCGTTCTGTTATCCGCACTGGTCCTCCCCCGCCATCACCACCGGGCAGGTGATCCTGGCCCGCCACGACGGCGGCCTCTACGGGATCGACGCCGCCAAGGGGGAGTTGGCCTGGAGCATCTACCTCGGGGATGACACCAACGGGGAGTTCCCCGATGGCTACGACGAGGAGGGCTTCTGCGACTGGACCCCCAAGGAGGGCTCCCCGGTGCTGGCCTCCCCGGCGATCGCCGAGAACGGGATCGTGGTGGTGGGATCGCTGCAGGGGATCCTGACCGCCGTCGGCGACGCCAACTGGGGCGGCTAGGAGACTGTTGAAGAATTCGCCGGGGGGTGCTCGCGATTTGCCAGCGAGTGGTGCAGAGTTGGGGGATGCAGGGAACAAGCAGTTCTGAGGTTCGGTTTCTTGATGCTGGTGCGTTGTGTCGGCATCTGGTGCCGGAGGGTTCGGTGCACGCGTTCTTGGCTGATCATCGAGGGGATCTATTCCCCGACGAGGTCTTCGCCGACTTGTTCCCCTCGGGCCGTGGCCGACCTTCGGTGCCTGCGGATGTGATGGCGAGCGCCATGGTGCTCCAGGCGCTTGAGGGCCTATCGGATCGTGAGGCGGCCGAGGCGCTTCGACGTGACATCGGGTGGAAGGTGGCCTGTGGCCTTGCTCTGGATCATGGGGGGATCCACTTCACGGTATTCACGTACTGGCGGAAGCGTTTGGCGGGGAGTGGGCGCCCTCACCGCATCCGGGAAGCGGTTGGGGCGGTGGTCGACGCCACCGGGGTGTTGGGGGGCAAGCGCCGCCGGGCGTTGGATTCGACGCTTCTGGATGATGCCGTGGCTACCCAGGACACGGTGACCCAGTTGATCTCGGCGGTCCGCCGTGTGCGTCGGGTGGTGCCTGAGGCGGGTGCGGTCGAGGTGTGTGCCCATGACTACGACTCGGCCGGTAAGCCGATGATCGCCTGGGACGACCCGGTCGCCAAGGACGCCTTGGTAACTGGTCTGGTCAACGACGCGTTGGGGTTGCTCGGGGCGCTCTCCGATCTCGAACTGGGCGCTGAGGGGGCCGACGCGTTGGGGCTGTTGGCCCTGGTTGCAGGCCAAGACGTCGAGCCCGGTGACGGCGATGGGACGTGGCGTATCGCCCGGGGTGTTGCCCCCGACCGGGTGATCTCGACGGTGGATCCCGAGGCTCGCCACATGCACAAGAGCCGCAGTGCACACCGCGACGGCTACAAGGCGCATGTGGCGGTGGAGCCCGAGACCGGTCTGGTCACCGCTGCTTGTCTGACACCGGCCAACGCGCCCGACGGCCCCACCGGTGTGGAGTTGGTGGCCGGCGAGGGAGACGACCTCCAGGTGCTCGCCGACTCGGCCTACGGGTCGGGTGAAACCCGTGCCGCTCTTTCAGGGTCACACCGCCGCCTGGCCATCAAGGCGATCCCACTCAGAGTCGCGGTGCCCGGCGGGTTCAACCGCGACGACTTCAGCATCGACCACGACGCCCGCACCGCCACCTGTCCCGCTGGCCACACCATCACCATCGCACCCAAGGGAAGCGCCACTTTCGGGGCCCGCTGCGGACCCTGCCCGCTTCGTGAACGCTGCACCACTGCACAAACCGGCCGGACACTCCAGATCGGACCCCACGACCGTCAACTGGTCGAAGCCCGCCGCGCCTGGCGCGACGGGGACTTCATCGCCGACTACCGGCAATGGCGGCCCATGGTCGAACGGTCGATCGCCTGGCTGGCAACAGGACCGAACCGCCGAGTCCGCTACCGCGGCGTCGAACGCAACAACGCCTGGCTGGGCCTGCGGGTGGCGGCCATCAACCTCCGCCGCCTCATCAACCTCGGGTTGACGCGGGATGGCCCCTCATGGGCGCTGCCATGACATGCGGGCCCGGGAACTGACAACAAGGGACCTCTCACGGCGACAAAGCCACCCCGGTGGCCGGCCTCTCACCCTCGACCGCCGGCTCTTCGGTTCAGGCATGAACCCGGACCCGCCACCAAACCCTACGCCGAACAAAGCCCCACAGAAAGCGCCTTGTTCAACAGTCTCCTAGGGCAAAACCGAGGATCTCCATATCACGCTGCGTCGGATCTCCTTCGACAGCGATCGCTATTGGGCTCTCCCAGCGGTGAAGCGAGTCCGTCGACAGCATCTCGAGGAATGCCGTCTGCACATCGGGGCTCACACCGATCTGGCCATCTTCGACGACGGGACTCCAAGGTGCCGCGGAACCTTCCGTGGAGGTGGTGGCCACCGGTGCCGGTTGCGGTTCGATCGTTACGAATGGCTGTTGGCGGGCACAAGCCACCCACTCCTCGATAGCGGTCGTTGGGCAACCCGGTGCGATGCCTTGAAGAGTCCCCCGGAGCCCGATCCCGGTGTGAATGACTCCGGCGGCATATCCGGCGACAC
>JAHJML010000283.1 GCA_018821365.1 Actinomycetota bacterium | reverse complement strand
GATCCCGTACCCACGTGTGAATGGTTACCTCCTGAAGCTGGTCTGCTATGATCGTTGCTGAGAAACAACTCTCGGGAGATAGATTGTGAATGCCCTTCGATTAGTCGCAGCCACGCTGACGCTGATCTCCACAGTTGGACTTGCCGGTTTGTCCGGTTGTTCGGATGATGACACCCCGTCTACGTCTGGACCTTCAGACTCGGATACGAACCTGTTGTCGGACTCGAGCACGGACACAAACTCGCTCGCGGAAACGGGTTCGGACACAAACACGGGTTCCGACACCGGTATCGACACTGACTCCGTCACCGACATTGGCACTGACACCGACGCTGACAGCATGACCGACACCGACACGACCACCGATGCGGACACCGTCACCGACACCGACACAACCACCGACACAGACACCCTGACCGACACCGACACAACCACCGAAGTCGACGTCATCCTTGACGCTGACGACGACGCCCTCACCGACAGCGGCACGGATCCAGACGCCGACGGAGGTACGGTAACACCTCCGGGCGGTTTCATCGCGGATCATCTCATCGCAAAAGAGGGGGTGTTGCGGAGCATACCGGTCTCCGCCATCAATGCGGCTCGAGAAAACCTGCATATTCTGTACTGTGGCACGTCTCATTCCACGCAGGTGATGCAAGGGATGGCGGGACTCGTGCAGTACAAAACCGGCGACGATACGCTCTTTGCGTTTACGACAGACGGAGTCCCCGTGGCAGGCAGCCTGGACATTCATTACAACGGCGCGTCTGGGACGGACCTGAGCAACGACGGCGTCGACGCCGATGGACACACTGATTATTTCCATGGAACCGTTGAGTATTTGGACAACCATCCGGACGTGAACGTCGTGATGTGGTCGTGGTGCAGCATCGAAGGCCATGATGTGCAGATCTATCTCGACAACTTCGACGAGCTCATCGACATGTACCGTGCGGGCGGTTCAAAAGGCCGAACAGAGGGAAACGCGGTCACATTCGTTTTCATGTCCGGTTATGCACTCGGCAGTGACGGCGACGATCCGGGTGCCGAGCACTCTCCGTATAACAACGCCATGGCGATCCGCACGTATTGTGAGGAAAACAACCAATTCTTGCTCGATTACTGGAGCCAGGACGTTTACGAATACGAAACCGACGCCTACAACCCCGGTGAGAGCGGCAATGCCAATGTGCAACATTGGAATTACTGCAACGCTCACACGGTTGGGGAGAATTGGTATCAATGTCGCGATTGGATCACCGGCGCAGTGGAGTATCCAGCTCACACAGAAGACGACCCCACCTACGCGCAACACCTGACGGGGAACCGGCGAGCGTACGCCGCTTGGTGGATTTGGGCGCGAGTAGCTGGCTGGGACGGAACGTTGGAGTAGAGGTTTTGACTTGGACCGTGCAAACCGAAGTGGCCCTCTGATTCGAGGTAGTGTAAAAAGATCAGTCAATGACCGCTCGCAAGGACGAAGGCAGGGAGGCCATGAAACACAGATTCACCCAGCATTACGAATCCGATGACCGCGAGCTGCTCTTAGGCGTCTACAAGAAGCTCCTCTTCAAGCCGGCATTTGCGCTCCTGCCAAGATGGGTCCCGCCTAACGCGATCTCGATCTTCGGCGTGATCTGTGCGATCGGCGCCGTGATCGCGGCCTGGGTGGCGACGCACGGACATCCGCGCTTCTACCTTTTGATCGTCGTCCAGTTCTATGCGTACATCATCGCAGACAACATCGACGGTCCGCAGGCACGTCGCACCAATCGGTGCGGTGCGTCCGGAGAGCTGCTGGACCACGGCCTCGACGGCATTTCGAGCGGCTGTATGTTGGTGGCGGCGGGGCTCATCCTTCACATGTCGCCCCTTTGGTTCTTCGCGCTCGCAGCCCTCGGGGCACTGGGGTTCGTGACGGTGATGTGGGAGCAGTACCGGACGGGTACACTGATCATTCCTAGGATCAGCGGTACGGAAGGGGTGACGATTGTCTCCGGTTTGGCACTGATCGCGTTCTTTGGCCACGACCCTCTGTGGTTGCGTTTCGACGCGGTCACCTTCAACGCAGCCGGCGGTGTGCTCCTCTTCGTGTTGTGCGCATACGTCGCTGCGATCATCCCGCCCTGTGTCCGCGTGGTCCGCAAGGGCCAGTCGGTGACACCGCTTTGGTCGACCTTTCTGGGCGTTGGACTCTGCGGCGGCTATTTGTTGGTGGGGTC
>JAHJML010000203.1 GCA_018821365.1 Actinomycetota bacterium | reverse complement strand
GGGCTCGGGGGAACAGCGCCATCGCCGCCGCCCCCAGCACCACCCTGCCGAAGGCGACCACCCCCGGTGAGAGATGGTCGACGGCGATGGCGATCCAGAGGAACGCCGACCCCCAGATGGCCCCCAGGGTCAGCGTGAGGCCCCACTCGGCCGGCCCGAAGGCGGCGGTGTTGGAACCGACGTTGGTGAGTGGCCGCCCCATGGTCATTGGTCGCCGGGGGTGATCACCCGGTGGCGAAGTACCCGTACTGGACGTAGTCCTGCTCGAGCAGGCCGCCTACCTCGGTGGTGGAAGAGAGGGCGCCCGTACGGTCGACGAACAGGGTGTTGAGATCCTCGAACCCGCACCCCAGTTGCTCCGCCGCCGCGATGAGCAGCGACTCGCTCTTCAGCAGCGGCACCAGGTCCGGAGGGGCGACCTCGTAGCCGGCCTCCGCCTCCTCGGGGGTCAGGCCGTCGTAGTAGTCGATGAACCCCTGGGCCACGGTGATGGCGAGATCGGCGAGTCCCGGGCAGTCGGTGGCCCCCCCGGTGTCGACGGCCGGGAAGAGCAGGCGATCGCCGGAGGCTCGCTTCGATCCCGTCAGGCTGCTCCCGTCGAGCGCATAGGCGGAGCAGATCACCTCGCGGTCGCCCGCGGCCCACGACTCGCCCGTAGGGAAGAGGACACTCGATTCGAGAGGGGACTCGTCGTAGGAGACTCCGGCGAAAACCTCGAACCGATCCCGGCACAGTTGGGCGCCGTCGATCCCCGCTGCCTCATCCCCTGGATAGGCGGCACCCTCGGCCCCCGGCAGATCGGCGACCGCGAACACCTCGTAGGCGTGGGGGTCGTCACACGGCACCTCCGGGACGGTGGCCAGTTCTCCATCGCCCGGTTCCCCGCCGGGATCGTTCCAGCAGTTGCCGGCGGCGATGTCGAACAGCGAGATCTCGCCCCGGTGGTCGTCGCGGATCAGGAAGAACCAGGCGGCGGTGGCGGCGCCCACCAGCACCAACGACCCGAGGGCGATGATCACTGCCCGGGATGGCCGTGGTTGGGCAGCAGCGGCGGGGAGGCCGGCCCCGGACCAGTCGGCGGGCAGCAAAGGGGTGGCGGACGCAGACGAATCCTCGGGTGCTTCATCGGCATCCCGATCGAGTTCCGCGGCGATCTCCGCCGAGGCGAGGGGGACCGCCTCGCCGGGGTGCTGTTCGGCGCCGCAGTAGGGGCACCAGGTCAGTGAGTCGTCGATCTCGCGTGCACACTGCCGGCAGGAGATGCTGCCTACGTCCATGGGACCTCCTGGGGTCGGTGGAAGCCTACCGGGGGCATCGGGCACCTCACCCTCGCTGGTCGGGATCGTCGCTCCTCGGCGCCGATGGATGGGAGGCCCGGCCGGCCACCCGGATCAGTTCGGCGCATGCCTCCTCCCCGAGGGTGCCCGGCGCATCGTCCTGCAGCACCGCCTCCGCCCTGACCAACCCGGGCCCGGCGTGCGTGAAGGTGGCTCCCATCCCCTGAAAGATGCGGACCATGGGCTTGTTGTCCCCGAGCAGGTAGCCGGTCAGGACCTCGATCCCACGGGTGGCGGCCACCACCGCCAGTGCCTGCACCGCCAGGGTGCCCAGGCCGAGGCCGTGGTAGGGGTCGGTGATGACCACCGCCACCTCGGCGGTGGTCCGGTCGGCGGTGTCGCGCACGTAGCGGGCGACCCCGATGCCCTCGATGGCGCCGGCGTCGCCGCGGATGCCGATCCCCCAGGCGAAGTGGTCGATCTGGTCGAGTTCGGTCAGGTAGCGGGCCTGGCGGTCGGAGAGCCGCGGCATCGGGGAGAGGAAGCGGTGGTAGCGAGATTCCTCCGAGAGCGCCTGGAACCCCTCCATCAGGGCTTGGCGATCGTCCGGATGGATGGGCCGCAGTCCCACCTGGAGGCCGCCGGGCATCTCGAACCATACGATCGGCTCCTCGCCGGGGGCCGGGCGCGGCAGCACGTCCGCCGGCGGGATGAACCTGGGCCGTGGTCGATCGCTGCTCATGCCCTCCCTTTGGCGTCGGTGGTCAAGACTCCTGCTGCTCGCGCAGGAGTTCGGCTGCGGCCAACTCCCGCCGCAGGATCTTGCCGACGAAGGTCTTGGGCAACTCGTCGAGGAACTCCACGTGCTTGGGGACCTTGAACCTCGCCAGGCGCTCCCGGCAGAAGTCGATCAACTCCTGGGCTTCGACGGGCATCTCGGAATCCACCACGACGAACGCTTTGACCCGCTGGTCGGTGCTCCCTATCGGGACGCCGATCACCCCCGCCTCCCGGACGGCGGGATGCTCGTAGAGGACGTCCTCCACCTCGCGGGGGTACACGTTGAGGCCGCCCGCCGCCAGGATCATGTCCTTCTTGCGATCCACGATGGTGAAGAACCCATCCTCCGACATCACCGCCACGTCTCCGGTGTGGAGCCAGGTGTGGCCGTCGTCGTGGACCCGGAGCGTGTCGGCGGTCTCCTCCGGTTGGTTCCAGTACCCCGCCATCACCTGGGGGCCGCGAACGCAGAGGACCCCCCGCTCGCCGGGCGCCATCAGGGTGGCCTCGGCATCCTCGTCGACGATGATGGCGTCGGTGTCCGGCATCGGCACGCCGATGGTCCCGTTGCGGCCGCCCCCGAGGGGGTTGACGTGGGTGACGGGGGAAGCCTCGCTCAACCCGTACCCCTCGACCACCTTGCCGCCGGTGAGTTCCTCGAAGCGGCGCTGGACCTCGGGGGCAAGGCCGGCCGCCCCCGAGACGCACTGGGCCACCGAGGTCAGGTCGTACTTGCCGGCGATGACCCCCGGATGGTTGCCGAGGGCGGAGTACAGGGCGGGCACGCCCGGCAGCAGCGTGGCTCGCTCCTTGTGGATGGTCTCGAGCAGACCCTTGATGTCCCTGGCATCGGGGACGATCACCTGGAGGTAGCCGCGATCGATCGAGTGGTTCATGCACACGGTCATCGCATAGGAGTGGGTCAGCGGGAGGGCGCTGATCATGATCTCCTCGGCTTCACGAAGCCCGGGGGAGACCGCCTGCAGTTGCCGGCAGTTGGCCATCAGGTTGCGGTGGCTGAGCTCGACCCCCTTGGGGACACCGGTGGTGCCGCCGGTGTACATGAGGACGGCGAGGTCGTCGGTGCGCACCGAAACGGGTTCGGGGCCCGGCCGAGCCGCCGCCATCAGATCCCGCATCCACACCGCCCTCGGCTCGCCGGAGAGGTCGGCCCGATGGCCGCCGCTCTTCTCCTTCACGAGGGTGAAGAGCACCTTGAGGATGGGAGGGAAGTACTCCTTGATGTTGGTGACGACGATGTGCTCGAGCTCCGTCCCGGGCAGCGCCGTGAGCACCCGGTCGTACATCATCGAGAGGCAGATGACCACCTTTGAGCCCGAGTCGGCGGCCTGATGAGCGAACTCGGCGGCGGTGTACAGGGGGTTGCTCGGTACCGCCACCCCGCCGATGCGCCAGATCGCCTCGTAGGCGATGACGGTCTGGGGGCAGTTGGCCATGAAGACGGAGACCCGGTCGCCCTTGACGACGCCGAGGCCCTGGAGGGCGGCGGAGAACCGGTCGACGGCCTCACCGAGTTGGCGGTAGTTCATCTCGGATCCCATGAAGCGGATGGCCGGGCGATCCGGGTACCTATCCACCGCCTTGGTGAGCAGATCACCCAGCGCCAGGTCGGGGTACTCGAGGCTGGTGGGGACGCCCTGGTCGTAGTGCTGGTGCCAGATCCGCTCTTCCATGGTCCCTCCCGGGGGGCGCGACGACGAGATGCCGACGGCCAGGATGGCCGGACGGCAGCCCGGCCACCAGGGGCAAACGGCACATCGTCGGAACTCGCGTGCGCCCCGGTGCGTTGAGGGGGCATGCAATGGACACACCGGCGGTTCGCCGGACTCTCGGGAATCCTTGCCGCCGCCCTCGCCCTCGGCCTGGGCGAATTGCTGGCCGGCCTGTTCGGTCCGGTGCCGTCGCCGCTCAACGCCATCGGCGGGGTGGTGGTGGACCTCTCCCCGGGAGCGGTGGAGCGCTGGGCGACCTCGTTCTTCGGAACCTCCGACAAGGTGGCGCTGGCGATCGGCACCGCCGTCATCGCTCTCATCCTCGGGTGGTTCGTCGGGATCGCCTCGTTGCGGAGGTTCTGGGTCGGCGTCGTGGTGCTGGCCGGGTTCGGAGCGGCCGGACTGGCGGCGGGGTGGGGGGAGCACGAGACCCGGGTGATCCCACTGGTGGCGGCGACGCTGGTGGCGGTCGCCGCCGGGCTTCTGCTGCTGTGGCTCCTGCTGCGGGCCATCGACGACAGCGGCGCCGTCCTCCCCGACGACGCCACGGATGGCGATTCCGACCGGAGGCGCTTCCTGGCGCTGGCCGGAGTCGGGGGAGTGGTCGCCCTCGGGTCGGGTGCGATCGGCAGGGCGCTGCTGGCCAGGGTGCCACCCCCGCCGGCCACCGATCTGGCCGGGGTGAGTGCGATCGCGGTCGGTCCCGAGCACGACTTCATTATTCCGGGCGTGGTGCCCCTGGTGGTGCCCGCCGAGGAGTTCTATCGGATCGACACCGCTCTGGCGATCCCCCGCATCGATCCGGAGAACTGGTCGATCCGGGTGCACGGCAAGGTGGACCGGGAGGTCACGATCACCTACGAGGACCTGACGGCGGCCGATCTCATCGAGCGGTACGTGACCCTGGCGTGCGTCTCCAACAGGGTGGGCGGGACGCTGGTCGGCAACGCACTGTGGACCGGCATCCCGTTGGCGGGAGTCCTCGAGCAGGCGGGCGCCGACCGGGCGGGCACCCAGGTGGTGGGCCGATCCATCGACGGCTGGACCTGTGGGTTCCCCATCGATGCCGCCTTCGACGGGCGGGATGCGATGATCGCCGTCGGCATGAACGGCGACGTGCTGCCCCGGCGCAGCGGCTTCCCGGCCCGCCTGGTGGTTCCCGGCCTGTACGGCTACGTGTCGGCCACCAAATGGCTCACCGAGATCGAGATTACCGGTTGGGACGACTTCGACCCCTACTGGATCCCCCGGGGATGGGCCAAGGAGGCCCCGATCAAGACCCAGTCGCGCATCGACGTCCCCCGCAGCGGGGGGTCGGTGGAGGGGCCCGAGGTGGTGGCCGCCGGCGTCGCCTGGGCGCCCCACCGCGGGATCGCCGCCGTCGAGGTCAGCCTCGATGACGGTCCCTGGCAGCAGGCCGAGGTGTCCGTGCCGCTGTCGGACGACGCCTGGGTGCAGTGGAGGGTCGCGGTGACGGCTGCCCCCGGGAGCCATCACCTCGAGGTGCGGGCCACCGACGGGGACGGGGTGGTGCAGACCGGCGTGGTCCAGGCCCCGGCTCCCGACGGGGCCACCGGCCATCACCGGGTCGACTTCACCACGACCTGATCACCCTGCCGGGTCGCAAAGGGCGTTGCGGCGAGTCGTCGATGCGCCTACCCGGCGTGGCAGTGAGGAACGCCGTGGGGCAGGTTCCCGCATCCGGGGGAGTCGGGCGCAGCGGGCTCCGCTCAGGTGGAGGGGAGCGATGGGCCCGGTATGGTGCCGCCACATGCGAGCACGGCGAGTGATGCTCCCCGACGATCGGGCCGCGGTGATGGGGGTGCTGGCGCGGGCCGAGGAGCGGGATGGGTTCCCGGCGCTGAGTGAGGAGGCCGGGGTCGGCCTGGCAGCCGGGTCTGGGGATGCCGGATGGGTGGCCGGGCCGGCCGGCCGCATCGGCGGGTTCGCCCACCGCCGCCTTCACCGAGGGTCGGTCGTGGTCGAGATGGTCGTCGCGGGCGCCGGGGCCGGGAGGGCGGCCAGGCGCCTGATCGAGGCCATCCGGGAGGAGGCATCGGGGTCGACGGTGCGGGTGTGGGCCTCGGACCCGGTGACGACCGCCGCACTCCGGGGTGCCGGGGCGAGGGTGGGGCGCCGCCTGGTGCGCCTGCAGCGCCCCCTGCCCGCCGATCAGGCCGAACCACCAGAGGAGGTCAGGATCACCCCCTTCCGATTCCCGGTCGACGAAGGCGCCTACCTCGTCGTTGCCAACGACGCCTTCGCCGGTCATCCCGAGTCGAGCGGTTGGACCAGGGCGACCTTTGCGGAGCGGGCCGCTCGTCCCTGGTTCGACCGCGACGGTCTGTTCCTGGCCTGGCACCGGGGCACGCCGGTGGGTGCCTCCTGGACCAAGGTGCATCCCGGCGGGGTGGGCGAGATCTACTCGATCGCGGTGCGGCCGTCGGCGGCTGGTCGGGGGCTCGGGCGGGCTCTGGTGCTGACCGGGTTCGAGTACCTGGCCGAGCGGCGGGGAAGCACGATCGGGATGCTGTGGGCCGACCGCGCCAACCGGGCCGCCGTCAGGCTCTACGAGCGGCTGGGCATGCAGGAGGTGCGGGAGCGCACCGAGATGCTGCTGGAGACCTGAGGGTCAGGCTCCGAAGCGGCGCCCACAGGAAGCGCAGGCGGCGTCGATCTCGGTGGTCGGGTTCTGGCACCAGGGGCAGGGGAGGTCGAGTTCGATGTCCTCGTCGAGAGCGACCAGTTTGAAGAGGGGGACGTTCATCCCCGACGGGTAGCGCCGTCGCACGGCGAAGGCGGGCACGCTCAGCGCAGCCACCAGGATCGCAAGCACGTTCCTCTCCTCAATCGACGTCCGGCGGCCAGGCTAGATCGGGAGCCGGTCCGAACCGGGGATTTGCGGGCGAGTTATCCACAGGTCCGGTTGGACGGCGGACCGTCTCTCGGGCATTACCCTGTGCGCCCATGGCGATCACACTCACCCTCCCCGACGGATCTCCACTTCGGCTGCCCGACGGCGCCACCGGCTACGAGGCGGCGGTGGCGATCGGCCCCCGCCTCGCCGAGGCCGCCCTGGCGGTGACGTTGGACGGTGTGGCACGGGACCTGCACGCCCCGGTTCCGGAGTCCGGCACCCTGGAGGTGGTCACCGCCGCCAGCGAGGAGGGGCGCCACATCCTCCGGCACTCGGCGGCCCACATCCTGGCGCAGGCGGTGCTGGGGATGTTCGAGGGCGCCACTTTTGCGATCGGCCCGGCCATCGAGGACGGCTTCTACTACGACTTCGACATCGGCCGCCCCTTCGCCCCCGACGACCTGGATCGCATCGAGGAGCGGATGGCGGAGATCGTCGCCCAAGACCAGCCTTTCGAGCGGGAGGAGCTCTCCAAGGCCGAGGCGCTGGGGGTCTTTGCCGATCACCCCTTCAAGGTCGAGATCATCGAGGGCGTCGATGAGGGTGAAGGCGCCGCCGGCGAACAAGTGACCGCCTACCGCAACGGGGGGTTCGTCGACCTGTGCCGCGGCCCCCACCTGCCCAGCACCGGGCGGCTGCCGGCATTCAAGCTGCTCAGGACGGCGGGGGCCTACTGGCGCGGCGACGAGCACCGGCCGCAACTCCAGCGGATCTACGGAACCGCCTGGGAGAGCCGCAAGGCCCTGCAGGAGTACCTGGACCGTCTCGAGGAGGCCCGCAAGCGCGATCACCGCCGGCTCGGTGTGGAGTTGGACCTGTTCTCCTTCCCCCAGGAGTTGGGGAGCGGGTTGGCGGTGTGGCACCCCAAGGGGGCCATGACGCGGATGATCATGGAGGGCTACAGCACCCGGACCCACCTGGCCCACGGCTACGAACTGGTGGCCTCGCCCCACATCGCCAGAGCCCACCTGTGGGAGACCTCCGGCCACCTCGACTTCTATGCCGAGAGCATGTACCCCGCCATGGAACTGGACGGTGGCGACGAGTACCGCCTCAAGCCGATGAACTGCCCGTTCCACATCCTGATCTACAAGTCGCGGGCGCGGTCCTACCGGGAACTGCCCATGCGGCTCTTCGAATTGGGGACCGTGTACCGGTACGAGCGATCGGGGGTGGTCCACGGACTGATGCGGGCCAGGGGCTTCACCCAGGACGACAGCCACATGTTCGTCACCGAGGCCCAGTTGCCCGGCGAGTTGCAGAGCCTGCTCGACTTCACCCTGATGGTGCTGCGGGACTTCGGCTTCGACGCCTTCGAGGCAGATCTCTCGACGATCCCCGACAAGTTCGTCGGCAGGCCGGATCTGTGGGAGCGGGCGACTGCCGCGTTGCGAGACGTTCTCGAGACCGCCGGGATCGCCTACCAGGTGGCCGAGGGCGAAGGCGCCTTCTACGGGCCCAAGATCGACATCCACGTCCGGGATGCGATCGGGCGCAGGTGGCAGATCTCCACGCTTCAGGTCGATTTCGGACAGCCGGACAACTTCGAGTTGGAGTACGCGACACCGGAGAACACCAAGGAGCGCCCGGTGATGATCCACCGGGCGTTGTTCGGGTCGGTGGAGCGCTTCTTCGGCATCCTGCTGGAGCACTACGCGGGCGCCCTCCCGGGTTGGCTGGCGCCGGTCCAGGTGTCGATCGTCCCGGTGGCCGATCGGCACAACCGGTATGCCGAAGAGGTCGCCGAGGGCCTCAGGGCCCGGCAACTGCGGGTCGAGGTGGATGACGCAGACGACACCGTCGGCGAGAAGATCCGCCGGGCGATCGTCGGCAAGCATCCGGTGGTCCTGGTGGTCGGGGACACCGATGTCGAAGAGGACACCGTCGGGCTCCGGTTGCGCGGCGAGGACGAGGAGCGCGGCGTCTCCCTCGGCGAGGCCGCCGAACGGATTGCGGCGATCTGCGACCCGCCTCGCTGACTCTCAACTGCCCCGATTCCGTTGATTTGAGGAGCAGTGGGGGTCTTGTAGGCCGACCTTTCGCGTTCACCAACACCCCAGAAGGATCCCCCTCCCTTGAAGCGCTTCATCCATTTGCTCTCGTCCGTCGTGCGCCGCTGGCCGGTCTTCGTGCTGATCGGCGCCCTAGCTCTCACCATGGTCTTCGGCGCCTTCACCAGGTACCAGCAGACCGCCTCCGGCAACGAGGGCTTCTCCCCGGATTCCGCTGAGTTCCTCGCCTCCCAGACGATCGAGGAGCAGTTCCAGGAGAACTCGACCACCTTCGTCCAGATCGTCGTCTCGTCGCGATCGGGTGACGTGCTGACGGCCGGAGCGGTCGCCGTGTACCTCGACGTGGTGGACGCTGTCTGGGCCAGTCGGGCGTCGGAGTTGCTCGCCTCGCCCGACGATGTCGTCGGCTACCTCGACCCGGTCATCGTCGAGTTGGAGGCGAGGGGGATCGACCCGCGGGCGGCCACCGACGCCGACGTCAAGGACGCCTACCTGGGCCTGTACCCCGAGGTCGCCGACGACTACTCGGGGCTGTACTCGAGCCG
>JAHJML010000202.1 GCA_018821365.1 Actinomycetota bacterium | reverse complement strand
TTGCTCAGGCGAGCCTCCCCATCAGGTGGCTGGGGGCCGCCGCTTCGACCACCGCCATCAGGTACTCCCCCGGTGGGTGAGGGCCGGAGAGGTGCAGCACCTTGTTGGTGCGGGTCCTGGTCGTGACCACCGCCGGGTCCTTGCGGGACGGTCCCTCCACCAGAACCTCGACCGTCGACCCGATCAGGGCCCGGTTCTTGTCGAGGGTGATCTGCTGCTGGAGGCCGGCGAGTCGACCGAACCGCTCCTTGATGACCTCCGGATCGACCCGATCGTCCATGTCGGCGGCCCTCGTCCCGGGCCGCGGCGAGTAGACGAACATGAAGGCGCCGTCGAAGCGAGCCGCCTCGACCACCTTCAGGGTGCCCTGGAAGTCCGCCTCGGTCTCCCCGGGGAAGCCGACGATGATGTCGGTGGAGGTGGCGAGACCGGGCACGATCCCCTCCACCATCCTGAGCTTCTCGAGGAACCGCTCCGGGGTGTACCCCCGCTGCATGGCGCGGAGTATCCGAGCGCTGCCACTCTGCAGCGGGAAGTGGAGGTGCTCACAGACGGCCTCGGTCTCGGCCATCGCCAGGGCGACGTCCTCCTTGATGTCCTTGGGGTGCGGACTGGTGTACCGGATGCGCCGGATCCCCTCGATCTCCCCGACCCGCCTCAGCAACTCGGCGAACACCGGCCTGCGCCGCCCGTCGATGCCGAGGTCCCGGCCGTAGGAGTTGACGTTCTGCCCCAGCAGGGTCACCTCCGAGACGCCGTCCCCGGCGAGACGGGTCACCTCCCGGATCACGTCGCCGGGGCGCCTGCTGATCTCCCGCCCCCGCACCTGGGGGACGATGCAGAACGTGCAGGCGTTGTCGCAGCCGATCATGATCGTCACCCAGGCAGAGTGGTCGACCTCCCGGCGCACCGGCAGCGTCGAGGGGATCGAGTCGATCGAGGCCGTTTCGTCGTGGATCTCGGTGATCGGCCCCCACTCCTCGGCGTAGTCGAGGAGGGCCAGCGCCCGGCTCAGGTTGTGGGTGCCGAACACCACATCCACCCAGGGAGCCTTCTGCTGCACCAGATCGCGGTCCTTCTGGGCCAGGCAACCCCCCACCATGATCCGCATGCCGGGCCTGGCGTCCTTGACGGGTTTGAGTTGGCCCAGGTTGCCGTAGAGGCGGTTGTCGGCGTTCTCGCGGACGCAGCAGGTGTTGATGACGACGACATCGGCGTCGTCGACACCGTCGGCTCGCACCATGCCGTCGGACTCCAGCATGCCCGAGATCCGCTCGCTGTCGTGCTCGTTCATCTGGCACCCGAAGGTGCGCACCAGGTAGCGGCGGCCCTCCCGGGTGGGATGACGCTCCGCTCTGACGGTGGGTACCTCGAGGGGGATCGAGGTCATCGGGCGTAGTCGGTGGCCCGCAGTTCGCGGATGACGGTCACCTCGATCTGGCCCGGATACTGCAACTCGTCCTGGAAACGGCGCGAGATCCGCCTGGCCAGGTCGGTGGCGCCCAGATCGTCGACGGTGCCGGGATCGACCACCACCCGCACCTCGCGCCCTGCCTGCATGGCATACACCTTCTCGACGCCGTCGAAGGCCCCGGCGATCTCCTCGAGGCGCTCGAGGCGCCGCACGTAGGACTCGACCGCCTCGCGGCGCGCTCCCGGCCGGGCCGCCGAGACGGCATCGGCGGCTTGGATCAGGATCGCCGTCAGGGTGCGCGGCTCGACCTCGTTGTGATGTGATTCGACGGCGTGCACCACGGCGGGGTCCTCGCCGAACCTGCGGCAGATCTCGGCTCCCACCATGGCATGGGACCCGCCCAGTTCGTGGCTGACGGCCTTGCCGATGTCGTGGAGGAAGGCGGCCCGCCTCGCCTCCTCGGGGTTGATGCCCAGTTCTGCAGCCAGGATCCCGGCCACCTTGGCCGCTTCGATCAGATGGTTGAGCACGTTCTGGCCGTACGAGGTCCGATACCGGAGGCGCCCGAGCAGGTTCACCAACTCCGGGTGCATCCGGCTGATCCCCACCTCCAGCATCGCCCACTCGCCGGCATCCCGGACGCTCTGCTCCACCTCGGCCATCGCCTTCTCGTAGGAGTCCTCGATCGAGGCGGGGTGAATGCGGCCGTCGGCGATGAGGCGCTCCAACGCCAGCCTCGCCACCTCGCGGCGAACCGGGTCGAAGGCAGACAGCGCCACCGCCTCCGGCGTGTCGTCGACGATGATGTTGACGCCGGTGATCGCCTCGAACGCCCGGATGTTCCGGCCATCCCTGCCGATGATCCGGCCCTTCATGTCATCGGTCGGCAGGGGCACCATCGATACCGTGGTCTCCGCCACCACGGTCGAAGCCAGCCGCTGCACGGCGCCGGTCAGGATGCGGCGGGCTCGTCGATCCGCTTCCTCGCGCGCCTTCAGCTCCAGATCGCGCACGAGGATCATCGCCTCGCGGCGGCCGTCGTCCTCCACCTTGATGAGGAGCTCCTTCTTGGCCGCCTTGGCGTCGAATCCGGCCAGCCGCTCGAGTTCGGAGCGGGCCGCCTCCCGCACCTCTTCGGCGTCCATGCGGAGCTCGGTGACCTCCCGCTCTCGATCGATGATGAGGTGCTCTCGTTGGGCGAGGTTGGCCGCTCGGTGCTCCAGGGTGACCTCGCGCTGGGCGATCCGCTCTTCCTGGGACTCCAGTTCGATCCGGCGGTGCTCGAGTTGCGCCTCTTCCCGCTCCCGGTACGCCTCGGCCTTGGCATCGGCCTCGTCTTCGGCCCTCGCCAGCATCTCACGGGATTCCCGCCTGGCGGTGGAGATCATCTCCTCGGCGGTGACGGCTGCTCTTCCGAAACGGCGTCGCTGATAGGCACGGCCCACGGTGAAGCCCAGCATCAGAGCAACAGCTCCGGCCGCCAGGCCGACCACGGTCGCAGTCATAGCCGCCTCCTCACGGACGGAACCCGAAGACAGCAGCGCGCCGAACCCACGTTCGGCGCACGCAAGTACCAGCGAGGGGGCTACACGCTCGCTACCCGGCTCCTCGCATCATCATCTGGTTCCGATCCACAGAATTCGTGTCGTTTGGTGTTCGGTTTCAACGTATCAGTGCGTGCGCTTGGAGGTTCATGGTACCGCACCACCCCGCTTGTGAGAGGGAAGTATCGGTACCGCCTCGCTCACCCCGTCAGTCCTCGCCGGGCTCCATGATGTCGTCATCCTCGGCTTCGGACCCGGTGTCCTCCGCCATGGCCGCCGCGGGAGCCTCGGCCTTGGACTTCGCCTTGGGCCTCTCGTTGGCCTCGGTCTTGGATTCGTCCCCGACCGACTCGCCGGCTGCCGGGATCAACCCGACCGTCTCGAGCACCTTGGCCTGGAGTTGCATGGCGATCTCGGGGTTCTCTCGCAGGAAGCGTTTGGCGTTCTCCCGGCCCTGGCCCAACTGGTCGCCGTCGTAGGTGTACCAGGCACCGCTCTTGCGCACGATGTCCTGCTCGGCGGCGACGTCGAGGAGGCTGCCCTCGCGGGAGATGCCGTGGCCGAACATGATGTCGAACTCGGCGACCCGGAAGGGCGGGGCCACCTTGTTCTTGACGACCTTGGCGCGCACCCGGTTGCCGATGAACTCGGACCCGTCCTTGATGGACTCGATCCGGCGGACCTCGATGCGGGTGCTGGCGTAGAACTTGAGCGCCCGGCCACCCGGGGTGGTCTCCGGGCTCCCGAACATCGCGCCGATCTTCTCCCTGATCTGGTTGATGAAGATGGCGGTGGTGTCGGAGCGGCTGATGTTCCCTGCCAGTTTCCGGAGCGCCTGCGACATCAAGCGGGCCTGCAGGCCGACGTGGACGTCGCCCATCTCCCCTTCGATCTCGGCACGGGGGACGAGGGCGGCGACGGAGTCGATCACGACCACGTCGAGAGCGCCCGACCGGATCAGCATGTCGGCGATCTCGAGCGCCTGCTCGCCGGTGTCCGGTTGGGAGATCAGCAACTCGTCGACATCGACCCCGAGGGCATGGGCGTATTCCGGATCGAGGGAGTGCTCGGCGTCGATGAAGGCGGCGATCCCGCCGTTGCGCTGCGCCTCGGCGGCGATGTGGAGCGCCAACGTGGTCTTGCCACCGCTCTCGGGCCCGTAGATCTCGACGATGCGGCCCCGGGGGACCCCGCCGATGCCGAGCGCCAGGTCGAGGGACAGAGCGCCGGTCGGGATGGCGGCAACCTTCTGGATGTTGTCGTTGCCGAGGCGCATGATGGCGCCCTTCCCGAACTGCCGCTCGATCTGCGTCATGGCCATCTCGAGTGACTTGTCGCGTTCCACCGGGGGCTCCTTCGTCTGGTGCGGTCTACGATCTCGAACATACGGCCCGGCACTGACACAATCGGATCTCGAACTACATCCGTGTGAGCATACCGCTCCGCCGCCAGAAGAGTAGTCGAACACCTGTTCGGTAGCAAGGGTTCCCGCTACCGAGCGAACTACGAAGCGAGCACCCGGGCGATCGCCTTGGGGTCCTCGCCGACCAGGGCGTGGCCCGCCCCGCCGACCTCCACACACCTGCCGTCGGCGGCGGCAGCGGCCATCCGCCCGGCATGCGCCAGGTACACCTCGTCCCGACTGCCAGCCACCGTCACCAGCGGCACCCGCAACTCGCCGATCCGATTCCCCAGATGGGGCTGTGACCCCTGGCCGAGCAGGCGCACTGCACCGGCCAGGCCGGCGGGGTCGTTGCTGAGGCGCATGCGCAGATCACGAGAGCCCCAGGCCGCCGGCCGCCTCCCGAGCCCGGAGAACATCGGGTTCGCCAGCCACTCGGTCAGGAAGAGGTCTATCCCGAGCCGCTCGATCCGCTCGGCGGTCTGCTCGTCGGCGGCCTGCCTGCGGGCCCTGGCGCCCGGATCGGCGATGCCGGGGGATGCCGCCATCACGACCAGCCGGGCGAGGCCCTCCGGCTGCTCCAGGGCGGCGGCGAGGGCGAGGCGGCCTCCCATCGAGTACCCGGCCAGGGTCACCCCGGGACCGGCGGCCTCCACCTGCGCCACCAGCCACGACACCGCACTCCCCCAATCCATCAGCGGGGTGGTCCCGTGGCCGGGCAGGTCGGGGGTGACCCACTCGCCGCCTGCCATAGCGGCGACCTCGTCCCACATCGCTCCCCGCTGGGTGAAGCCGTGGAGCGCCAGCACGTCAGCCAAGGGGGAACTCCTCGATCTCCTGGTAGGAGGCGCCGCCCCTGCCCAGGTGGCTCCGGTACAGCACGATCCGGTCGACCGGCATCACCACCCCCAGCGGGGGCATCGCCGCCAGCAGCGAGGTCACGTCCTCCTCCGGGCGGATCCGGCTCAGGGTGAGATGGGGGCGAAAGGGACGATCCTCATCGGGGAACCCGGCCGACACTGCCGCCTCCTCGGTCGCCGCCGCCAGGCTCTCCAGGTGATCGGCGCCCCGGTCGGCGCCCACCCACAGGACGGCCGCCCGCCGGGGGCGGGGAAAGGCGCCGGGGGCGCCCCAGGTGACGGTGAACGGAGCGCCCAGATCGGCTTGATCCAGGGCGGCCAACACCCGGTCCTGCCCGACCGCCTCGACGTCACCGAGGAAGCGGAGGGTGAGGTGCCAGTTGGGAGGAGGGACCGGCCTCCCGGGAAGGCCTCCCGGCGCCGCCGCCAGGACCCTGTCGGCGAGGGCGTGGCGGGCCTCGGTGGTCAACTGCACGGCGACGAAGAGCCTGCTCAGTCCCGCCACCATGCCCCGTTCACCGCAAGTCGCAGCATCTGCAGGGCGGCGGTGGCCGCCAGAGTCCTGGCCCGCTCCCGATCGGGAGGCATGCGAAGCACCCGCACCCTGGTGTCCTCGGGAGTGCGGACCGCCACCACCATCGTCCCCGCCGGTACCTCGAGGGGGTCGGGGCCTGCCGAACCGGTCACCGCCACCACCACGTCGGCAGGGAGGCGTTCGGCCGCCCCCCTCGCCATGGCGACGGCGGTCTCCTCGGACACCAGGCCGTGCTGCTCGATGACCGCGGCCGGCACCCCGAGCAGGTCCCGCTTGGCGGCGGCGGTATAGGCGACCACCGACCCGACGTAGCACGCCGATGCACCCGGCACCGACGTGAGGCGGGAGGCGATCAGGCCCCCGGTGGCCGACTCGGCGGTTCCCAGCGTCCACCCCCGGGCGCAGACCAGGTCGAGGACGATCGATTCGATCGACGCCCCACCCACCGCAAACACCCGGTGCCCGAGCCGCTCCCGGATCTGCATCTCGACCGGATCGAGCAGGGCGGCGGCGGCCGCTTCGTCGGCGGCGCGGGCGGTGAGCCGCACCTTGATCTCGCCGGCGCTGGCCAGGAACGCCATGGTCGGGTTGGCCGAAGCCTCGAAGATGTCGCCGAGCATCTCCGACACTCGCGACTCCGGCAGGCCGTAGGTGCGGATCACCCTGCTGACCAGCACCCCCTTCTCGCCGCCGGCCTCGGCGATCAGGAAGGGGATGACGTCGCTCTCCAGCATCGGGAGCATCTCCTGGGGAACCCCCGGCAGGGCGAACAGCCAGGTATCCCCCACCCGCAGCCGCAGCCCGGGAGCGGTGCCTTTGGGGTTGGCGATGAGGATCGACCCCTCGGGGTGCTCGGCCTGGCGCAGGTTGCTCTCCGGCATCGCCAGGCCCCGCTGCTCCCAGCGGCGCCGCAACTGCTCGGCGAACCCGTCGTCGAAGACCATCCCCACCCCGGCCGCCAGGCACATCGCCTCGCGGGTGATGTCGTCCTGGGTGGGTCCGATCCCCCCGGTGATGATGACGGCGCCGGCCCGCTCTACGGCGCCCTGCAGCGCATCGACCATCCGGTCCAGGTTGTCGCCCACCACCCCCTGCCGGTAGTGATCGAGACCCGCCTCGGCAAGGCGGATGCCGATCTCGGCGGCATTGGAGTTGACGACCTGGCCCAGCAGCAACTCGGTGCCCACCGCCAGCACCTCGACGTTCATCCCACCACCTCCGCAGTCGTGTCGGCTCCATAGGATCCGGTCAACCGGGCGGAGAGCCAATCGCCGGGCTCGCCCCGATCCAGGACGATGACCCCGTCGATCTCGGGCGCCTCCCGGTACGACCGGGCCACCGGCACCCCATCCTCGACCTGGTCCACCAGCACGGTGACCCGGCGACCCACCCGGGCGGCACTGGACTCGGCGGTGATCTCCTCCTGGACCGCCTGCAGGCGCCGGAGTCGCTCCCCGGTCAATCCCTCATCCACCCGGCCGGGGAGGCCGGCCGCCGCCGTCCCCTCCTCGGCGGAGAACGGGAAGAAGCCCGCCCAATCGAGCCGCGCCTCGGCCAGGAACTGCTCCAGCAGGTCGACGTCGGCGTCGGTCTCCCCCGGGAACCCGACGATGAACGACGACCGGGTGGCGGCGTCGGGTTCGGCCGATCGAATCGCCTCGATCAGGGCGAGGTGCCTGACGGCGTCGCCGGGGCGCCGCATCGCCCGCAGCAGCGGCCCACTGGCGTGCTGCAGGCTCAGATCGAAGTAGGGGGCGACGAGAGGGTTGAGCGCCATCTCCTCGATGAGCGCCGGGGTCACCTCGCGGGGGTACAGGTACAGGAGACGCAGCCTCCGCAGGCCGTCGACATCGGACAGCACGCGCAGCAACTCGACGATGCCCCCCGGCGCCCCGATGTCACGCCCGTAGGCGGCCAGGTCCTGGGCGACCAGCACCACCTCGCCTACCCCCGCCCCGGCCAGGTCGGCGACCTCCCGGCGGATGTTGAGCGGCGGCCGGGACCGCTGGGCGCCCCGGAACTGCGGGATGGCACAGAAGGAACAGGTCTTGTCGCACCCCTCGGCCACCTTGACGTAGGCGTAGGGGGTCTCCGGAGCGGGCCGCCGCACGTCGTAGAGGATGTCCATGCCACTGGGCGGGGCCGGCCGCCGCGGCTCCCACCCGGTCAGCCGGTCGAGTTCGCCCACCAACTCCTGGTACCGCTCCAGGCCGATCACCGCGTCGGCCTCGGGCAACGCCTCGGCGAGATCGGCCTGGTATCGCTGCGCCATGCACCCCAGCACCACCAGCCGGGCATCGGGCCGCTTGGTCCCGGCGGCCTCCAGCACCGCATCGATCGACTCACGGCGGGCCGCCTCGATGAAGGCGCAGGTGTTCACCATCACCACGTCGGCGTCTTCGGGGCTCTGCGCCACCCGGTAGCCGGCGGCATCCAGGCGCCCCGAGATCTTGTCGGAGTCCACCTGGTTCTTGGCACACCCGAGGGTGGTCAGCCAGACGCGCGGAGCCGATGGGGGCATGACGGCGAGTTTAGGAGGGGGTGGCGACGGGTCTCAGGCCTTCATCCGTGGAAGTACTCGCCCCGGAAGTACTGGAGGGGGTGGCGGATGTCGTCGAGCACCACCGCCTCGACGATCCCGTGCACCAGGGCGTGGTAGGTGTCGTCGAAGTGGCCCGCATAGCGGCAGTAGGCCCGGGTGCCGACCGCCGACAACTCCGGCCCGTGATCGGTGTCGACCACCTCGATGCCGGCGAACAGGCCCCCCGGACTGGGGCGGACGAAGGCGAAGCGGTCGGACAACTCCCGGTGCTCGGCTTCGAGGACGTGAACGATGAAGGCGCCGGTCTCCTGAATGGCGTCCCACAGGTCCGTCGATGAGCCGACCAGCAGGTGGATGAACGACGGAGCACCGTCTGCCACCAGCAGCGATGACACGGTGAGCCCCGCCCGGCGATCGGCGGTTCCGGCGGTCGCCACCGTCACCGGCGCCGCCAGCCGGCCCCGAAACCGGCGGACCGGATCCCTCATGTCGAGCGGTGTCGCAAAGGGGTGATCTTCGTGAATCTCACCGGGGCTCATGCGTCCACCGTACCCGGCTTTGCGGGATTCGGTGGGGTGATCCAACATGGGAGCATGGACCTCGGCCACGAACTGCAACTCGCCCTCGAACTCGCCGACCTTGCCGACGCGATCGCCCTCCCTCTCTTCGGCAGCCTCGACCTCGCCGTCGAGACCAAGCCGGATGCCACCCCCGTCACCAGAGCCGATCGGGCCGCCGAGCGGGCGATCCGGGATCGGCTCGCCGTCGCCCGGCCCTCGCACGGGGTCGTCGGTGAGGAGTACGGCACGGAGGGGCCCGGCGACGCCAGGTGGATCATCGACCCGATCGACGGGACGATGAGCTTCATCAGAGGCATCCCGGTGTGGGGCGCCCTGATCGGCCTCGAGGTCGAAGGGAAGATGGTGGTGGGGGTGGTGTCGGCGCCGGCCATCGGGTTCCGGTGGTGGGCGGCCGCCGGTCTCGGCGCCCACCGCAACGGTGGCCCGATCCGGGTCTCGACGGTCTCCGATCTCGCCGACGCCCAGGTGTCGTACAACAGTTTCGCCACGGCAGAGGCACACGGGATCGGGCCGCAGATGGCCGACCTGGAGCGCCGCACCTGGCGAACCAGGGGCTACGGCGACTTCTGGTCGTTCATGCTGGTCGCCGAGGGAGCGGTCGATGTGGCGGTGGAACCGGTCGGTGCCCTGTGGGACCTCGCCCCGCTGCAGCCGATCGTCGAGGAGGCCGGGGGCCGCTTCACCGATCTGAAGGGCAACCCGACCCCCGCAGGCGGCCATGCCCTCGCCACCAACGGGATCCTCCACGACGAGGTGCTGGCACTGCTGGCGGCGGCGCCGGGCCGCTAGGAGCGCCTGCTCCCCGGTCCGGGCGGCCGAGCGAATCAGCCGCGGCCGAAGCCCTCGATGGCGGCGGCCACCGCCCCCAGGAAACGGCGGCCCGACGCACCGTCGATCACCCGGTGGTCGTAGGACAGCGACAGTGGGAAGCGGCGGGCCGCCACCACCTTGTTGCGCACCACCACCGGCTGCAGGTCGGCCCGCCCCACCGAGAGGATGGCGGTCGTCCCGTAGGGGATGATCGGCGTCCCGTACCCGCCGCCGACCGCCCCGATGTTGCTGAGCGTGAAGGTGGCGCCCCGCATGTCGGCGGCCGCGATGGAGCGGTCCCGGGCCGAGATCGCCAGGTCGACGATCTTGCGGGCCGACTCGGCCGGCGTGTACCGGTCGGCCTCCCTGAGGACGGCCACGACCAACCCCTCCGGGGTGTCAACGGCGAACCCGATGTCGTAGCGCTTGTGCAGCAGCAGATCGTCGCCCTGCAAGGTGGCGTTGAAGCGGGGGAACTCCCGCAGCACCGGGATGACGGCGGAGATCAACAGGCATTCGAGGGGAGCGGCATCCCGGGTCTCGGCGGCCAGATCCGAACGGGCCCGCAGCAGCGGGGTGGCATCGGCATCCCCGTAGGTGGTGACGTGGGGGATCTCCTGCCAGGAGCGGGTGAGATTGCGGGCGATCGCCCGCCGGGTCGCCGACAGCGGGACCCGCTCCACGTCGGCGTCGTCGGAGGCGGCGGCGGCCTCGACGTCGGACCGGGTGATCCGCCCGCCCGGGCCCGACCCGGCCACCACCCCCAGGTCGACCCCGAGTTCGGCGGCCAGTTTCCTCACCCCCGGGAGCGCCTGGGCGCCGCCCGCCGATCCGACCTCCTCGAGCGTCCCGACCAGCGGAGCGGCCTCGGTCGGCGTGGTCGCTGCCGGGGAGACGGCCTCCCCGGGCGCCCACTCCTCGCCGGGTGCGCCGATCACCACCAGCAGCGCCCCCACCGCGATCGTCTCGCCGGCTGCGGCGCCGTGATGGAGGATCACCCCGGCCTGTGGAGCCGGCATCTCGAGGATCGCCTTGTCGGTCTCCAACTCGACCATCGGCTGGTCGATCCCGACCTCGCCGCCCACCGGCACCAGCCAGCGCAGCACCTGGGCTTCGGCGAGCCCCTCGCCCACGTCGGGGAGCAGGAACTCGAGCGCCATCTATGCCTCCAGGGTCCTTCGGGCGGCCGCCGCGATGCGGGCGGCGTCCGGTACGTAGTACTGCTCGGCTCGCTTCAACGGGACCACGGTATCCAATCCGGTGACCCTCTCGACCGGTGCCTGCAGCGAGAACAGGGCCCGCTCCCCGATGATGGCCGCCACCTCGGCCGCCACCCCCGCCGACCGATGGCCCTCGGCGACCACCACCGCTCGACCGGTCTTTTCCACCGAGGCGACCACGAGGTCGGCATCGAGGGGGCTGACGGTGCGGAGGTCGATCACCTCGGCGGAGGCGCCGGCGGCCTCCAGCGTCTCGGCCGCCCGCAGCGCCTCCCGCAGCATCGAGCCGTAGCCGATCAGAGTGACGTCGCTGCCGACCCGCACCACCTCCCCCACCCCGATCGGGATGGTGTAGTGCCCCTCGGGCACCTCTTCACGGATCGCCCGGTAGAGGCGGATCGGCTCGAGCATGATCACCGGGTCGGGGTCCTCCACCGCCGCCAGCAGCAGGCCCTTGGCCATGCGGGGGCCGCTGGCCACCACCACCTTGACCCCGGGGGTGTGGACGTAGAGCGCCTCGGTGGATTCGCTGTGGTGCTCGGCGGCCCCGATGCCGCCGCCGTAGGGGAAGCGGATCACCATGGGGGCGGTGAAGCGATGGCGGGACCGATTGCGCATCCGGCCGACGTGGCTGACGATCTGGTCGTAGGCGGGGTAGGTGAAGCCCATGAACTGGATCTCGGCGATCGGGTGGAGGCCGGCGACCGCCATCCCGAGGGCGACCCCGACGATCCCCGACTCGGCCACCGGAGTGTCGATGACCCGCTCCTCCCCGAACGCCTCCAGGAGGCCGTCGGTGACCCGGAACACTCCGCCGGTGCGGCCGACATCCTCACCGATCAGGAGGGCGGCGGGGTCGGCGGCCATCGCCAGGTGGATCCCGTGGTTGATAGCCTGGGCCATGTTCATCTCCATCAGGACTCCCCCAGGTCCGCCAGCAGCGCCGATCGCTGCCGCAGCAGCGGGGCGGTCGGCTCGGCGTACATGCCCTCGACGATCTCGCGGGGCTCCCAGACATCGAGGGCCTCGGCCGCCGCCACCGCCGCCTCGACCTCTCGGCTCGCCGCCGCCAGCACCCCGTCCTCCCACTCCTGAGCCCACCCGCCCTGTCCCTGCAGGTAGGCCCGCACCCGGTCGATCGGGTCGCGCCGCAGCCACTGCTGCGGTTCATCGTCGGGCCGGTAGCGGCGCGGGTCGTCGGCAGTGGTGTGGGGGCCGGTGCGGTAGGTGAGGGCCTCGATGAGGGTGGGCCCCTCCCCCGCCCTGGCCCGCTCCACCGCCCGCCGCGAGGCCGCATACACCGC
The DNA here is from genome assembly GCA_018821365.1 of Actinomycetota bacterium. GTDB lineage: Bacteria > Actinomycetota > Acidimicrobiia > Spongiisociales > UBA11373 > JAHJML01. The sequence continues at coordinate 10,645 of JAHJML010000202.1, read as the reverse complement.
AAACAGGTCGTTGCCATCCACCAGCACCCCGGGCATCCCGTATCCATCGGCCTTCTGGGCGATGGTCGGGGAAGCGGTTTGGCGGCTGACGTGCATCGAGATGGCGTACTGGTTGTTCTGGCAGAGGAACACGGTCGGGGTCCTGAAGACCCCGGCGAAGTTCATCGCCTCGTGGAAGTCGCCCTCGGAGGTGGCGCCGTCGCCGAAGTAGGTGATGGCGATGCGGCCGTCACCCTTGATGAGTGAAGCCCACGACAGGCCGACGGCGTGCAGCATGTGGGCGCCGACGGTGATCGAAGGCGGCAGCACGTCGACGCCGGCGGGCGGCGACCCGCCCCGCTCGTCGCCCATCCGGCCCAGGATCAGGCTCTCCCACGGGTAGCCCTGCATCCACATGGCGGCCGCATCGCGGTAGGTGGCCACCATCCAGTCGTCGGGCCGCAACGCCGCGGCAGAGCCGATCTGAGCGGCCTCCTGGCCCTCGAAGGGCGCATAGGTGGCCAGCCGCCCCTGTTTCTGCATGGCGGTGCCCTTGTGGTCGTAGGTGCGGGCGGTGAGCATCGCCTCGAACAGGCGGCGGGTCTCGTCGACGCCGAAGGGGGCGTCGCCGAGCAGGGCGCCGTCGGGAGCGAGGATGCGAAGGAGATCCATGGCGGCGGCAGCGTAATCCGCCGCCGATCCTTCCGGATGCCGAGCGACCCGCCATCGCCCCGGGGGCCCCCGCCGGGACGGGATGCGGCGAGACCCCGATACGATCGGGCCGTCATCCCCGAGGAGCGTCCGTGAAGAAGACCGCTGCGCTGATCGCCCTGCTGGGGGTGTCGGCCGCCTGCTCGTCGGCGCCGGCGGAGTTGGCCGGCTACACCAGGACCCCCGCCCCCCATACGGCCGATCTCAGCCTGCCCGATGCCTCAGCCGGCGGCGAGCCGTTCTTCCTGAAGGCGCCCGAGGGCAACCTGCTGCTGGTCTACCTCGGGTACACGGCGTGCCCCGACGTGTGCCCGACCACCCTGGCCGACATCCGCACCGCACTCGCCGACCTGGGGGACGCCGCAGGTCGGGTCGAACTGGCGATGATCACGGTCGACCCGCAGCGGGACACCGGCGAGATCCTGGCCGGATACGTGCAGTCGTTCGTCCCCGACGCTCATGCCCTCCGCACCGAGGACGACGACCTGCTCTCGGCGGTCGCCTTCGTGCTCGGAGCCGCCTACCAGGTGGATGTGGACGACGAGGGGGCCGTCGAGGTGGCCCACACCGCCCACATCTACGTCATCGACGGCCGGGGCGATCTGGTGGTGACCTGGCCGTTCGGCATCGACAAGGCCGACATGACCTCCGACCTCCGCATCCTTCTCGACGGCTCATGAGGCGCCCGGCCTCCGTCCTGGCGGCTCTGGTGATGCTGGCATCGGCCGGCTGCGGTTCGGGGCCGAACGCCCCCCGCCTGGAGGACGCTTCCGCCCGGGGAGCCGATTACTCCTACACCATCCCCGCCGGGGCCGGTGAGGCCTACGACCGCGGCCAACCGCTCGACATCCTGCCGGGGGAACTGACCGTGGCGATCGGCGAGGTGATCGAGATCGTCAACCTTGACGCGCGCGGGCACCTGATCGGCCCCTTCTTCGTGGGGGCCGGCGAGACGCTCCGGCAGCGGTTCGCCGGTCCCGGCGAGTTCATCGGCGTCTGCACCGTGCACCCCTCCGGCGAGTTGGTGCTTGTCGTCCACGAATGAACGCCATGCGCCATACCGCTTCGCTCTTGCTGGCCGCCACCGCCTGGCTGGTGGTGGCAGCCCCCCCGGCCCTGGCCGATCCTCCGGGCCCCACCGACTACCGGACCGAGGTGATCGGGATCGACCCGGTCGTCGCCGGCTTCCGGATGGAGATCGTCGGCGGGGACTCCTTCGTGCTCGTCGAGACCGACCCGGGGGTCTCCCTGGAGGTGACCGGCTACCAGGGCGAGCCGTACCTGCGCTTCCTGCCCGACGGCACCATCGAACAGAACGACCACTCGCCGGCCACCTACCTCAACACCGACCGGTACGGGATCACCGAGGTCCCGGTCGGGATCTCCGCCGACGCCGAACCGGCCTGGCGGGTGGTCGCCACCGGAGGGTCGTTCGCCTGGCACGACCATCGCACCCACTGGATGAGCACCGCCCGGCCGCTGGGGCGGGAACCGGGCGACGTGATCCTGGAGGGGGTGATACCCCTGGTGGTCGACGGCGTCTCCGTCGACGTGACGGTGCGCTCGGTCTGGCAACCGGCCCCCTCCCCGGCGCCGGTCCTGGCAGGGATGGCGGCGGGTCTGGTGATGGCCTCCGCCGCCGCCTTCGGGAGGGCCCAGATCGGGATGCTGGCCGCCCTCCTCGTGGGGTTGGCGGCGGCCGCCTCCCTGCTGGGGGTGACCGCCCTGCGGTCGGTGCCGCCCGAGACCGGACCGTCGTGGTCGCTGTGGGCGCCGCCGTTGGCAGCGCTGGCGCTGGGGGCGGCGGCGGTGGCGGCGGTGGCGGCGGTGGCGATGCAATCGATGGCCGCCCTGCGCCGGTGGGCATCGGCGGCGGCCCTGATCGGGGCGGTGGTGCTGACGGTGTGGGGGTTCCTGCACCGGGAGTGGATGTGGAAGGCGGTGCTCCCCACCGCAACTCCGTTCTGGGCAGAGCGAGGTGTCACCGGGGCGGTGCTGGTGGCCGGAATCGGCCTGGTGATGCTGATCGGCCGGTCCCAGGCGCGGGGCGACGACCGGGACTGAGGCCGGCTACGGGGCGTCGTCCAGGACCGGGACCTCGACCACCATCGTCCCCGCCTCCTCGAAGGTCAGCGTGATCTCGAGGGTCTGGCCGGCTTCGAGGGGGACGGCGAGTTGCATCAGCATGACGTGGAATCCGCCCGGTTCCAGCGCCACCGTCTCACCGGCGGTCAGATCGATCGATCTGACCTCCTGCATCGTCATCGCCCCCATCCCCTCGGCTTCGCCCTCGGCCGTCACCGTCTCATGGATCTGGGCCATCGCCGCCACCGCCGGGTCGACCGACACCCCGATCAGGCGATCGCCGCCCGGCGCGGTGATCTGCAGGTAGACGGCCACGGCGTCGGCCATCGCCGGACTGGTGCGGGCCCACGCCCCTGCGACCCGCACCCCGTCGTCGCCGCCGCAGGCGGCGGCCCCGGCGGCGAGAACGACCAACCCCACCAACAGCCTGGAAGAGCGCATCAGCCGACTTCCTCTCGATGAGGGCGGATTATCCCCCGCCCGGGAGACAACCCGGGTGTCTCACTGGTCGTGCGGACCGGCACGCCGCCGGGCCAGGGTGTAGGTTCGAGTCAGACCGGCATGTGCGAGGGGTGGCACACTCGAAATCGCGCGAGTGAAGGACTCCGATATGACACAGCACGGTACTGCCGCCATTCGCGGCACGCTCTTCTCGCTCGTGGTCCTGGTCGGAGTGTTTGGCGCTGAGGAATCCGGCCACGCCCCATCGCCGACCGCACACCCTGACGCCGGTCCACCCGTTTCGGCTATCACGGCCAGTTGGCCGAACGCCAGCACTTCGGTCTCTCCCGTGCTTTCTCTCGGCGTCGACACCGCCGCTGAGGGCGACGAGTCCATCGCGGCGGATACGACGATCCACATGGCCAATCCGGCCGCCACCTACTGTTCGGATCTGGGATTCCAGTACCAAATGGCCGATGGCGCCTCTGGCCAACAGGGTTCCTGCATCTTCCCGGATGGGAAGAAGTGCGGGGAGTGGGAGTTCCTCCAGGGCACCTGTGGGGCCGAGCACTCGTACTGCGAGCAGCATGGCTATGGGATCGAGACGCTCACCGACGGCAATGATCCCTTCTCCCGGGAGTACGCGGTTTGCGTCTCCGAATCGGGGCAAGAGGTCGGTTCCGTGACCCAACTGACCCGACTGGTCGAGAAGACCAGGTCCGGAGGTTGCACCGACGAAGAGGACTCCTCGGCGGCCGTGGCGGCACCGAAGCCGTCGTTGACTGCACCCACGGCTGCAGCGACGGCAGCGGTTCCATCCGGGTTCGACTGGCGCAACCAACAGGGCCAGAACTGGATGACTCCTATCAAGAATCAGGGCCAATGCGGCAGTTGCTGGGCGTTCGCCGCCGTGGGGGCAGTGGAGGCGGCTCACAACATCGACGCTCAGAACGCCGGCCTCGATCTGGACCTGTCGGAGCAGTATCTGGTGTCGGACTGCTCGGATGCTGGCTCCTGCTGTGGTGGCTGGACCGGCGGAGCACTCGCCTTCATCCAGAGCAACGGCGTTCCCGACGAAGCCTGCATGGCCTATGTCGACGGGTCCGGATGCAGTTGCCCATCGTCCGGATGCAGTTCCGGATGTGCCTACCGCGGCGGGGGAAGTTGCAGTGACAGGAGCTGCGGGAATCGGTGCAGCAACTGGTCCAGTCGTCTCACTCAGATCGGAGCCACCGGCTCGGTGCCGACCGACCGGGCCTCGATCAAGCAGTATCTGGTCGAACGGGGTCCCCTGACTGCATCGATCGCCTGGACCAATTACGGCTACTGGGACGGCGACATCTACCGGTGCACCCACGACAGTGGCATCAACCATGCCGTCGTGCTCGTCGGTTATGACGACCCCGGTGGCTATTGGATCGTGAGGAACAGTTGGGGCACCACTTGGGGTGACGGCGGCTACTTCAAGATGGGCTATGGCGAGTGTTCAGTGGAGACCTACCCGCGCTATGTCCGGGTGGAAACGCCATCCACACGCAACGACAACTTCGCCAAAGCGACTGTGTTGCGGAATCTCCCGATCCATCGATCCCAAGCCACAGATGGGGCAACCGTGCAAGCCGGGGAGCCTCAGCCCTGTGGATCCATCGGGTCCACGGTTTGGTTCAGGTACACACCGGGCAGTGCCACTTCCGTCACGATCGATTCCTCCGGGAGTAGCTACGACACGGTGCTTGCCGCCTACCGCGGCAATTCGCTCTCGAATCTGACGGCCGTCGCGTGCAACGACGACTTCCAGGATCGGTGGTCCCGATTGGATCTGGCCGCCGCCGCCGGCGTCACCTACTGGATACAGGCCGGGGGCTACAACGGCGACTCGGGCACGCTCGACCTCAATGTGATCGAATCGACGCCGGAGCGTCCCGGTCGCCCGCTCGACCTGACGGCGACACCGGGATCCCGGCAGGTGACATTGGCGTGGAACCCGCCGGCTTCGACGGGCAGCGCCCCGATCACCGACTACCAGGCGAGGTACCGGGAGACGGGCACGACGGCATGGCACCTGTTCGCCGATGGGGTGTCGACCGACACCACCATGACGGTCACTGGACTCACCAACCGTACGTCCTACCAATTCGCGGTTCGGGCCCGCAGCGCAGCAGGAGCCGGTGCGTGGTCGGACAAGGCAAGAGCGACACCGGTGCCGGTGACACCGGTCCCTCCGAGCCGCCCGCTCGACCTGACGGCGACACCGGGATTCCGGCGGGTGACATTGGCGTGGAACCCGCCGGCTTCGACGGGCAGCGCCCCGATCACCGACTACCAGACGAGGTACCGGGAGACGGGCACGACGGCATGGCACCTGTTCGCCGATGGGGTGTCGACCGACACCACCATGACGGTCACCGGACTCACCAACCGTACGTCCTACCAGTTCGCGGTTCGGGCCCGCAGCGCAGCAGGAGCCGGTGCGTGGTCGGACAAGGCAAGGGCAACCCCGCGGAGCGGTCCTGCGAATGACAGCTTCGCCTCGGCCGTGCGCCTCTCGGGCCCGTCGGGTTCGGTCCACGGCAGCAACGTGAACGCCACGATCCAATCAGGCGAGCCATCGCATCACGGCAACGCCTCGCATTCGGTGTGGTGGAAATGGACCGCCCCCCAATCAGGCACCGCGACCATCGACACCGAAGGATCCGGGTTCGACACCGTGCTGGCCGTGTATACCGGGGGGTCGCTTGGCTCGCTCACCGAGGTCTCCTACGACGACGACGGGGGCAGTGGCCTCACCAGCCGGGTACAACTCGAGGTCACTGCAGGCAGGACCTACCGGATCGTCGTCGACGGCTACAGCGATCGGACCGGGAACATCACCCTGAACTGGTCACTGGGCGCCACCCAGACAGATCCGGCGTCCTCAGCTCCAACCCCGACGTGAGCCGGATCGAGCCGGAGATCGATGATGGGGCGCGGCCCCGTCAACACGACCTCACACGCTATCGATCCGGAGAACCGGGTGTCCCAGCCCCGCTCTTCGAGCAAGCGGCGGCAGTCGGTCTCCCGGCTACCCACCCCCAACCCCGCCTCCGTGGGGCCCACCCGAACACAGGCCCACTTGACCCTTCGGTCGATCAGAGGTTCTCGTCGGAGAGGATCTCGTCCAACTCCTCGGCGGTGATCAGGACGGCACGGGCCTTGGAGCCTTCGGAGGGGCCGACGATGCCGCGCCGCTCCAGGATGTCCATCACCCGCCCCGCCCTGGAAAAGCCGATCCGCAGTTTGCGCTGCAGCATCGAGGTGGACCCCAACTGGGAGCGGACCACGATGTCGATCGCCTCTCGGACGATGGTGGCGTCCTCTCCGTCGAAATCCCCCCCACCCGACGTCCCGGCCGCCTCCCCGGCGGCCTCGAGAACCGTCTCCTCGTACCGGGCCTCGCGCTGCCGCTTGACCCAATCGACGATCGCATGCACCTCCTCCTCACGCACCCAGGCCCCCTGCACCCGCTCCGGCTTGGGGTCACGGGCGGTCACCACGATCATGTCGCCGAGGCCGACCAGTTTCTCGGCGCCGCCGGTGTCGAGGATCACCCGGCTGTCGGCCTGCGAGGCCACCGAGAACGCCAGGCGGGAGGGGATGTTGGCCTTGATGACCCCGGTGATGACGTCGACGGAGGGGCGCTGGGTGGCGATCACCAGGTGGATGCCGACCGCCCTGGCCATCTGGGCGATCCGGACGATGGCGTCCTCCACGGCCCGGCCCGCCACCATCATCAGGTCGTTCAACTCGTCGACCACCACCACGATGAACGGGAAGCGGTCGTAGCTCTCCTCGTCGAGAGCCCCGGCATCCCACTTCTCGTGGTAGCCGTCGATGTCGCGCACCCCGGCGTCGGCGACCAAGTCGTAGCGGCGGTCCATCTCGGCGACGGCCCACTGCAGCGCATCGGCGGCCCGCTTGGGATTGGTGATGACCCTGGTCAGCAGGTGGGGGACCCCGTTGTACTGGCCCAACTCGACCCGCTTGGGGTCGATCAGGATCATCCGCAGTTCCTCGGGACTGGTCCGCATCAACAGCGAGGTGACGATGGCGTTGATGCACGACGACTTGCCGGCCCCGGTGGCACCGGCGATCAGCACGTGCGGCAGTTCGCCGAGGTGGAGCATGGTCGCCTTGCCGCTGATGTCCATGCCGAGGCCGACCTGGAGAGGGTGGCCGGCGGCCTTGGCCTCGTTGCTGCGGAGGATGTCGCCCAGCGTCACCAATTGGCGCCGCTTGTTGGGGACCTCCACGCCGATGGCGCTGCGGCCCGGGATCGGAGCCAGGATCCGCAGGTCGGGGGTCGCCAGGGCGTAGGCGATGTCATGGGAGAGGCTGGTGACCCGTGCCACCTTGACACCCGGCGCCAATTCGATCTCGTAGCGGGTGACGGTGGGGCCCGGGACGATCCGGGTCAGCTTGGCGTCCACGCCGTGCTGCCGCAGGGTCTCCTCCAACTCCCGGGCGGTGTCGTCGAGCATGCGGCGGCTGTGCTCGGATCCGCCGCCCAACTCCAGCAGGTCGAGGGGCGGCAGTTGATACCCCGCCCCCGACGCCACCGGCTTGCGGGCCAACGGTCGCGGCCCCGCCTTGGGGACCGGTTGCGACGGGCGCGGCTCCACCGCCCGGGCGGAATCCGGGGGCCGGTACATCGGCTGGGGCGCCGGGGTCCTGATCTCGACCGCAGGACGGCGAGGCCGCCGATCATTGCGGCCCCGCATCCGGGACCAGAGGCGTCTGACACCGGCGCCGATGGTCGAGAAGACCTCCCGGAGGGTGGTGCGGGTCAGCACCAGGACCCCGAGCGCGGTGAGGGCGGTGAGGATGACGAACGCCCCCCAGAATCCGACGACCCTCCGCAACGGGAAGGCGATCAGCGACCCGACCGCCCCGCCCCTCTCCTTGACCAGGTCGAGCGACCCCGCCAGCGAATACGCCCCGGTCATCAGATGGAACAGGGCCAGCGAGCCGAGGAAGGTGATCACGAAACCCGTGGCGATGCGGCCGTAGTCGTTGCGGGGCCTGGCGAGGATCAGGGCGATCCCGAGCAGGAGGAGGGCGCTGCCGACCACGTAGCCCCACACTCCGAACAGCAGGCGCATCGCCGACATGATCCAGTCGCCGACCGGTCCGGCCAGGTCTAAGAACGACAGGGTGACCAGGATTCCGAGCACGACGAGGACGATCCCCCAGAAATCGTCGGCGTGCCTGCCGAATCCTGAGCGAATCCGTTGCCGGAACGCCGCCAGCGCAGACGGCCCCGAGCTCTTCTTCTGTGTCGTGGTGGCCCTGCTTGCCGCGCTCCGCCCCGTGCCCCGGCTGCGGGCGGGCTTTCGCTTTGCCATTGCGGGGAGCGTACACACCCCGGCCCCCAGGGCAAACGACCGCCGGCCCGAGGCTCTAGATCTCGATGATGATCGGGATGACCACCGTGCGGCGGCGGGCGGCCGCTTTGACCGCCCGGCGGGTGCCGGTGACGATCTTGCGCTGGATGTGCTCGGGGTCGGCCGGCCAGCGGTCGACCGTCTTCAACTCGGCCAGCACCATGGCCCGGGCGGCGGCGAACACCTCGGACGGATCATCCATGAAGCCGTAGCTCTCGAGGTCGGGGCCCTGCACCACCTCGCCGCTCTCCAGATCGAGGCCCACGGTGACGATGACCACGCCATCCTCGGCAAGATGCTTGCGGTCCCGGACCACCCCCTGGCCGGTCTCGTCGACCTCGAGGCCGTCCACGAAGACGTGCCGGGCCGAGACCGACTGGGGACGGAATTCCGCCTTGCCGTTGTGGAGTCTGATCGCATCGCCGTCCTGGCACAGGAACACCTCGGGCACCTTCATGTCCCGAGCCAGGGCGGCGTGCGCCGCCAGGTGCCGGTACTCGCCGTGCACCCCGACGAACGCCTGGGGGCGGATGACGTTGATGAACGTCTTGAGTTCCTCGCGGGCCCCGTGCCCGGATACGTGGACCATGGCGTTGTTGCCGTGGAACACCTCGGCGCCCCGCCGCAGCAAGCCGTTGACGACCCGCGACACCCTGGTCTCGTTGCCGGGGATGGGACGGGCCGAGATCAGCACGGTGTCGCCTTGCTCGATCGTGACCCACCGGTGGCTGGCATTGGCCATCAGCGACAGGGCGGCCAGCGGCTCTCCCTGCGATCCCGTCGAGATGATGGCCGTCTTGTTGGGGGGCAGTTTCAGCAATTCCTCGATGGGAAGCACCGAGTCGGCAGGGATGTTGATGAGCCCGAGACTCTCGGCGATCGGGACGTTGCGCTGCATCGACCTCCCGAGGAAGGCGACGTACCGCCCGGCGTCGACGGCGGCATCGACGATCTGCTGCACCCGGTGGAGGTGGCTGGCGAAGCACGCCGCGATCAGCCGCCCCTTCGCCTCGACCACGATCTCGTAGAGGGGCTTGCGCAGGCTGCTCTCGCTGGGCACGAATCCGGGACGCTCGGCATTGGTGCTGTCGGCCATCAGCAGCCGCACCCCCCGGTTGCCCAGGTCGGCGAAGTCGGGGAGGTCGGTGGGGATCCCGTCCACCGGGGTGGGGTCCAACTTGAAGTCGCCGCTGTGGATGATGATCCCCTCCGGCGTGTCGAAGGCGATCCCGGCGCCCTGGGGGATGGAGTGGGAGACGGGGACGAGGCGGAACCGGAACGGGCCGTGGTCCACCCAGGTCCCGGTCGCCACCGCCCGCAGGTCCGGGGTGACCCCGGCCTCTTCGATGCGGCCCCGGGCCAGTCCGACCGCCAGCGCCGTCCCGTAGACGGGGACGTTCAACTGCGACAGGAAGTACGGCAGCGCTCCGACGTGGTCCTCGTGGCCGTGGGTGAGGACCACACACTGCACATCCCGGCGGCGAGCGAAGACCGAGGTGAAGTCCGGCAGCACCAGGTCCACCCCCAGCATGTCCTCCTCGGGGAACATCAGCCCGCAGTCGATGAGGGCGATCTTCCCGTCGATGTCGAGGGTGGCGCAGTTGCGCCCGACGTCCCCCAACCCGCCGAGGAAGGTGATCTCGACGGTCATGCGCGGCGGGCGGCCTCCAGTGCCACCCCGATCGCAGCCACGGTGCCGGCGGCCGCCGGGACCAGCGGGAGCCGCGGATCGCCGACCGGCTCCCAGAAGGCGTTGAGCCCCCCCTTCACCGGTTGAGGATTGGGCTCGGCGAACAGCGCCTGGCACAGCGGGGCGAGCGCCAGATGGAGGGTGCGGGCCCGGTCCCAGTCTCCGGCCAGCGCCGCCGCCACCATCTCGGCCACCTGGCGCCCTGCCAGGTGGGTGGCCACCGAGACCACCCCGACCCCACCCACCGCCATCATCGGCAGGGTCAGGATGTCGTCGCCGGAGTAGACGGCCAGCGCCTCGCCGGCCGCCACCTTGGTGC
>JAHJML010000275.1 GCA_018821365.1 Actinomycetota bacterium | reverse complement strand
GACCCCAGCCTCGTCGACAACAGGCGGCTTCAGTGCCGCAAGGTCAAGCGTCTGGTCCAGAAGATCGGACGGCGTAGTCGTGGCAAGACCGTAAACGCCGAAGCCCGGCGGGAGGCCCTCAAACCCCTGTATATACAGCTGATTACGCTGGTCCACAACCTCAACGTGTGGTGCGAGGACATCATCCGGGACAGTGTCGGCCGTCTCGCACGGAAGGCCTATCCCGATGCGCTCCGGGACCTGATCGCCGAGTGCATGGCGGAGATGATCCACTTCAGGGGCCTGACCGACCAAGTCATGAAACAGGCGCATCAGCGTGTCGTCGAAGGCCGGCCGGTGCCCAACGACCAGAAGCTGTTCAGCATCTTCGAGCCGCACACCGAACTGCTCATCCGAGGCAAGGCCGGCAAGCCCATCGAGTTCGGACACATGATCCAAATCCAGCAGGTGGCCGAGAAGTTCATTACCCATTACGACGTGTTCCGCCATAAGCCCGTGGAGCACGAACTGGTCGAACCAGCCATCGAGCGACACCGGGAACTCTTTGGAGACTATCCCAAGGAACTCACCGCAGACAAAGGCTACTACGGCAGCAGAGAGCAACTTGCAGCGCTGCGCGAACAGATCGACCTCGTGGCGATCAACAAAAAGGGCAAACGCTCCCAGGAAGAGAAACAACTCGAGTCCGATCCCTTCTTCCGGCACGCCCAGCGTTTCCGCGCCGGGGTCGAGGGCACCATCTCCTATCTCAAGAGAACGCTCGGTCTGGCCCGCTGCTATGTCAAAGGGTGGACGCACTATGTAGCCACCGTCGGAGCCGCCGTCTTCGTTCACAACCTCTTGATCCTCATACGCGAGTGAGGATCAGATTCGGCTAAGCCATTTTGGCCATGTTCGCCGCCGCCAGGGCTCGGGCTCTGCGCCCGGCCAGCCCTCGACGTGCCGAATTCACGAAACATGCTTGCCAACAGCGCAAAACCGACCGCGCCTTGTGCCCAACCGCTCCGACCACGCCGCCCGGCCCGCCTCCGCCAAGGCGAAAACACGGCCCATGCAACAGGAACTAGTCTAGTTCCTGTTGCACGGCCGGCGATCGGCTGCGCGCGTAGGCCCAAACCGCTGAAATCGTAGGGTTTTTCGATTTTGTGCGCAGACCGAGGCCGCCTTTTCGTTATCCTTAGCGTGGTCAAGACGACAAGGACAGACGAGAAAGGAGGCTCGGTCATGCGACCCAAGTTTAATAACCAACCCCAGTTCCATTTTCAAGCCGCGCCCACTCTGAAAATCACCAGATGCTACTACGGCAAGTACGACCGGATCGACGCCATTCTGGCTGGACATTCGGAGCTGGTCGACCTGATCCATCGCGACATTGCTGAACCCCTGGACTGTGAACAGGCGCCCGACGGAGCCGGCGAGGACTGCTACAAGTGCTCCAGCGAGACCGTGTTGCGCATCGTGATCTGCCAGATCATCGAGGGCTGCTCTCTGCGGGAGATCGTCGTGCGTATGGACGACAGCGAGTTCCTCCGCCGCTTCGTGCGGATCTACAATGACCCCATGATCGATTACTCCACGTTCTGTCGGCTCAGAAACCGCATCGCGCCTCAGACCTGGAAGCAGATCAACCAGGCTCTCGCTCAGACTGCTGTCAATCAAGGACGCATCTCCGGCGGCCGCACCCGGTTGGACACCACGGCTGTGGAGACCAACATCCACTGGCCCTCCGACTCGTCCCTGCTGGGCGACAGCTACAGGACCTTGGCCCGTCTGGTCGACAGGATGCGCTCGCTCGACCCCAGCCTCGTCGACAACAGGCGGCTTCAGTGCCGCAAGGTCAAGCGTCTGGTCCAGAAGATCGGACGGCGTAGTCGTGGCAAGACCGCTGACGCCGAAGCCCACCGGGAGGCCCTCAAACCACTGTATGCGCAGCTTATTACGCTGGTCTACAAGCTCAGCGCATGGTGTGAGGACGTCGTGCAGGATGCCGTCGACAAGGTCGCGCGGCGGGCTTACCCCGAGGTACTCCGGAACCTGGTCGCCGGGTGCATGGTGG
>JAHJML010000201.1 GCA_018821365.1 Actinomycetota bacterium | reverse complement strand
GCGCCGTTCCACGACGCGATGATCCCCGCCGAGGTTGCTGCGGCGGTCGAAGCGATCCGGGCCGGCCTGGCCGACGGATCGATCCAGACCGGCATCTGCGGCATCGACGGCCTCTACCTCGGCGCAGGCTCCGCCTGCGACTGAGCGAACAGACGACATAGGACGATCCGAGGGGGCCGCTCGCACGAGCGGCCCCCTCGCTGTGATGACCGGGCCGTTCCGTCAGGGACTAGCCTCTGGCCGAGTCGGGCGCGACCCGATCATCGCCGGCGATGGACGAGGACCATGATCGAATTCGAGAATGCGGACGTCACCTACCCGGGCGGTTTCAAGGCCCTCAGCAACGTGTCGCTGAAGATCAACAAGGGTGAGTTGGTCGTGATCGTCGGCCTCTCCGGTGCAGGCAAGAGCACGCTGCTGCGAGCGATTAACGGGTTCGTCCCGATCACGGCCGGTTCGGTGAAGGTCAACGGCACCGAGGTGCGGGGCGCCTCGCAGGCCACCCTTCGAGAACTCCGCGGCGGTATAGGAATGATCTTCCAGACCTTCAACCTGGTCTACCGCACCAGCGTCATCAACAACGCCCTGATGGGGCGGCTCTCCAAGGTGCCCCGCTGGCGGTCGATGCTCGGCGTGTGGCCGGCGGCCGATCGGGAGATCGCCCTCCAGTCCCTGGAGCGGGTCGAGATCGTCGAGAAGGCCTACATCCGGGCCTCCAACCTCTCCGGAGGACAACAGCAGCGGGTCGGGATCGCCAGGGCGCTCGCCCAGCAGCCGCAGATCCTGCTCGCCGACGAACCGGTCGCCTCGCTCGATCCGGTCACCTCACACACCGTGATGCGCGACCTGCGCCGGATCAACCGCGACCTGGGCATCACCACCATCATCAACCTCCACTTCCTCGACCTCGCCCGCTCCTACGGGAGGCGCCTGATCGGCCTGCGCGACGGCGAACTGGTCTACGACGGCGACATCGCCGACGTCGACGACGAGACCTTCCGGGGGATCTACGGCCGTGCCGTCACGCCCGACGACCTCAAGGAGGGAGCCGAGCTGTGAGCGAGACAGCGAAGCTGTATCGCTTCTTCTTCGTCTTGTTCCTGATCGGCGTAGTGATCGTTGTGGCCGGCATCTTCGGCTCGATCACCTCGGCGCTCGCCGAGCGGAGAGGGCATCTGCGTCGCAAGTGGTTCTGGCTCGGGGCGTTCTTCTGGATCTTCGCCATCGCGGCGTTGCTCATCATGAAGCCGGGACCGGCTGCTCAGACCCGTCGTCACCGCGGCTTCCAGGAGTGGATACGCCACCCCTTCGAACGGGAGCACGTGTGGGCCGAGGCGGCGGGCACCACTTCGCGTGTCCCCAAGACGGTCTCCGTGATCACGGTGGCGGTCGTGGGGTTCGTGACGGGCTGGCTCCTGATCGATCCGGTCTGGGGCTGGACCCTGGCGATCCTCGGAGGCGCCGGAGCGACCGTCATCCTCATGATCGCCTCGGTGGTCGGTGAGCGGGTCGTGGTCGATCCGGACTACCAGCCGAGCGAGAGGCGTCCCCCGACGCCGCGCCGGTCGGTCACCCTGCTCCCCTCCCTGGGGATCGTCCTCGCCGGATTCGGCCTCGGGGGACTCGCCGGTGACCTGCTGTGGGGGATCGTGTGGGGCGTCATCGGCGGTGGAGCAACCGTCGCCGCCCTGATCGTCGCCAAGGAGAAGGTCGATTACCTGGACATGGGCATCCTGCTGGCCGGGGCGGTGGCCTCCACCGTGCTCACCACCCTGGTGCTCCCCGGCACCTTCGAGGCGCTCTCAGCCAACCTATCGCTGCGGATGGCGGGGGCCTGGATCCCGGCGGGGGTGGCGGCGGCTTTCGTCCTGTGGCGCAAGAGCCCCTCGCCGGCCAAGGCACTGACCATGGTCCTCGGCTGGACCGGCGCCGGCCTGCTGGCGCTCCCTGCGATCGTGTCGTGGGACGTCCTCAAGCCGCTCGAGTCGACCATCGGCGACTCGTCCGGCCTGGGATACAGCTACCTCTTCATAGGTGTCACCGTCGGCATCATGGGAGGCGCCTTTCTCCTGAGCGGCCTGACCGGCCTCAATGTCGTCGCCACCGTGTCCACCCTCGCCTTCATGTCGCTCTATGCGGGTGCCCAGGTCGGTTTCACCATCCCCGGCCTGATCAGCAACTTCTCCAACGCCGGCGAGATCGGCAAGCTGATGTGGCCGCCCGACTTCGACTGGGCCATCGGAACCGGTCAATGGTGGTGGCTCCCCTCCTGGGACTTCGGTTCCGAACTCAGGGCCAATCCGTTGATGGAGACCTTCCGAATCGCCATCGTCGCCTGTCTCATCGGCGTGACCCTGGCGATCCCCCTGGCGCTGCGGGCCTCCAAGATCACCGCCATTCGGGGCAGCGACTACTGGCTCAACAAGGGGATCATGAACGTGATCCGCACCATCCCCGATCTGTTCTGGGCCATGATCTTCGCCACCTCGGTGGGGATCGGGCCGTTTGCCGGAACCCTGGCGCTGATCTTCTTCTCGATGGCGATCATGGCCAAGTTGCTCTCCGAGACCGTGGACGCCGTCGACCCAAGGCCGATCGAGGCTGCCAGAGCGACCGGGTCCCACCACTGGCCCGCCATCCGCACCTCGGTGTGGCCGCAGGTGTTACCCAACTACGTCGCCTACGCCCTCTACATCTTCGAGATCAACATCCGGGCCTCGGTGGTGCTCGGCATCGTCGGCGCCGGCGGCATCGGCCGGGTCCTCGAAGCCCAGCGATCCTTCTTCAAGTTCGATCGGGTGCTGGCGATCGTGTTGGTGATCTTCGTGATCGTGTTCCTCATCGAGCAGGTCAGCGTGGCACTCCGAAGGCGGCTGGTATGACGGTTCCCGATCTCGGCATCCGCCCCGACAAGATCGAACGCCCCCATCAGCCGGTCGGGCCCAGGGTGTTCCGCTGGGCCATCTTCGCCGCCATCCTGATCCCCGCCATCTGGTCGGCAACCGGCCTCGACATCGATTGGCCGTCCCTCAACCCCTTCCGATGGTTCGGTGACTGGGAGATCACGCTCTCGTGGAACTGGACGTATCTGATCGTCATCGCCCTGGTCGTGCTGGTCGTCTTCTGGCAGACCAAGAGCCTCTCCTGGTCGGCCGGAGCCGGGCTCTTCGTCCTGGTGCTGCCCTGGTTCAACATCTGGAACCCCGACTGGTTCTGGTTCAACATCTGGCGCATCAGCCAGAACCTGTTCCCACCGGATCTGAGTCCCGAGGCCATCCAGCGGGCGATGCCCAAGGTGATGGAGTCGATCTTCATCGCCTGGGTCGGCACGATGATCGGCGCCTTCTTCTCGTTCCCACTGGCGTTCTTCGCCGCCAAGAACATGACCCCGGCCTGGGTCAACACCGGGATCCGCCAGGTCCTCAACGGGATCCGGGCCGTCCCCGAACTGCTGGTGGCCATGCTGCTCATCCCGATCACCGGACTCGGCGCCTGGACCGGCACGATGGCCCTCGGTCTCCACTCCATCGGCACCCTCGGCAAGCTGTCGTCGGAGGTCGTCGAAGGCATCGACCCCGGGCCGGTGGAAGCGGTGGCGGCGGTCGGAGGCGGCCGGGTGTCCCGGGTCCGCTTCGCGGTCATCCCTCAGGTGCTTCCGACGATCGTGGCTTACTGGCTCTATCGCTTCGAGATCAACATCAGGGCCTCGGCGGTGCTGGGCGTGGTCGGCGCCGGCGGAGTCGGCGCCGAGTTGGTCTCCCAGTTGCGTTTCCGTGACTTCGCCAGGGCCGGCACGGTGCTGTTCCTGACGATCGGGGCCGTGCTGGTGGTCGACACGATCTCGGCCAGGGTGCGCCGCCGCATCATCAGCGGCGAGCCCGAACCGAGTCCTCTGACCAACTTCCTGGGACGCAACCGCTGGCAGCGAGCGCTGGCACTGCTGGTGATGGGGATCCTGGCCTTCGTGGTGGTGTTCCTGCTCCGCCAGTTGCAGGTGGACCTCGACCCCCTCCTGTGAGCGAGTTCTCCACGATCCGTCGTGAGGACCGGGAAGCCGCCGAGGCGCTCCTCGCCCCGGCCGCCACCCGCAGCATCACCGCTACCCGCCGCCAGGACGAGGAACTCGACCCCTTCCGGACCCCGTTCGAGCGGGACCGGGATCGGATCCTCCACTCGAAGGCGTTCCGCAGGCTCAAGCACAAGACCCAGGTCTTCATGAACCCCGACGGGGACCACTTCGTCACCAGGCTCACCCACACCCTCCAGGTCACCCAGATCGGCAGGGCCATGGCCGTGACGCTCGGCCTCAACGAGCCATTCACCGAAGCCATCTGCCTCGGCCACGATGTCGGCCACTCGCCGTTCGGCCACACCGGGGAGGATGCACTCACCCCCTACGTGGCCGGCGAGTGGCACCATGCCGCCCAGAGCGTGCGCATCTTCGAGGTCCTCGAACCCCACAACCTGACCGACCAGGTGCTCGACGGCATCCGGGCCCACTCGTGGAAGATCGAACCGCCCCCGCAGACCCCCGAGGGGTACCTGTGCCGCTTCGCCGACCGGATCGCCTATCTGAGCCACGACGTCGAGGACGCGCTGCGGGCCGGGGTGATCACCGTCGACGAACTGCCCGGCCGAGAGATGTTCGGGGATCCGGGCAGCCGGTGGATCGCCACCATGATCCAGGCCGTGGTGGAGGGGACCCACCGTGCCGGCCGGGTCGCCATGGACGAGGACGTGCTCGAGGCGATGAACCGCATCAGGGACTTCATGTTCGAGCGGGTCTACCTGCGCCCGGAGGCCGAGGGGCAGCGCCGCAAGGCCGTCAAGGTGATCCGCAGCCTGGTCGACCACTACCTGGAGCAACCCTCCGAGATCCCGGCCACCTATCGCCACGACGAGGCGGATGCGATCACCCGGGTGATCGACTACGTCGCCGGGATGACCGACCGCTTCGCCCTGCGGGAGTACGACCGGATCTTCCGGCCCGATGGCATCGACTGATCAGGCCGAGGGCGATCGGAGCGGCCGCCTATGATCGGGCCAACGGAGGAAAGGGAAGCATGGGCTATATCGACAGAGGAGCCGTCAAGGTCATAGAGATCATCGGCGTCTCCGACAAGTCATGGGAAGACGCTGTCGACGTGGCGATCTCCAAGACGGCCGGGACGATCAAGGGCATCACCGGCGTCGAGGTGACCTCATTCACCGCCAAGGTCGAGGATGGCAAGGTCAAGAGCTACCAGGCGGCCTGCAAGATCGCATTCGCCGTCGAATAGCGCCTTCACACTCGAAGTCTGACTGAGCCCCACTTCGGTGGGACTCAGTTGACGCGACGCAACGCCCTGCCGGGACGGCCCGGCAGAGCGGCGGCCGCCAGTGCCGCCCAGACCGCCGATCCGGAGGTCAGGCCCTCTCCACCCAGCCAGATGAAGGTCAACCCGGCGCCGACCACCGCCAACAGGCGGCCCAGCCGCACCCGGCCGGGCGGCAGCGGCTCCCGTCGGTAGTCCCCCAACGCCTCGACCGATCCCGGCCGGGCCACTGCCGCCAGACCGGCAGCCGCCACCCCGACGATCACCCATTCGGGCCCGTGCGGCAACCCGGGGGCCGGGATCAGGGTGCCCCACGCGGCGGCGGCCGCTGCCGCGGCGGCCACCCCCACGACGCCGATCGGCAGCGAGGC
>JAHJML010000200.1 GCA_018821365.1 Actinomycetota bacterium | reverse complement strand
ACACCTACGTCCAGGGCCGGGCGATCGTCTCGGGCGGCGAATGCACCTGCCTGCTCCACGAGCAGCACTGGATCGACGAGCACAACCGGGCCGCCGCCCGCCTGGTGCGGGGCGATTGACCGCCCGGGTGCGGTAGCTTTGCATCGATGGACATCACTCGCCCGACGGACCTCGCCGGGGTGCTCGACGCACTCGACCACGACCCCTCCGCCACGCTGCTGGCCGGTGGCACCGACCTGATGGTGGAGGTGACCTACGGGTGGCGCCGCCCCGAGTCGGTGGTAGCGCTGCGGCGGGTCGCCGAACTCGCCACCTGGGAGGGCGCCTTCATCGGGGCCGGGGTCACCTGGGCCCGCATCGAGCACGGCCCGGTGCGGGGACTGGCCCAGGCGGCCCGCACGGTGGGGTCGCCACAGATCCGCAATGCCGGGACGATCGGGGGCAACCTGGGGACCGCCAGTCCGGCCGGGGACGGATTGCCCTTCCTGGCCGCCGTCGACGCCTCAGTGGTGCTGGCCTCCAAGGGGGGCCGCCGCACCCTGCGCTGGGACCAGTTCATCACCGGTCCCAAGCAGAACGCCCTTCAACCCGGCGAACTCATCGTCGGGGTGCAACTCCCCGAGCACCTCCCGCACCGGCAGGAGTTCGCCAAAGTGGGCGCCCGCAACGCCATGGTCATCTCGATCGCCTCCGCCTGCCTGGTCCGCGACCCCGGCGGCGCTACCCGCATCGCCCTGGGCTCGGTCGGGCCCATCCCGATCCGAGCCCGCCGCGCCGAGGAGATGATCTCCGCAGAGCGGCACCCGTCGGCGGCCGCCATCGAGGAGTTCGGCCGCCTGGTGGCGGGGGAGGTCTCCCCCATCACCGACCATCGCTCCACCGAGAGCTACCGCCGCCATGCGGCCGGGGTGCTGGCCCGCCGGTTGCTGGAGAGGTGCCTATGACCCGCCTGATCGTCAACGGGGCCGAGTACACCGCCGAGCCCTCCGGTGCCGAGAGCCTGCTCACCACCCTCCGGGACCGCCTCGGGCTGCCGGGATCCAAGAACGCCTGCGAGCAGGGCGAGTGCGGCTCGTGCTCGGTGGTCCTCGACGGCGACCTGGTCTGCTCCTGCCTGGTGATGACCGCCGACGCCGACGGGTCGGAGATCACCACCGTCGAGGGACTCGCCCCCGCAGGCGGCCTCCACCCGGTCCAGGAGGCGCTGCTGGCAGAGCACGCCGTCCAGTGCGGCTACTGCACCCCCGGCTTCGTGGTGGCGGCCGCTCACCTGTTCGACACCAACCCCTCTCCGTCGCCCGACGATCTCAAAGAGGCCCTCTCGGGCAACATCTGCCGCTGCACGGGATACGGGGCCATCCTGCGGGCCCTCACGGCACTCGCCGGGGAGGCGCCGTGACCACCATCGCCCCCGTCGAGACCACCCGCCGGGTCGCCGGCGGAATCGGCACCTCGCCCCGCCGCCCCGACGGGATCCCCAAGGTCAAGGGCGAGTTCGCCTTCTCGGGCGACCTCGTCGAAGAGGCGATGCTGTGGGGCGCCACCGTCCGCAGCCCGCACCCGCACGCCCGCATCTCCTCCATCGACATCGCACCGGCGCTCGCCATCGCCGGGGTCCACGCCGTGCTCACCGCCGATGACGTCCCGGGGCGCAAGACCTGCGGGCAGGTGGTCGCCGATCAGCCGGTGCTGGCGGGGGATCGCACCCGCTTCTGGGGCGAACCGGTGGCCATCGTCGCCGCCGCCGACCTCGCCACCGCCCGGCGGGCCGCCGCCGCCGTCGAGGTGACCTACGAGGTCCTCGAACCGCTCGACGACCCCGAGGAGGCCGAGCGGCGCGGTGAGGTGTTCCGCTCCATGCACGTGATCAACGGCGATCCGGACCGCCGCGGGGCGGTGGCGGTGGAGGGGTACTACGAGACCGGCACCATCGACCAGGCCATGCTCGGCACCGAATCGGGCCTGGCCGTCCCCGACGGGGAAGGCGGGGTCGACCTCATCATCGCCACCCAGTGGGTGCACGAGGATCACGAGCAGGTGTACCGGAGCCTCGGGTTGGCGCCCGGGCAGGTCCGCATCCACCTGGCGGGGATCGGGGGCGCCTTCGGTGCCCGAGAGGACCTGACCCTCCAGATCCACCTGTGCATGCTGGCCCTCCACACCGGGCGGCCCGTCAAGATGGTCTTCGATCGGGCCGAGTCGTTCGCCGCCCACGTCCACCGCCATCCGGCCCGCATGTGGTACCGCCACGAGGCGGACCCCGACGGGACCCTGGTGCGGGTGGAGGCGAAAGTGATCTTCGATGGGGGCGCCTACCACACCACCAGCCACGCCGTCATCGCCAACGGCACCTACTTCGCAGTCGGCCCCTACCACTGCGAGTCGGTGGACATCGTCGGAGTGGCCACCCGCACCAACAACCCGCCGGCCGGCGCCATGCGAGGCTTCGGAGCGGTCCAGGTCTGCTTCGCCTACGAAGCACAGATGGACCGGTTGGCCGAGGCGCTCGGGATGGACCCGATCGAACTGCGCCTCCACAACGCCCTGGCAGCGGGCGACCGCCTCCCCACCACCGGCCAGGTGATCGCCGGCTCTTTCCCGGTGGCCGAGGTGATTCGCTCGCTGGCCGCCCTCCCCCTCCCCGACGACGACCCCGGCGACGACCCCCGCCACCTCCCGGGCGGCACCGGCCTGGCATCGTCCCGCGATCGGGTGAGGCGGGGGATCGGGTTTGCGGTCGGCTTCAAGAACCTCTCCTTTGCCGAGTCCTTTGACGACTACGCCGAGGCGAGGGTCACCCTCACCCCCGAGGGCCTCCGGGTGGAGACCGCCGCCGCCGAGGTCGGCCAGGGGTTGGTGACCGTGCTGCAGCAGATCGCCAGGACCGCCGTCGGGATCGAGCACGTCGAGGTCGAGTTCGTCGACACCAGTCGGATCGGATCGGCGGGGTCGACATCGGCGTCCCGCCAGACCCAGATGACCGGAGGCGCCGTGCTCGAAGCGGCCTCCCGGGTCCGGGAACAGGTGCTGCTGCGGAGGGGAGGCGACGACCTCTCCACCGACGGCGTGCTGCGGGACGGCGTGGTGGTCGCCACCCTCGCCGAGGTGCTGGCGGACGGCCCCGTCTCCGAGCAGGTTCGCTTCCGACACCCTCCGACCTCGGTGCCGTCGGAGACCGGCCGGGGCGATCTGCACGCCGGGTTTGCGGTGGCCGCCCACCGGGCGGTCGTCGACGTCGACCCGGAATTGGGCCTGGTACGGGTGGTTCGGATGGACACCGCCCAAGACGTCGGCAAGGCGCTCAACCCGGCCTCGGTGATCGGCCAGGTGGAGGGCGGCACCCTCCAGGGGATCGGGATGGCGGTGATGGAGGAACTCGTCATCGAAGGGGGGGTCGTCCGCAACGCCTCGTTCACCGACTACCTGCTGCCGACCATCCTCGATGCGCCGGACCTCGAGGCGGTCCTCATCGAGGAACCGGACCACTACGGCCCATTCGGGGCCAAAGGGGTCGGCGAGCCTCCCACCATCTCCTCGACCGCCGCCGTGGTGGCCGCCGTGCGGGCCGCCACCGGCCGGCCGCTCACCCGGGCGCCGATCCGCCCCCAGGACGTCGCCGGGGTGTAGCGAGGTGAGGCGCCCGGCCCTCGAACCACCAACCCGTCACCGGATGCAGCTATTCCGTCGCCGGCGGCCCGGGGCGCTCGTCCCGGCGGTAGCCTGGGGTTCCGCCGATCCTCCAAGGAGTCTTCTGTGAGTCCCAACGACATCCGCCCCGCGTCCGGAAAGCTCGGCGTGCTCACCCCCGGCATGGGGGCGGTGGCCACCACCTTCTATGCGGGCGTCATCGCAGCCCGCACCGGAGTGGCCCTCCCGATCGGGTCGCTGACCCAACTCGGGCACATCCGCCTCGGCAAGCGCACCGAGGACAACAACCCGTTGATCTCGGAACTGGTCTCCCTCGCCTCGCTCGACGATCTCGTGTTCGGCGGATGGGACCCCATCTCGGACAACGCCTACGAGGCGGCCAAACGGGCCGGCGTGCTCACCCCCGCCCACCTGGAGGCCGTCGCCGATGAACTGAAGAAGATCGAGCCGATGCCGGCCGTCTTCAGCCATGAGTGGGTCAAGCTCCTCGAAGGCGTGGACAACGTCAAGACCGGCTCCTCCACCATGGACCTGGCCGAGCAGGTGATCGCCGACATCGAGCGGTTCCGCACCGAGGGGGGCTGTGACCGGGTGGTGATGGTGTGGTGCGGGAGCACCGAGGCCTACCACGCCGCCTGCGAGATCCACGACAGCCTCGAGGCATTCGAGCAGGCGCTGCGCGCCAGCGATCCCAGGATCGCCCCCAGCCAGGTGTACGCCTATGCGGCCCTCAAGACCGGCACCCCCTACGCCAACGGCGCCCCCAACGTCTCCGCCGACTTCCCAGCCGCCCTGGAGTTGGCCGCCCAGATGGGCGTCCCGATCGCCGGCAAGGACTTCAAGACCGGCCAGACGTTGGTCAAGACGATCCTCGCCCCCGGCTTCAAGGCCCGGCTCCTCGGAGTCAGCGGGTGGTTCAGCACCAACATCCTGGGCAACCGCGACGGCGAGGTGCTCGACGACCCCGAGTCGTTCCGGGCCAAGGAGATCACCAAGGCCGGGGTGCTCGACCAGATCCTCCAGCCCAAGCTGTATCCACAGCTCTACGGCGAGATGTACCACAAGATCCGGATCAACTACTACCCGCCCCGGGGCGACAACAAGGAGGGCTGGGACAACATCGACATCTTCGGGTGGATGGGCTACCCGATGCAGATCAAGGTCGACTTCCTGGCCAAGGACAGCATCCTGGCCGCCCCGATCGTGCTGGACCTGGCGCTGTTCCTCGACCTGGCCTCCCGGGCGGGCAAGCACGGAATCCAGGAGTGGCTCTCGTTCTACTTCAAGAGCCCCCAGGCCGCCCCCGAGTTGTACCCCGAGAACGACCTGTTCATCCAGTTGACCAAACTCAAGAACACGCTGCGCCACTGGGCGGGTGAGGAACTCATCACCCACCTCGGCACCGAGTACTACCAGGAGTAGACCCGGGGGCGTCTCCCCGGCGACGGCCGCGGCCCCCAAGGGGCCCACTCGAAGGTCGCCTGCGGCGCGCTGCCGCCTCCCCCCCGGTAGCCTGGTCGCGAGGCGCAGTCGCGCCGTCCGTCCGCAACGGGGAGGCCCCATGTCCAAGTGGAAGGACGAGATCGACGGGAAGCGCCTGCGGCCCGAGAGTCTCATGATGACGTACGGCTACCGGCCCGAGTGGTCGGAGGGCGCCGCCAAGAGCCCGATCTTCCAGACGTCCACCTTCGTGTTCGAGACCGCCGAGCAGGGCAAGCGCTTCTTCGAGGTCGCCCTCGGCAAGGTCGAACCGGAAGAGGGGGAGAAGACCGGCCTCATCTACAGCAGGCTCAACAACCCCGACATCGAGATCGCCGAGGACCGCCTCACCCTGTGGGACGAGGCCGAGGACGCCGCCCTCTTCATATCGGGGATGGCCGCCATCTCCACCACCCTGCTCACCTACCTCCGCCCCGGCGACCTGCTGGTGGCCAGCGAGCCCATCTACGGCGGGAGCCATCACCTCATCGAGCACATCCTCCCCGAGTTCGGGATCGAGGTGCTCCGCTTCGACTGCCGGGCCACCGAAGCCGAACTCGAGACGATGATCGCCGCCGCCGAGGGCGAGCCCGGCGCATTCTTCATCGAGACCCCCTCCAACCCCACCAACGACCTCATCGACGTCGCCATGTGCGCCCGGGTGGCCGCCAAACACCGCAGCGGGGGGCGGCCGGTGCCGCTGGCCGTCGACAACACGTTCCTGGGACCGCTGTTCTGCCACCCGCTGCAGCACGGCGCCGACATCGTCCTGTACTCGGCCACCAAGTTCATCGGGGGCCACAGCGACCTGATCGCCGGGGCCGCCGTCGGGTCGATGGAAATGATCGAGCCGATCCGCAAGCTCAGGACCATCCTCGGCAGCCATGCCGACCCGTGGACCGCCTGGTTGATCCAGCGTTCCCTCGAGACGCTCCAACTCCGGATGATCCGCCAGCAGGAGACGGCGGGCCGGGTGGCCGACTTCCTGCGCGAGCACCCCAAGGTCGACAAGGTCCTGTATCTGGGCCACCTCGAGGCCGGTCACCCCCAGTACGAGTTGTACAAGCGCCAGTGTCTGGGCCCGGGTTCGATGATCGCCTTCGAGGTCCCCGGAGGCGAGCAGGCGGCCTACCGATTCCTCAACAACCTCCCGCTCATCAAACTGGCGGTCAGCCTCGGCAGCACCGAGTCGCTGGCCGAGCACCCCAAGACCATGACCCACAGCGAGGCATCGGCCGAAGACTGCGATGCCATGGGGGTCACCGATGGCCTGGTCAGGCTATCCATCGGCGTCGAGCACCCCGACGACTTGATACAGGCCATCGGCAAGGCACTCAAGGCGGTGTGAGGAGCATCGGCTGGGCCGCCTGCCCGGTGCCGATCACCCGGCGGCCGGCCCGACGGTGCTCATCGAACCGGCCGGCAGGCCTCGTCGTAGTCGACGAGAACCGGCGGCCGGTCGGGGTCGGCGCACGCCTCGCAACCGGGGTCCCGAGCCGTCGAGAAGACGTCGATCTGGCCGGCCAGGCCGTCGAACACCAGCAGGCGGCCGGCCAGGGTCTCGCCGATGCCGAGGAGCAGTTTGACGGCCTCGACGGCCTGCAGGCTGCCGATCACGCCGGGTATGGCCCCCAACACCCCGGCCTCGGCGCACGAGGGCGACAACTCGGGGGGCGGCGGGACCGGGAACACACACCGGTAGCACGGCCCCCGGTAGGGGTCGACCACCATCAGTTGGCCTTCGAACCGCACCACCGAACCGTGCACCACCGGGATGCGCAGGTTGAGGGCGGCATCGTTGAGGAGGTAGCGGGCGGGGAACGAGTCGGTGCCGTCCACGACGACGTCGTAGCCGGAGGCGATCTCGGCGACGTTGGACGCCTCCAGTCGGATGGCATGGGTCTCGACCGCCACCCACGGGTTGAGGGCGGAGAGGGTGGCTGCCGCCGAGTCGACCTTGAGCGACCCGATCCGAGCGGTGTCGTGGAGCACCTGCCGCTGCAGGTTCGACACGTCGATCACGTCGTAGTCGACGATGCCCAGCGTCCCCACCCCGGCAGCGGCCAGGTAGAGGGCCGCCGGCGATCCGAGGCCGCCCGCCCCCACCACCAGGACCCGCGACTCGCCGAGGCGCTGCTGGCCGGCCCGCCCGATCTCGGGCAGCGCCAGGTGGCGGGCATAGCGGGCGTCGGTGTCGCCGGCTCCCGCCGGCATCTCGATCGGATATCCGTTCACCCTCCAGTGGGCGATGCCGCCGGCCAACGAGGCCACCGCGGTGTATCCCATCTGAGCCAGCACCAGGGCCGCCAGCGCCGATCGGTTGCCGACGGTGCAGTAGAGGACCACCTCGGTCGAGGTGTCGGGCGCGATCTGCGGCATGGCCTTCTCGAGCACGCCCCGCGGCGCCAGGTGGGCCCCCGGGATGATCCCGGTAGCCGCCTCGTAGGCCTCGCGGACATCGACCAGCACCGGCGGGGCGTTACGACGGGCGGCCAACTCGGCCGCCGTCACCTCGGTGATCTGCTCCTTCGCCCGCCGGACGAGATCGTGGTAATCGTTCATCGGGCGCCTCCGGCGGCGGCCGGGAGGATGATGATCTCGGCGCCGGGGGGCACCGGGGTGTCGAGGCCGCGCAGGTGGCGGACGTCCCGGCCCCCGAGGAACACCGCCAGGAACCGCTTGAGGCTCCCATCGCTCTCGAACACCAGGTCGCCGAACTCGGGATGGAGGGCGGCCGCCCCGGCGAGCACCTCGCCGATGGTGGCCCCCTCCGCCTCCACCCTGGCGACCCCGCCGACCGCGGGGCGCAGCAGGGTCGGGATGCGGATCGTGGGCATCAGGCGGCCTCCACCGCGATCGGCTCCTCGGTCACCACACCGTCGACGATCCGGAACCCCCGCACCGAGGGGCGGTCCGCCGGGGCGAGTCCGATGATGACGTACAGCCAGGCGGGTTCGAGTGCCTTGGCGACATCCGTCGCCGACGGGACCGGCGGTCCGGCCGGATGCGAGTGAAACACCGCCGCCAGGTGCCACCCGTGGCCCTCGGCATCATGGAGTGCCCCGATGTGCTCGGATGGGTCGACGGTGTAGGCGACCGGTGACGCATCGAGGTTGGTCAGGCAGTACGCCCGGGTGGCCTTCCCGTCGGGTCCGGCGGCCAGCAAGCCGCATGCCTCGGCGGGCACCGCCGATCGTGCGTGCCGGATCATCTCCTCGTAGACCGCTGCGGGAACCTCCACGGCCGAGAGCGTACCCGGACGCCGGCGCTGCTGATCAGGAGGCGATCACCGTGCGGATGTCGTCCCCGAACCCCTCCAGGGCGACCAGGGCCGTCTCGACGGCCGCCGGATCGAGCGGGATGGTGGTGGTGACCACTCCTGAGAGGTCGAGCGTCCCCCGGCGGGCCATCTCGAGCAGGACCGGGATCTCGGCGGCGAGGTGGTCGGCAGAGCCGGTGACGAGCGCCTCCCGCCGCACCAGATCTCGGTAGGCGTTCATGCCGAACTCCTCGTGGGTGAGGCCGACCGCCACCGCCCGGCCCCCGGGCGCCAGTGAGGCGATGGATTGGCTCATCGTGAGAGGCAGACCGACCATCTCCAGTGTCACATCGACGCCCCGGCCGCCGGTGAAGTCGAGGATCTGGGCGACCGGATCGGAATCCCCGGCATGCACCGGGATGGCCCCGTAGCCGGTCGCCGCCGCCAGTTTGGCCGGGCTCACATCGACGGCGAACACCTCGAACGCCCCGAGCGCCCCGGCCAACTGGATGGCCGACATGCCCACCCCGCCGCTCCCGAAGACGGCAACGCTCTCCCCCGCCGCCAGCCCGCCCCTCCGCAAGGCGTGATAGGCAGTGGCGGTCGAGCACATCATCACCGCCGCCGCCTCCATCGAGACCGCATCGGGGATGGGAAAGGCATTGCGGGCCGGCATGAGGATCCGCTCGGCGTAGCCGCCCTGTCGGTCGAGTCCGATCATCTGGCCCGAAGCACAGAACTGCTCGGCGCCGCGCCGGCACGCATCACACCCCCCGCAGGAGATCAGGTAGTGGAGACAGACCCGGTCACCCACCATGGGCTGCTCCACTCCGGGACCCACCGCATCCACGACGCCGGCGACCTCGTGCCCGGGGACCAGGGGCAGGGAAGGCACCGGCCGACTGCCGGAGCGGTAGTGCACATCGGACCGGCAAATGCCGGCCGCCCTGATCGACACGACGAGTTCTCCCGGACCGGGAACCGGGTCGGTCAACACCGCCTCGGCCAGCGGACGGCCGTAGTCGACGATCTGCAGCGCACGCATCGGCACCTCCAACGGCGAGCCTACGTGAGCAGACCGGCACCCGGCCCGGCATGGGCCGCTAGCCTTCCCGCATCGTGCTCACCGAACGACTCTCTGATCTGTTGGACGGAGACCGGGCTCTCACGTTCCGCTCGCGCCGGGGGCGTGCGCTGCTCCAGGTGGGACTGGTCCCTGCCCTGGCCGTCGGGGCCGCTGCGGTGCTGCTGGCGCCCAGGGCGACCGCGGCCCTGGCCGTCGGGGCGATGTTCCGCGGCATCTCGTTGACCATCGACCGGGTCGATCCGATCCCCGCCGTCGAAGCCGCCTAGGTTCCTCCGTCGGGGCCATCGACCAGCAGGCCCGCCACGAAGATCGTCTGCGCCGTCAGGGCCGCGATGCCGGCAATGGTCATCCCCAGCTCGGGGTCGATCCTGACGAGCACCGGGATGATGGCACCCACCACCCAGGCCAACTGGAAGAGCGTCTCGGCCCTGGTGAAGGCTCCTCCCCGCTTCCCGGGCGGCACCGATCGCTGCAGCAGGCCGTCGAACCCGAACTTGGCGACACCCCAGGCGATGCCGGCGGCGCCCGCCACCGCCGCCGCCGCCGCCAGGCTGAGCCCCTGGGCGGCCAGGAAGGCCGCACCCGCCTCGACCGCCAGGGCGGCCACCACCATCGGCTCCTCGCGGAGGTGCTTCTCGAGCCAGGGCGCCAGGTAGGAGGCCAGTCCGTAGCCTGCCCCGGCGGCCGCCACCAGGGCCCCGAAGTCGAGGGCGCGCTGGGTCGACGCCTGGAAGGCGAACGCCAGCAGCAGGATCAGGTACCCGTTGATGAAGCGCACCCCTGCGGTGGCCAGGCGGGAGATCCGCAGCGATCGCATCGAGGCGCGGGCGACCGGGATCGTCTGCTGATCGTGGGCCAACCCAGCCGCCACCTCGGCGGTGCGGGGATCGGGGAGCCCCAGGCTCAGGAAGCCGGAAAACAGGAAGAACCCGGCCGACAGCAGCAGCGCCAACTCGGGCCCGATCTGCGACACCGCCACTCCCAACGGGAGGACGACGGCCCCGGCATAGATCCCGATCCTGGCGAGACGGGCGTTGGCCGAAACCAGGGCGGTCGGCTCGTCGATGGCCACCGGCATCATGCTGCTCTTGCTGATCCCGTACAGGCGGGACAACACCAGCATGGTGAAGGCGAGCGGGAACAGCCAGATGGTGTCGAGGCCGGTCATCATGATCAGGGCGAAGACCCCCCTCGCCACGCACGAGAAGGTGATGACCCCCCGGTACACCGGGAACCGGGAGAACAGCCCTCCCAACAGCGGAGCGACGATCGCAAACGGAGCCATCGTGATCGCCAGGTAGAGCGCCACGTTGCTCCTGGCCTCAGCGGTGTTCGGCACGTCGAAGAACAGCGTCCCCGCCAGCGCAATCGCCACCAGGGTGTCCCCGGCGACGTTGGCCGCCCACGACATCGCCAGTTGCCGGAAGGCGGGTCCCCGGGCGGAGAACATGGCATCCACCCGCCGAATCGCCGACAGGGCCGCCCGCTTGGTCAGCCGGTCGGGAATTGGTCGGAAACGCTGCTGGCCGGTCACAGCACCGACGGTAGCGCAGCGGGAACCGCCCGCGCCGGCTCCCCGATCCGGTCAGAGGATGCTGGTGGCCAACTCGGCCAGCGGGCTGCGGACGGTCCTCTCCAGGGTCACATGGCCGAACAGCGGGTGGCCCTTGAGCTTCTCGATGAGTGCCGCCGCACCGCCGAACGGTGAGACGTAGGGGTTGTCCACCTGGGAGAAGTCCCCGCAGAACACCACCTTGGATCCGGGACCCATCCTGGTGAGGATCACCCGCAGGGTCGGCAATTCGAGGTTCTGCGCCTCGTCGATGATCACGTACTCGCCGGTGATCGAGCGGCCCCGCAGGTAGGTGATGGCCGCCAACTCCAGTTGGTCCCGCGCCACCAGTTCCTCGAGAGCGTTGCGGGCCGCTCCGCTGTCGGAGAACAGCGCCAGCAGGTTGTCGTGGACCGCCGCCATCCAGGGCGCCAGCTTCTCCTCCAGGTCTCCGGGGAGGTAGCCAACCTCCTGGCGGCCCACCGCATGGAGGGGGCGATAGACCGACACCTTTCGATAGCGGCCCGCTTCGAGCACCTGGTCCAGCCCGGCCGCCAACGCCAGGAAGGTCTTGCCCGACCCGGGCAGCCCCATCAGCGACACGGCGGGAATACCCGGCTCCATCAGCAGTTCCATGGCGAAGGTTTGGCGAACGTTCTTGCTCTCCACCCCGAACACCCTGCGGCCACCGGGCACCCGCACCACCACCGGGTGGGGCCCGGCGTCGACGACCTGCCCGAGCGCCGAGTGCGATGCTCCCGACCGCAGCACCACGAACTGGTTGTGGAGCAGATCGGCGGCATCCAGCCGAACCTTGCCCTCGCCGTACATGCGATCGACCACCTCGTCGGCGACGGCCACCTCGGCGACCCCGGAGTACGCCTCGTCGACCGCCACCGTATCTGCCCGGTAGTCCTCGACCTCCACCCCCAATTGGGCTCCCTTGATGCGCAGGGCGGCGTCCCTGGTGACCAGAACCGGGCCGGCCCCGGCATCGGCGAGGCCCAGGCACACCCCGAGGAGCCGATGATCGGGTTGGGCGGGATCGAAGATCTCCGGGAGCCGGTCGTGGTGATGCCCGTTGACCTCGATGCGGAGGTCGCCCCCGCCGGGCAGCGGGACCGGCACCGCCAGCCCTCCCGGCCGGGACGCCCCCTGCTCTTCGAGCAGCCGGATGGCACGCCGGGCGTTGGCCCCCACCTCGTCCATGCGGGTCTTCTGGCGGTCCAACTCCTCGATGACCACGAGCGGAAGGACGACGTGGTGCTCCTCGAAGCGCAGGGTGGCGGTCGGATCGGCCAGCAGGACACAGGTGTCGAGGACGTACGTGCGACGGGTCAACGTGTCGTCCTCCGCATAGCCTGCCACCAGGCTCATGGACCGGAGCCGAAAAGGCAAGGACCTCCGGGGCAGCGAACCGTTTCGCCACCCGGTACGGTTGAGCCCGAGGAGGCCGATGGGATGCAGGTAGCCGTCGTCGGAGCAGGATCGTGGGGTACCACCGTGGCCGCGCTGGCGGCCGCCAACGCCCCCACCACCTTGTGGGCACGCCGCCCCGAACTGGCCGAGTCGATCGACGCCACCGGGGAGAACCCCGACTACCTGCCGGGCTTCCCTCTACCCGGGGGCCTGCGGTGCACCTCGGATCTGGAGCGAGCGGTCGCCGAGGCCGAGGTGCTGGTGATGGCGGTGCCGTCCCATTGGTTCCGCGAGGTGCTCCGCCGGGCCGCCCCCTACATCCGGCCCGGCGTCCCCGTGCTGAGCCTGACCAAGGGCATCGAGCAGGGCAGCCTCACCCGCATGACGCAGATCATCGTCGAGGAGTTGGATGCCGCTCCTCGCCGGGTCGGAGTCCTCACCGGCCCCAACCTGGCGGGCGAGGTGGTGGCGGGGCAGCCGACCGCCACCGTGATCGCCGTCGAAGACGAGTGGGAGGCGCAGCGCCTCCAGAAGCTGTTCATGGGACCCACCTTCCGGGTCTACACCAATCCCGACGTGGTCGGCTGCGAAGCGGCCGGGGCCCTCAAGAACGTGACGGCGGTGGCGGCCGGCATGGCCCATGGACTCGGCTACGGGGACAACTCGATGGCCACGCTGGTCACCAGGGGCCTCGCCGAGTTGTCACGGCTCGGGATGACCATGGGGGGCAACCCGATGACCTTCGCCGGCCTGGCCGGGATGGGCGACCTGGTGGCCACCTGCATCAGTCCCAAGAGCCGCAACCGCACGGTGGGGGTGGGCCTCGGGGAGGGCCGCAGCCTCGCCGACATCACCACCGAGATGCACATGGTGGCCGAGGGAGTCAAGACCACCGAGGCGGTGTTGGCACTCGCCGCCGCCGCCGACGTGGAGATGCCGATCGCTGCGATGGTCGGGGCGGTGCTCTACGAGGGCAGGAAGCCCCACGACATGGTGGAGAGCCTGATGGGCCGCCCTGCGACCGCCGAGTTGCACGGCTTCGAGTAGCGGCGCTCTCAAGGGAAACCGCCTTCCCCACCAACCAGCCAACACGATCGGGGCCTTCGTGCTGGGCGGCTTGGGCGGGCATCCACGGTGGCCGCGGCCGGGTGCGGGCGCTGATCGACCTGGGGGGACCGGCGGCAGCGGGGGTGATGGCGGCGGCGCTCGGGTTCGGGTTGCGTGAGTGGCTGGTCTAGACCCTCCCCCAAAGGCGCCCGAGGAGTACGCTGCTGCGAGATGAGCGACCGGGGGGTTGTCATGGCCATCTCCGCACCCGATCCGACCGATCAGACCGATCAGACCGGCGAGATGTGCCGCCTGCAGGTCGATGTGGTGACGACATCGAAACCGGCGCCCGGGCCCGAGCGGCACCTGTACCGGTGCCCGGCGGACATCCGAATCTCGGAGGGTTCCGACCGCAAGGTGTGCAAGGCCAACCTCGTGATCCGCCATCCCGCCGGATGGATGGGGGTGCGGGCCGGCTTCACGTACACGGTCGACCGTCGGCAGTTCCCGACCTTCGAGGCCAGGGCCGAGCGTGCCTGCTTGCTGGCACTATCGGAGTTCCCGTCGGAGGAGCACCAGATCATCTCCGTCTTCCTGCTGGGGACCGGCGCCATCGAGTACTCCACCGGGCAACCCGCCGGGCGCCGGTGACCTGCTGACGGTCGGCGGCGCCGGCCGCCTGGTTGTCTGCCGCCCTCACGCCTCCCCGGAGCCGCTGAGTGCCGCCTGCTGCCGGGCCACCCACACCGGGTCCATCCCCTCCAGGCGCTTCTTTCTCAGGTTCTCCCGCATCACCCATCGCACATCGAGATCACCGTGCCCGATCCAGGCTTCCATGGCCCGCTTGCCGGCAGCCGGACCGGCGGCCACCGCCACGCTCCAGCAGTAGCCCATCCCCTTGCGAAGGGCCCGGAACTCGTCACTGCGGCGCTCATCGCGGTCGACCATGGAGGCGGTGATCCGATCCAGCACGGCCAGCACTCCGGCCACTCGTTCGGGCGTGGTCAGCAACGCCGGTTCGCAGAGCACCGCCGCGGCGGCCCGTTGCTCCAGGCAATCACCCGCCGACCACTCCACCATCTCGTTCATGAGCCGCTCGAAGTCGGTCGAACCGATCCGCTGCAGCGCCATCGCCACCGCCTCACGGGTCCGCCATCGGCCGTCCGACGCACAGCGTCGGAGTTGGGGCAGGGCCGCCCCGTCGCCCTCGACCGCCAACCGGCCCAGACCCATCACACCGCAGAACGCCAGGAACTCCCCGGGGGTGCCGGTGGGTGCCCGATTGGCATCCCAGGCGAGCCATGCCCGGATTCGATCCGGGCCGGCCTCCTCAGCGGCCGCCCGGCCCAGTTCGATGTTCCCTCGCGGGCCGGGCAAGCCCGAATGCTCCTGGAGGAACGAGTCCCAGTCGCGGCACGCCCGCAGAGCTTCCCGATACTCGTCGACTCTGCCCACGCCTTCGCTCCCGGGGCCGACACGTCGGTCAGGTTAGGGCAGGCCGCTCGGGCCGCCGGCGGGCAACCTGCCAACCGAGGGGATCCCGACCGTGACCCCCACTCCACCGCCCGGCAACCGGCCCGGCCGCCCGACCTAGAGTTGGCCTCGGAGGTACTACGAAGGAGCCGCCATGAGACACCCACAGTCCCCAACCGACGGGGCGAGAACGACCATCGTCGTGGGATACACCACCCAGGAACCGGGCCGGGCGGCACTCGAGAAGGCGATCGCAGAAGCCATCCTCAGGGATGCCGAGTTGGTCGTCGTCCACTCCACAAAGGGCGGACCCGCCACCGAGCACGAGATCCAGCATCTCCATGAGCACGAGGAAGCACTGGCGGACATCGATCGCCGACTGACGGAAGCCGGGATCGACCATCGGGTCCGGAAGTTGGTGCGAGGCATGTCGCCGGCCGAGGATCTCGCCGCGGCAGTCAATGACGAGGGTGCCTCATTGCTCGTCGTCGGGTACACCCACCGGTCGAGGACCAGCAAGGCCCTGCTCGGCAGCGACATTCAGCAGATCCTCCTCCAGGCGCCCTGCCCGGTTCTCGCCGTCCGTCCGGACCACCGATAGGCGGGCCGATGCCCGGGCGGGGGATCGCCCGGATATGCTCGGCGAATGACGACCGGCGCATCCGGCCTACCGGCCGGAGTAGCGATTCGCCCATTGGAGGGTTGGAGTGACCTCGCCGCCTGCCTGGAGGTGCAGCGGGCGGTGTGGGGCGACGACCCCCGCGAACTGGTGCCGCCCATCGTCCTCGAGGCCACCCTCCGGGCCGGAGGTCTCCTCGGAGGGGCCTTCGGCGAGGACGGCCGCCTGCTCGGTTTCGTCTACGGGATGCCTGCCGTGCGCGACGGGCGCCTCGCCCACTGGTCCCATCTGCTGGCGGTACGCCCCGAGACTCGCCGGAGCCACCTGGGTCTGGCGCTGAAGCAGTGGCAGCGGGAGCGCTTGCTCTCCGCAGGGGTCGACCGGGCCTACTGGAGCTACGACCCGCTGCTGGCGGGCAACGCCCACCTCAACCTCACCGTCCTCGGTGCCCGGGTGGTGGAGCACGTGGAGGACATGTACGGGGACGAGATCCGGGGAACCGCCGGCTCCGATCGCTTCGTGGTGGAGTGGTCCCTCGACGCCGCCGACACGCCGACGACGACGGCGCCGGCGTGTGTCGTCGGCCCGGAGGACGGGCCGCTGCCTGGCGGACCGGCCGTGGGGGTGGCCATCCCCTCCGACTTCGGCGCACTCGCTAGCCCGTTCTTGAGCTTTGTCATTGAGTCATCAGGATAAAGTGACATTTTAGAAATTATCTCTTTAACCGCGTTTTGAACTTTCATTGAACATCCGTAAGGGTTCTCATT
>JAHJML010000199.1 GCA_018821365.1 Actinomycetota bacterium | reverse complement strand
GGGTGGTGGTCATCACGCTGGCCACCGTCGGGTTGGTGCTGGGGCCCCAGTTGATCGCAGCCGAGAAGGCCCAGCAGGTGTACGACTTCGTGTGGTCGCTGCCGGTGCCTCGATCGACGGCGGCGGCGGCCTGGATCAGCGTCAACACCATCATCGCGGTGCCCGGCATGGTGATGGCCCTGCTGGCGGCCACCTGGCGCTACGACCTCTCGATCCAGGTGTCCCCGGCCATCGTCCCCGGGGCAATGCTGACCCTCTACACCGCCACAATGATCGGCTACGCCATCGCCCACACCATCAAGCAACCGGTGATCATCAACATGATCACTCAGGTGACGATCTTCGCCATGACCGGGTTCTCCCCGGTCAACTTCCCCAAAGAGCAACTCCCCGCCTGGCTGGCCGCCCTCAACGACGGCCTCCCCCTGTTCCACATGGCCAACGTGATGCGGGCCGGCCTCACCGAGGGCATCGTGACCGGTGTGGGCCGCTACTACCTGGTGCTGAGCCTGTGGGCGGTGGCGGCCACCGCCCTCACCGGGTGGGTCCTCGGGAGGCGGACGTGACTGCCCCGGTCGCCGTCGGGGTGCGCCGGGGCAGGGGCTACTGGGCCTCGGGCCTCTCCTCGATGCTCCGATTCGACTACGTCACACTGCGGGAGACGCTCCCCTTCTTCGTGGTGCTCCAGATCCTGATGGGGGCCGGCATGGCGATCATCTACGGCTTCTACTTCGCCGACCTGCCTCCGGTGGCCGCCACCTTCATCGCCACCGGGGCCCCCACTTTGGCGATCATCCCCGTCGGCATGGCGGTCATCCCGGGGATCGTGATGCAGCACAAGTTCGACCAGACCTACGACTTCCTGTGGTCGCTGCCGGTGCCCCGTCTCGCCATCGCCGCCTCCAACTTCATCCTTTTCACGGCAGTGGCCATCCCCGGTGTGGCCGTCTCGATGCTGGTGGCCGCCTGGCGCTACGACATCGACCTCTCGGTGTCCTGGGCGGTCGTACCGGCGATCCTGCTGGCCGCCCTGATGGCCAACTCGGTGGGGTTCGGGTTCGCCCACGCCATCCCCGAGCCGCGGATCACCAACCTGCTGGTCAACGTGATCATCTTCCTGGTGCTGCTGTTCTCCCCGATCGCCTTCCCGATCTCCAACTTCCCCGAGTGGTTCGCCACCGTCCACCGGGTGCTCCCGTTCTTCCACATGGCCAGCATCATCCGGGCCGGGTTCACCGAAGGTCTGGTGGATGGAGTGGCGGTCTCGTATCTGGTCGTCATCGCCTGGACGCTCGGGTCCTGGGCGCTGGCGGCGTGGGTGGTGGGCCGGCGGCGCTGAGCGAGGCGAGGCCCGCCCCCGCAGCGGCCTTCGGGCAGAATGGCCGCAGCACCGGAAGGCAGGCATGGCATCCATCACCCTCCCCACCCGCCGGGAGGCGATCGCCGAGGCGAGACGGCAGGGCCGCCGGATCGCCGCCGTGCTGCCCTACCACTACCCCCGGGCGCTGCTGCGGGCCCACGGCTTTCATCCCGTCGAGGTGTGGGGTCCCCCCGGCGTCCCCCGCGACGAGGGCGGCCGGCACTTCCAGTCCTACACCTGCGACATCGTGGTGCGGGCCACCTCCTTCCTGATGGGCGGTGGCCTCGACCCGGCGGACGTCATCCTGATCCCCCACACCTGTGATGCGCTGCAGGGGATGGGGTCGGTGGTCGCCGACTTCCTGCAACCGTCGCAACCGGTGCTCACCCTGTACCTCCCCCGCAGCGACCGGCCCTCCGACCGCCGCTACCTCGTCGAGGAACTGCGCCGCCTCTCGGGCCGCCTCGCCTCGATCACCGGGCATGAGGCCACCGCCGCCGATTGGGACGAAGCCTTCGCCGCCGAGGAGGCCGCCGACCTGGCACTGGCGAGCCTCTACGCCGAGCGGAGCCGCCTGGCGGTCACCGACCGCGGCTTCTACACCGCCGTCCGATCGCGGGAATTCCTCACCGCCGAGGACTTCGTGGCGATGGCCGCGGGCCTCCCCCGCGGCGAGGCACCCGGGGAAGGGGTCGGCCTGACCCTGTCGGGGATCGTGGCCGAGCCACTCGACCTGTTCGATCGCATCAACGACGCCGGGGGCCGGGTGGTCTCCGACGACCTGGCCTGCGGGGCGCGCCGCATCTACCCGCCCTCGGATGCCGCCGACCCCTTCGAGCGGATCGCCGGCCGCTTGATCGCCTCGCCCCCCGACCCGACCCGCGGCTCACCCATCGAGGAGCGGGTCCGCATGCTCGCCGATCTGATGCGTTCCACCGGCGCCGCCGGCCTCATCGTGTTCGACGTGCCGTTCTGCGAACCGGAGTTGTTCGACGTGCCGCTGCTGCGGCAGCACCTGGGGGAGGCCGGCTACCCGGTGCTGCACGTGGAGGCCGAACTCGGCGGATCCCTCCCCCACCAGGTCCTCACCCGGATCGAGGCCTTCGTGGAGACGCTCCGATGAACCTCGGCTACCTGTTCGGCTACCAGTTGGCGGGGAGGGCCGGTCTCCGCCTGCAGCGGTGGCGCAGCGAGTGGAGGCACGCCCGCACCGCCCCCGACCCGGATCGGGCGCTCAATCCGCCGCTGCGCAGCACCATCCGGATGCGGGAGATGATGTCGCTCCACTACCTGGAGGGCCGCCACGTGGCGGGGGTGCGGCCGGTGGCGTGGGTGACCAGTGGCGCCCCCACCGAGATCCTCAAGTCGATGGGCTACTTCCTGGTGTACCCCGAGAACCATGCGGCCCTGTGCGGCGCCAGGAGGCATGCCGAGGGCCTGGCGGTGGCGGCGGAGAGTGCGGGGTACTCGCGGGACATCTGCTCGTACGCCCGGACCGATCTGGGCTCGGTGCTCTCGGGCACCACTCCGGTCGGCAGCCTCCCGCCGCCCGACCTGCTCCTCTGTTCCACCAACATCTGCCAGACCGTGCTCTACTGGTACCGGGTGCTGGCCGACCACTTCGGGTGCCCCCTGGTGCTGGTCGACACCCCCTTCCTCTACGAGGACGAGGCGGCCCCCCACCAGGTGGACTTCGTGCGGCGCCAACTGGAGGAGATCGTCCCGATCGCCGAACGGGTCGCCCGGCGGGAGTTCTCGGAGGAAGAACTCGGCCGGGTGATCGGCCGGGCGAAGCGGGCCAGCGAACTCTGGCTGGAGATCCTCAACCGGGCCCGGCATCGCCCCGCCCCGATGACCGCCTTCGACGGGTTCATCAACCTGGGGCCGATCGTCGACCTGCGCGGCGACCGGCAGACCGTGGAGTTCTACGAGGGGATGCTCGCCGAACTCGACGACCGGATCGACCGGGGGATCGGCGCCGTTCGCCACGAGCGCTACCGGGTGCTGTGGGACAACCTGCCGATCTGGTACCGGATCGGGCCGTTCTCCCGATGGCTGGCCGAACGGGGGGTCAACATCGTCGCCTCCACCTACACCCACGCCTGGGGTGAGTTGGCCGAGATGATGGACGCCGACCGGCCCTTCGAGGCGATGGCCCGGGTCTACCTGCACCCGATCCTCAACCGCTCCACCGGCCACAAGTTGGCGGCGATGCGGAGGATGGTGGCGGACTTCGAGATCGACGGGGTGATCCTCCACTCCGACCGCTCGTGCAAACCGTACTCGCTGGGGCAGATCGATCAGCGGGACCGCCTGGTCAACCAGGTGGGGATTCCCGCCCTGCTGCTGGAGGCCGACCACAATGACCCGCGGTCCTTTGCCGAGGAGCAGGCGATGGTGCGAATGGAGGCGTTCGTGGAGATGATGTCGGCATGAGCATCGCCGGGATCGGGATCGATGCGGGTTCCACGACCTGCAAACTGGTGGCCGTCGATGCGGCCGGCGAGATCGTCACCTCGGTCCTGGAACCGGCCCACCCCCGGATCGAGTCCCAAGTCGAAACGATGCTGGAGGGGGTGCGCAGCCGGACCGGAGCGACCAATGGCGTGCCCTGCGTCGCCACCGGCTACGGCCGCAAGTTGGTCGTCTCCGCCGACCGTCGGGTGACCGAGATCACCTGCCATGCCCGCGGTGTGTTCCGCGGCTTGCAGCGATCCGCCACCCTCATCGACATCGGGGGCCAGGACAGCAAGGTCATCAGGATCGGGGACGACGGCCGCCCCATCGACTTCGTGATGAACGACAAGTGCGCGGCGGGAACCGGCCGGTTCCTCGAGCACACCGCCGGCCGCCTCGGTGTGGAGATCGGCGCCCTCGGCGACCGGGCGCTGGCCGGCCTAGCCGAGGAGCAGATCACCTCCACCTGCACGGTGTTCGCCGAGTCCGAGATCATCTCGCTGATCGCCCGGGGCGCCGAGGTGGATGCGATCCTGCGGGGCCTGCACCGCTCCCTGGTGGGGAGGATCGCCGCCATGGTCCGCAGCATCGGCTGGACGCCGCCGCTGATCCTGTCGGGCGGGGTGGCCCTCAACGACGGGGTGCGGGTGATGATCGGTGAGGCCCTCGGCGAGACGGTGACCGTCCCCGACGCCCCCCAGTTGACCGGGGCCTACGGAGCCGCCCTGCTGGCACTGGAGATCGAGTAGGGCAGGGTTCGCCCCTCTCCCCCGCTTGCGGGGGAGATGTCGCCAGAGGCGACAGAGGGGGAGCACAGGCCCTCTGGTGACGCGTGCGGGGGAGATGTCGCCAGAGGCGACAGAGGGGGAGCACAGGCCCTCTGGTGGCGCGTGCGGGGGAGATGCCCCGAAGGGGACAGAGGGGGAGCACAGGCCCTCTGGTGGCGCGCCGTGCGCGCCTCTGGATGAGCACCGACCCCCTCTGGCCCCGGCCTGCCCGGCCGGGCCCATCTCCCCCGCTGCGCGGGAGAGAGCAAGACCGCCCGACCCGCTTCCGAAGTGCTCTCACCCGCGTGGGGGGAGAT
>JAHJML010000198.1 GCA_018821365.1 Actinomycetota bacterium | reverse complement strand
GAGGAACCCGAGCCGCAGCGTGCCCTGGGATGCCGCCCAGGCAGCGGCCTGCCGGTAGAGGCTCTCGGTGCCCTCGGTGGCGATGGCGGTTCCCTGGCCGCCCTTCCACCCGGATGCCTCGACCTCGAAGCCCTCGCTGAGGAGTTCATCGAGCCGCTCGGTCCCGTCGTGGATCTCGAAGGCGACGGCACCCTGGTCGTCAAGGCGCCGGCGCCGGCGCCCCAGGTCGGAGCGCCGCTTGGAGGGCCACTCGGCCAGGTAGTCCTCCCAACTGGTGCTGAGCCGGAGATAGGGGGACCGCAGCACGGTGCGCAGCCGGAGGTGATAGCCGCCCGCCAGCAGAGCCCCGGTGAACGCCCGCTGCGTCGGGCCGTCGGCGTCCAAGAAGCCGAGCCGCAGGTACCGGTCGCGTCTCGCCACGGTGGTGCCGGCGAGATCGGCCAGTGCCTCCTCGTCGAGAGCGATCGCCTCGAACCGCGGAGTGTGCCAGTCGGTCGGAGTGACCACTCCCTCGGGTGCCCGAACGATCGGCAGAGCGGCCACCAGGGCGCCTTCACGGCGCACCCCGATCAGTTCGACGTCGACCCCCCGGCAGGCGGCCCACGCCAGCACCCACCCCGGGCGGGCGAACGGCGAGGCGCCGACCCGGTCGGCGAGATCGGCCCACTCCAGGTGGAGCGGGTCGTCGAACATCCAGGTTCCCGGGTCGGCGAGGCGGGCGCCAGTCATCGTGATTGGTATCGGGAGGCGGCCTCCCCGACCTGAGGGAAGAAGGCCCTCTGTCGGTTCACTTGGCGTCGTCGGGATCCTCCTGATAGAAGTGATCGGAGTCTGCCCGGCGCTCGCTGCGAGGCTTGGCCCGATGCTGGCTGGACGAGTGGGACAGGTCGCGCCACATCTTCTTGGAGCCTCTCGGGGTGGCAGCCCAATCGGCCCGGTTGCCGGCGGGGACCGCCATCGCCCCGCCGGAAGCGAACGAGTCCTGGTTGGCGCCCAGGAACACGAACACCCACCCGTCCTTGCGGCGGTCCTCGATCAGGTCGAAGACCGTGCTGCGGGTGTGGTGGCGGCTGGCGTTCTCCAACCCGTCGGTGACGATGGCGACGACCTGGTCCTCGGCTTCGAGGTCCTGCCGCTTCCGCTTGCCGATGCCGGCATCGATCCGCTCGATCATCCGGCCCACTGCGTCGTAGAGAGGGGTCATCCCCCGCGGCCGGTAGGCGGAGCGGTCGAGGTCGGCGGCGGTCCACAGGTCGGTGCCGTCGATGAGCACCTCGAAGGGGTCCTCGCCGTCGAACTGGACGAGGGTGATCCGGGCGGTGCCGGTCTCCTTGCGCTGTTCGGCGAGAAACTCGTTGAACCCGCCGACGATGTCGCCGGCGATCGAGGACATCGACCCGGAGCGGTCGAGGACGACGGAGATGTGGACGGGGGAAGTGGTTTCGGTCATGGGAGCCTGCTTTCTGGTGGGGTCGGTGCGGGGGATCGTGTGGAACCAGTCGGGGGTGGCCGGAGTGCCGGACATCACGACCTCCTCTGGCGGGCGATCTCCTCGAAGTGCCGCTTCTTCTTCTCGGCGATGAGGTTGGCGATCATCCGCGCCGACGAGGAGGCCGACTCGACCTCGGAGAGGTTGAGGTCGGCGGCGGCCGCCGCGTCCTCGGGAGCGAGTTCGACACCCTTGTCGGCTGCGTAGGAGGCGGCGGTCTGTTGGTGGCGGCGGGTGCGGGTCTCGGTGCGCTGCAGGTAGTAGTGGCTGATCATGTGGAACACCTCGCCCTTGCCGTGGGTGAAGGTGACGGCGATGGGGTCTTCGCCCCACTGGTCCCCGAGTTCCCGGGAGCGGATCAGCACCTGCACCCGGTCGTGGTCGAGGACCCGGATCGGGTAGGAGGACCCTTCGAGCCACCAGATGGGGTCGTCACCCTCATCCATGACCCCCTTCAGGAAGGGGTTGTCGTGGTCGGTGATCTCCACCCGTACGACGGCGTCGGAGGTGGGGCGCTCGTTGTAGGCGACGAGGCCGGGGAAGGCCGCTTCGATGACGTGGCGGAGCGCCCAGTCGGTGGTGAACAGACTGCCGCCGCCGTCGACAAAACGACGGACGACCCGGACCCCCTCGTCGGGGATGTTGCCGGGGCAGTCGATCACCAGCAGTTGCTGGGGCCGCAGGCGCAACGAGGAAACCTGCGAGGTGGCGACGGTGGTGTGGGGGAGATCGAGTGCCTCGAGGACCCACTCGACGTGGTCGTAGATGTCGGCGACGACCACGATGTCGGACCGTTCGAGGGCCTCGAGGGCAACGTGGTCCTCGGGTGCTTCGCGGGCGATGCGTTCCCGGCTGATGTGTCCCCCGACCTGGTAGGAGCGGTGGCGACGGTCGTCGGTCTGGTTCATGTGGTGCCCTCCTCGGCGTTTGGCGGGCCCCGGCGCGGCGACCCCTTTGGTAGCGTTTCTACTCTATATGTATCAGATTGCTGATATGAGTGTCAAGTCTCCGTCATGTGCTGGCGATCCTCTTACCACTGGGTTATGATGACACCCGGCTACGACAGGAAACGGGGATGGACCGGGAACGGCCCGAGATGTACCAGGCGCTGGGCCGCACCATCCAGGTGCTCCGCACCGACCAGGGACTGGATCGCAAAGACCTGGCGGAGCGCGCCGGGATCTCGTACTCCTATCTGGCGGCCATCGAGACCGGCAACAAGCCGCCTTCTTCGAAGGTGCTGTTTGCGATCGCCGAGGCACTGGGCCTGCGGAGCCACGAGTTGATGGGGGCGGCCGAGTCCCGTCACGACCGGCACCACGGATCATCTCCGAGCCGGCCGGGAGCCTGGTTCCACTCGAAGCCGGCGCCGCCCACCGTCAGGACGGCGGCCTACGCCCCGGCACCCGAGGTGGATGCGATGCTGGAGGACCGGGAGGACCTGCCGATGAACCGCAACCTCCCCCGCTCCCCCGCCGGATACCTGATGGAGTTGGAGCGCCTCACCGCCGGCCTCTCCGATCGGGACCGCGAGATGATCCTCGACCTTGCCCGCCGACTGGCGGCGCGGGAGCGATAGCGCGGGACGGGGCGACTCCCGGTTTCCGGCCGGAGTAGCCGGGACGAACGGTCTATCGTGGCCCGGTGCGCAAGGTTCGTGACTGGCTGCTCACCGTCCCGCTCCTCGTGGCCTTCGGGTTGACGCTGCTCGTCTTCGATGTCGCCGGCCGGATCGTCCGCCCCTTCAGCCTGCGGGGCTTCGAGAGGGTGATGGGCGGCCTGCAGCGGTGCCTGATGTGGGTCTTCCGGATCGGGGGGACCCGGATGCAGATCGAGCGGTCACCGCTGATCGAACCCCGCATCGGATACGCCCTGGTCTCCAATCATCAGAGCCTGTTCGACATCGCCGTCATCGGGGGGGTGCTGTTCAGCAACTATCCCAAGTACGTGGCCAAGAAGGAACTGGGACGGTGGCTGCCTTCGATCTCCCTCAACCTCCGCAAAGGGGGCAATGCCCTCATCGACCGCAGGGATCGGATCGCCTCGCTGCGGGCGATCACGACGATGGCCCGCACCGCCCAGGAACGGGACGTCAGCGTGGTCATCTTCCCCGAAGGCACCCGGAGCCGAGACGGGGCGCTCGGCGGGTTCAAGCAGGCCGGCACCAAGATGATGCTGGAGGCGGCCGACCGCCTGGACGTCGTCCCGGTCGCCATCGACGGGTCGTGGCGACTGCTAATCCACAACATGCTGCCGGTGCCGTTCGGGATCAGGATCAAGGTGCGCTTCGGCGACCCGATCCGGAGGGTGCGGGGGGATGCCGAGGCGGTGGCCGCCTCGGCCGAGGCATGGATCCGCGACACCCTGGCCGGGTGGAGAACGCCCGGAGCCGAACCGGCCACGTGAGCGGCCCGGGCGGTCTTCCTCTCTCCCGCGTAGCGGGGGAGATGGGCCCGGCCGAGCAGGCCGGGGCCAGAGGGGGCACCCCCAACGCGTCTCACCCCCACCCCCTCTGCCCCTC
Source organism: Actinomycetota bacterium (assembly GCA_018821365.1). Taxonomy (GTDB): domain Bacteria; phylum Actinomycetota; class Acidimicrobiia; order Spongiisociales; family UBA11373; genus JAHJML01. The sequence goes on along the minus strand of JAHJML010000198.1, from coordinate 212 downwards.
CGGGGCATCTCCCCCGCCCCAGGGCGGGAGAGAAGGGGACCCGTGCAGGAACAGGCCGCCCGGCTCTTCCTCTCTCCCGCATCGACGAGGAGACTCGGGACGTGGTGGTACTGCGGGTGGGTCATCGCCGCCGGATCTACCAGACCTACCGGACCGACTGAACCGCCGATCCCCCGGGCTACCCCGCCTCACTCGTCGGATGGCGGCGGGGG
>JAHJML010000197.1 GCA_018821365.1 Actinomycetota bacterium | reverse complement strand
CGGGGCGGCAGGCACCGTAGGCGGCCCCCGGCTCGGGGGAGCGGTGTCAGGCGGCGTCGGCCTCAGTGGCGCTCCCGGCGCTCAGATAGGCGCCCGCCGGCCGGGTGCCCGCCAGGCCGATGATCGCCGCCGACCAGGCGATGAGGAGGGGGTGCATCACAGGGTGGAAGGGGACGATGAAGAGTTCGATGACCTCGAAGGCCAGTAGCACGGCGCCGATGGCGATCGCACCGATCCACGGCCACCGGTGCCGGGCAGCCCGCTCCAACCCGGCCGCTCAGCGCCACTGCCACCCCGACAGCAGGCCGGCGGCGACCAGAGCCGAGGCGGCGGCGATCCCCATCAGGAACATCCCCGGCCAGAAGTAGGTGTCGACCGGTGCCTTCTGGAGGTACTCGACCGTCATCCCCAGCGGGGTCAGCGGGTCGATGATCATGGCGATGCCACCCTGGAGGGCTCCGGCGGCCAGTAGTCCCAGCAGGATCGCCAGACCGATGATTGACCCGGGCAGGCGGTGTGACGCCAGCATCGTTCCTGCGGTTCTCCTCGTCACGGGCGTGTCCCGATGCTCTCGATCGAGCACGGCGCGGGACGAGTGGGACCTGGAGACGACATCACACCCTCCCCGGGCTGACGGACCTCGTCAGGGTCGGCGGGCGAGGGGGAGGTCGCCAGGGGCGAACGACCCATGTGGGGCAGGCGTTGGGAGGTGCAAGAAGACGGGATGGGTGCCATCGCCACTCGCTCTGGCCTTCCGGCCGCTCCCGCCGGGGACGCCGGCGAAACGTGTCATTCGGCCCTGGAGCCGGATGCCCCTTCGGGGTGTGATGATGGCACGGAGGTGATGCGAGATGGCGGCCAGGCGTATCGCGCTCGTGACGGCATTGGTGCTGGTGCTGGGGGCGTGTGGCGGGGACGGTTCGGTGCTGTCCGTCGGCACCACGGCCGGCCCGGGCGGGACGGAGCCCACTCCGACCACTCCCGGAGGGACTACTCCGGTCGACGGATCGCTCACCCCTCCCGCGGCCTCCACTGGTGTTCCGGAGACCGCCGAGGTGCTCCCGCCCGACCCGGCCACCGTGATCGAGACCGGGCGGTGGGGGCCCGTGTACGACCGGAGGATCGTCATTCGTCTCGCCGACGACGCCGGGGCGGAGGCTGCCGGGCAGGCGGCCGCCGCCGTCGCAGGGACCGTCGTGGCGGTGATCGAGGACTTCTCGCTGGCCGAGATCGAGATCCGCGACGGCGGAGAAGCAGCCATTGCCGCCGCCCTCGACATCCTGGAGGGCCGGCCCGAAGTGGCGATCGCCGCCGCCTCCACGGTGCTCGAAGCCTCCTGGGAGGTGGCCGATCGGCCCTGCGGTCCGCTCGACCACCTGGCGCTGCAGCAGGGGACGAGGAGCGATCAGTATCGGCTGACCGGAGTGGAGGACGCCTGGCGGCTGGTGCGGGCGTCGGGGGTGGCGACCACCCCCCCGAAGATCGGGATCGTAGACGGCTTCAGCCTGCCGGTGGGTTATCACGGGTCGTGGGTGAGCGAGGTCATCGACGCCGCCCCGGGCAACCCGCCCGGAGTCCTCGACGCCATCCTGGGCGACGGCGGGGCGACGATCGCCGCCGTCGACGTCTTCGGCACCTCGAGGACCACGTCGGTCACGTCGTCGATCGCCGGGGTGCGTCAGATGGTGCGCGGCGGCGCCAAGGTCATCAACCTGTCGCTCGGCCACGCCGGGGCTACCTCGGGCCAGATCGCCTTGTGGCGGCAGTTCCTGAGGGATCTGGCGGTCCGCCATCCCGACGTCGTGGTGGTGGCATCGGCCAACAACCAGGCGGCCGACTCGGCGACCAGCATCCCCGGGGGCCTCGCCGAACCCAACCTGATAACCGTCGGCGGACTCGATCACACCGGCAAGCGGTGGGAGGAGACCTGGACCGACGCCGATGGCGTCACGCACACCGCAGGCTCCAACCACATGGTCACCGGCGGGGAGGTGACCCTGGCGGTGCTCGCCGACGACGTCTACACGGGTTTCGACTCCAACGGCGAGCCGGTCTCCAAGGACGGGACGTCGTTCGCCGCCCCGCAGGTGACCGCGGCAGTGGCGGTGCTCAAGGCGCTCGACCCGTCGCTGACCGCCGCCGAGATCAAGCAGATCCTGGTGGACACCGCCGCCACCGAGATCGCCGACCCGGCCATCAACGAGCGGATCACCCAGGTGGACCCATCACTGGGAGGGCGGATGCTGCGGGTGGACAACGCCGTGTGGAGCGTGCTGCAGCGACTGGGGGTCGAGGGCACTCGGGAAGAGCTGATGGGGCGGGCGACCCTGGAGGCCAATGCCCGCCAGGTGGGCGACGACCCGCTCTCCTACCGGCTGACCGCGGCCGCTCCCGGGGGGGCCGATGGGACCGCGGTGTCGATCGTCGTGAACGGGCCCGGGGCGCTGGCTCCCGGCGGAGACACCCAGACGATCACCGACGGCACCGTCCGGTGGCGCTGGGGGTTCTTCACCCAGGGTGACTCGGCCCAGTTCACCCTGACCCGCACCGACACCGGAGCCTGCGCCCGCCTGGTCATCACCACCGGGACGGGGGGCGAACCGAGCACGACGACCACCAGCACCACGCCCACCCCGACGTCGGCGCCGGTCGATTGCGACGACTGTCCGGCGGGCTTGGCGGGCATCGAGTGCCGGCTGCACTGCGTGGAGATCGGCTCCTGACGGTTGGGGGGCGGCCCAACCCGGCATCCTCAGTGGGGCGGTGATTCGGGCCCCTCACCCGCCCGGTGGGCCGGTGACCTCGCGATGATCCCGGATCAGGCGGATGTGGTCGAGGCTGTCGACCCGCCGCAGCCGGGGGATGGCGAACCCGAACACCACGGCCACCACGATCGTCCCGATCCCGCCGACGAGGACGGCGGGGACCACGCCCCACCAGGCGGCGGTGACGCCCGACTCGAATTCCCCCAATTCGTTGGAGGCCCCGATGAAGATCGAGTTGACCGCGCTGACCCGGCCCCGCATGGCGTCGGGCGTGATCACCTGGACCAGGTTGGAGCGGATGAACACGCTCACCGCGTCGGCAGCGCCGAGGGCGAACAGCGCCAGGAAGGAGAGCCAGAAGGTGGTGGAGAGGCCGAACACGCAGGTGGCCGCCCCGAACACGGCCACCGAGGCGAGCAGTTTGGATCCGGCCCGGCGGAGGATGGGGCGCTGGGTGAGGACCAGCGAGGAGACCAGCGAGCCGATCACGTGGGAAGCCCGCAGCGCCCCGTACCCGACCGCTCCGACACCGAGGATGTCGACGGCGAAGATCGGCAGCAGGGCGGTGGCGCCACCCAGGAGGACGGCGAAGAGGTCGAGGGAGATGGCCCCCAGGATCACCGGGCGGGACCAGATGAAGCGAAAGCCCGCCAGGATGGTCCGCAGCGTGGGGCGTCCCTTGTCGAGGATCTGGGAGCGGGCGTGGACCCGGAAGGCGAAGCCGAGGGCGGCGGCCGCCAGCACCACGACGGCCCCGTACACCACCTCGACCCCCAGGATCAGCAGGGCCCCGGCGACGGCCGGTCCCCCGATGCGGGCGGTCTGCGATCCGGCGGAGTTCCAGGCCACCGCGTTCGGGAAGTGCTCGGGGGGCACCAGCAGCGGGAGGATGGCGGGCCGGGCCGGAGACTGGAAGGCCCGGGCCACCCCCAGCAGGATCAGGATCGAGAAGATCATCGGCATCGTGGCGGCATCGCCGACGGTCACCGTCAGGAAGGCGGCGGCGCACAGCAGTTGGACCGCCATGGTGGCTTGCACGATGCGGACGCGGGGGAACCGGTCGGCAGCGGCCCCCGCCGCCAGGAAGAGCAGCGGGAAGGGGGCGAACTGGGCCAGGCCCACCAGGCCCAGGTGGAGTGGGTCTCCGGTCAGTTGGTAGACCTGCCATGAGACGGCGGTGATCTGCATCTCGACGGCGAGGCTGCCGAGGACGCTGGTGCCGAAGAAGTTGCGGAAGTCCGGGTACCCGAAGGCGACCCGGCCCGCGAGGCTGGTGCTGCTCACGCGGCGAAAGCGTAGGCGGTGGGTGGCGAGGTGGGGTCGGCGTGGTGGAGGGTGGGCATCAGTTGGTGGCCGGACGTTGGGGCTCTACGGCTCCTGGCCGGAGGCGCCGATCGCGTCGACCGCATCAGCGAACAGGTCCACGGTGGCGCAGATGGCAGCGACCGGGCCGGCGGAGTCCTCCGCCGACTGGGCCTGGTAGAGGCGG
>JAHJML010000196.1 GCA_018821365.1 Actinomycetota bacterium | reverse complement strand
ATACTAAAAACTTCATCTGCGAATTCTTCTATAAACCTTTCATCAATGCCTTCATATCTTCCGCTGACATACGCTATATGGCTTTTATTGGCCAACCTTTTAGCATCATTTTGTCTAAAAGGTTTTGCAACCGGAGTCAAAAATATTATATGAACACCCTCATCTTCGCAGCCGCCGGTATATGATCAAGGTGCCATCAGCCCACGGTCTGAGGGGGCCACCATGGCACGAGCAAGCGCCGAGATCCAAAGGAGCGGTGACTCCGAGTTCTACGCAGGGTTGGTCGATCTTGCCTCGGAGTTCCTGTGTGTGCTTCGACGCGACGGGACCATGGCGATGGCCAACCCGGCCTGGCGACGGTTCCTGGGATTCCCGCCGGAATCGTTCGACTCCTTGTCGGTGCTCGACCTGATCCATCCGGATGACCTGGAGCGGATCATCCCTCCCGCCGCCGTTTCCGACGCGGCACTGTCGGCTGAGGGCATCGTCGGCCGGGTTCGGTGCGCCGACGGCGAGTACCGGCCGGTGTCGTGGAGGCTCCTCCCGGCACCCGAGCCCGGCTTGATGTACATGTTGGGGCAGGATGTCTCCAGACCGGGTTCGGCCGCGGCCCTTGGGGCCGAACTCGATCAACTGCACCTCGACCTCACCGCCCTCGGGGAGATGCGCGACAACCTCGACCTCTGTCTGACGATCGAGGAGGGATGCCAGGTCATCGCCCGGTTCTGCCACGAGGCGATGAACGGATGGCCGGGCGAGGTGTGGATCGTCAACTCCTCGCGGAATCTCCTGGAACGGATCGCCTCCTGGGGACCCGGCGTGGAAGATCCCCAAGCCGTTGTGATGATGGAGTTCACCGATTGTTGGGCCATGCGAGGAGGCCGTCGGTACGCCATCGACCGCAAGGGCTCAGAACTGCGCTGCAAGCACCTTCCTCCCGGGCCCGAGCGATCGCTGTGCACACCGCTCAAGGGACCCGGCGAGCCGTTCGGTCTGCTCACGACGTGGGGGTCGGCTTCGAGTGGCGACCCCTCCTGGAGTTCCTATCTGCGCCGAACCGATGCGGTCGCCGAGGTCCTCTCGATGGGGTTGGCCAACCTCATGCTCCGCGAGTCGTTGCGATCCCAGTCGATCCGCGATCCCCTCACCGGTCTGTTCAATCGGCGCTTCATGGATGAGACCTTCGACCGGGAACTGGCCCGGGCCCAACGGCATGAGTCGACCATCGGGGTGATCGTCATCGACGTGGACAACTTCAAGCAGTTCAACGGCGAGTTCGGCCACCGGGCCGGCGATTCCGCCCTCATCGAACTGGCCGCCGTCCTCGCCAAGAGCACCCGGACCGAGGATGTCGCCTGCCGCATGGGCGGCGAGGAGTTCGGCGTGATCATCCCCGGCGTCCCGTTGGCGGTGGCCGCCCAACGGGCCGGTGCCATCGCCGACGCGGTGCGGGAGATCACCGTGATGGGTGAAGACGGCGAGAGGCTGGGCCAGATCACGGTCTCCATGGGGGTCTCCGCCTACCCGGATCACGGCAGGACCCGGGAGACCCTCGTAGCCGCCGCCGACGTCGCCCTGTTCGAGGCCAAACACAACGGGCGCGACCGGGTGTGCGTCGCCGAATCGACCAGCGATCCCCCAACGCCCGGATCCGCCTGAGAGATTCGGCAGGTTCGCCGTCACACCGCGGTTGGCAGGGACCGGGATCATGCCCGATCCCTGGCCGTCGGCGGCCGGATCCGCCTCTTCCGAGTCCCCGTGGCCAGGGGGTATTCGCCCCGGCTGACTAGTCATGTTTCCCTCAATGGCGCCCGCCGGTGAGCCGATTGATGTCCCATGCCAACGCCGGTGTCCCGTTCGCCTGCCCGGTCTCGACCGACTGTGGCGAGGCCCTTTGCCATGGAGCCGGTCGTCGAGCGCGCCGCCGTCAAGGTGGCCACCTGGGCGATCGGTGCGATGAGCTGCGCCTATCTGGTGGCTGCGTTGGGATCCGGCGACCACATCTGGTGGATCGTCTTCGGCGAGTTGGCGGGTCTGGCGGCCGTCGGGTTCGTGCAGATGTGGATCGGGCGAGTCTCGCTTCCGTTGCTGTGGGTGCTCGTCGTCGCCGCCATGACGATGTCCGCCCATGTGATGCCGGATCCACACCGGACCGGGGCGGCGATGGGGGTGGCCGCAGTCTCGGCCGTCGGATGGGTGCTGACCGCCCGCCATCGGAGGAAGCTCGCTCTGGTGGCCGTGCTCTTGCTGTGGGCGGCGCAGGGGTTGTTCCCGGCGAGTCGGGGATGGCTGATGGGGTACGAGGCGGCCATCTTCATGGTGATGAGCATCGGCCTGCGGAGCATCGGCACCGCGATGCGGACCAGCCAGGACCGGTACCAGAGACTGTTCGAGCAGGCGCCGATCGCCCTCTGGCAGGAGGACTTTTCCCGGGTCGGTCGCTGGCTCTCCGGTCTGCGGCGGGACGGAGTCGGAGACCTGCGTTCCTACCTGGAGCAGCATCCGGATGAGATCGACCGGGCACTCGCCCTCGTCGAGGTGACCGCGGTGAATCCCGCGGCGGCGGCGTTGATCGAGGTCGACGACGCCGCCGGGATGCTCGGCCATATCGATCCTTCCACCTACACGGACGAGACGCGGCCCGCCTTCCTGAAGCAGGTGATGACCGTCTGGGAGGGCAAGTCGGAGATGACCACCGAGTTGCAGGGCCGCACCGTCACCGGGCGCCCGATCCAGGCGATCATGCGCTGGGTTGCCCCGCCCGGTCCGCATGGGACGGCCGATTACGGGCGGGTCGTGGTGTCGATCGACGATGTCTCCGAACTCAAGGCGGCCCAACAGGACCTCGGCGACGCCCACGCCGCTCTCTCGGCCCGGGAACAGCAGTTGCGCACCGTCGTGTCGGGCGCCCCCGTGATCCTCTTCGCTACGGACGCCGCTGGGGTCTACACGCTCGCTGAGGGGAGCGGCCTCGGGCACCTCGGCCTGGTAGGCGACGATGTCCTGGGCTCGTCCTTCTTCGAGCGCAACGCCGATCATCCGGAGGCACTCGCCGACATGCGACGGGCGTTGGGCGGCGAGGAAACCATGTCGGTCATGGAATGGGAGGGTCGGATCTGGGAGATCCGCCGCAAACCGACGTTCGATGTCGGCGGCGCCGTCGTCGGGGTGATCGGGGTCGCCACGGACGTCACCGAGCGCCACGAGATGGAGCGGGCACTGGAGGGTGCCCGGCATCGCAACCGGCTGATCGTCAGCAACGTGTCGGATCTGCTCTTCATCCTCGACCAACGAGGCGCCATCGAGTTCGCCAGCGCCTCGGTGGAGCACACCCTGGGATGGCCGCTCGATGACATCGCCGGCCTGACCGTGCCCGATCTGATCCACCCCGACGACACGGCGACCGTGATGGCTGCCGCTGCCACCACCGCTCCCGGGGAGTCGACTCCCACCGTTCCCTTCCGGCTCAGGAAGGCCGACGGCACGTGGCTCGCCATGGAAGCCAAGGCGACCAACCTGCTGGATGAGTCGGATCTCGCAGGCTATGTGGTGACCGCTCGCGATGTCAGCGAACAGGTCGAGGCGAGGAAGCAACTCGAGGAGGCCCGCGACGCCGCCGAGGCCGCCGCCAGGGCCAAGTCGGAGTTGCTGGCCAACGTCAGCCACGAGATCAGGACCCCGATGAACGCCATCCTCGGGATGACCGACCTGGCACTCGATACCCGGGTCACCAAGGAGCAGCACGAGTACCTGACGACCGTCCGCACCAGCGCCGAGAGCCTACTCACCATTATCAACGACCTCCTCGATCTGGCCCGGGTCGAGGCGGGCCGATTGACCATCGAACAGGTCGCCTTCTCGGTCCAGAGCACGCTCCAGGATGTGATCCGCACCATGGGGGTGCGAGCCCGGCAGAAGGGAGTGGGCCTGGCGGCGCACATCGATGAGGGAGTGCCGGCCTGGGTGTTGGGGGATCCCGGCCGGCTGCGCCAGATCGTGATGAACCTGGTGGGCAACGCGGTCAAGTTCACCGACGAGGGCACGGTCACGGTGACCGCGGCGCCCGCCGAAGGATCTTTGCTTCGCTTCACGGTGGCGGACACCGGCATCGGAATCGGACCGGAGCATCTCGAGGCGGTCTTCAAGGCGTTCGAGCAGGTGGATGGCTCCATGGCCCGGCGCCACGGGGGCACCGGACTGGGCCTGGCGATCACATCCAAGCTGGTGGAGGCGATGGGCGGCACCATCGGAGTCGAGAGCGAGCTGGGGCAGGGCAGCCGTTTCACGTTCACCGCCGACCTGCCGCCGACGGCGGCGCTGGCGGCGATTGGTGGTGCCGGGATGGCCGGCGGGCCGGCTCTGGTGGTCGGAGACCGCCTGGCTCGCGAGGGGCTGATGGAGATGGTGTCGGCCGCCGGTTACCAGGCAATCGGCGTGGCCACTTCGGCGGAGGCCCAGACCATGGCGGCCAGCCTGCTCTCCGAAGGCAGGAGGGTGGGCGCCGTGATCGTGGATACCGCCGAACCGGACGCAGAGTATTGCCGGCGATTGGTGGGATCCGAGGTGCTGGCGGGGACGCCAGTTGTGTCGGTGGTGGCGGCCGGCCGGCGCGGTGACGGTGCCCGTTTCCGAGCCGCCGGGGTGCGGGCCTACCTGACGAGGCCCCTCGGTGAGTCCGATGTGAGGGAGACGCTGGCCGCCATCGCATCGGGATCGGTCGGCAGTGACACCCTCATCACCCGTCACTGGCTGCGGGAACGGCGGCGGCCGCTGCAGGTGCTGCTGGCCGACGACAGTCCGACCAATCGCATGCTGGCCGTCAAGATCCTCGAGAAGCGCGGCCACCATCTCGTGCAGGTGGCCGATGGCATCGCCGCCACGCAGGCCGTCGTCGATCGCGACTTCGACGTGGTGCTCATGGACGTCCAGATGCCGGGCATGGACGGCCTGGAAGCGACCAGGATCATCAGAGCTTGGGAGCATGAAGCGGGAGCAGATCGGGTCCCGATCATCGCGCTCACTGCTCACGCCATGGAATCCGACCGCATGCGATGCCTGGCTGCCGGGATGGACGGGTATCTGGCGAAGCCGTTCACCGCCGACCAATTGGTCGGCGCGGTGGAGGCCGGCGCCGCCGTCGGCCCGATCACGGTGAGGGCAGATGCCGACCGGTTCGGCGGGTTCGTCGAGGCCTACGCATCGCTGATGGATGGGCTCGAGACTGCCGTTGCCAACCACCAGACCCGGGAGGCGGCAGCTGTGGCCCGTCGCCTGGCGGTGGGCCTGGGACGGTTGGGCATCGGTGAGGCGGCTTCGGCGGCGAGCCGTCTCGCCGAGACAGAAGCCGGCGACATCGATGCGCTGGAGAAGGGCTTCAACCGGTTGGCGGCGACGCTCGAACACGTCGAACCCGTTCTCGGTGCATCGGGTGACGAACCGGTGTCCGACGCGGTGGGCCACAACCGGATGTGATCGTCCGGCCGCTAGCCTCGTCGGTGCCCGACCCGCGCGGGGGAGGAGACCCTTGTCGAGACCGAGGACCCGCTTGCTGATCGCCGCCGCGTTCGCCGTGTCGGTGCTCGGCCCTGCGGCAACTGCAGATCAGGTGCCCACCTGTCACGGGAAGGTGGCCACGATCGTCGGGGACGTCGACGGGGACGGCGTCATCATGGGGACGAGGTCTTCCGATGTGATCGTCGGGACGGGCAAGGCCGACCGGATCGAGGCCGGCGGCGGCAGTGACACCATCTGCTCCCTGGGGGGTGCCGATGTGGTGCTGACGGGTTGGGGCAGCGACTACGTGAAGGCCGGAAAGGGCGACGACGTGGTCAGCGCCGGAACGGGCAACGATCGGATCTTCGGCGGGCCCGGCGACGACGAGATCGATGGCGGGGCGGGCGACGATACCGTGGACGGTGACAGCGGTGACGACGACATCAAGGGGTCCGACGGCAACGACACTCTGCGGGGTGGCGCCGGTGACGACGCCCTCTGGGGCGGTCTCGGCAACGACCTGCTCGAAGGCGGAGCGGGGGATGATCGGGTCGCCGGCCAGGACGGGGGCGACATCGCCCGCGGCGACACCGGCAACGATCGGGTGTACGGCAACGCCGGCGATGATGTGACGGAGGGCGGCGACCACACCGATCGCATCTGGGCGGGCCCCGGGATCAATCTGATCGACGGCGGGCCCGGATACGATGTCTGCGGGGGCGCCGGAGCCCGCCAGGAGTGCGAGGCTCGCCATCACTCGTGGACCGTCGAGGAATGGCGCGACCTGGTGGCCAAGTACTTCGACCGCCTCGGCGAGACCGAGAACGCCCTGCTCATCATCGACTGCGAGAGCAAGGGCGATCCGTTCAGCGTCAACCCGGGGTCGGACGCCTCCGGTTTGTTCCAGTTCCTGCGCGGGACCTGGGACTGGATGGCCGGTGAGAAGCCGAAGACACTGCGGTTCGACGAGGGCCGCTTCGACCCCGAACTCAACGTTCTCAACGCGTCGAAGTTGGTGGACTACTCCATGCGCGAGAATCCGAACGCTCCGTGGGCCCACTGGTACTGCCGCTATGTGCTGGACGCCCCATCCGAGTAGCCTCGCCGGGTGATGCGGTGGTTCTCCCGAGCAACGGATGCGTGGTCACAGCGGGCTCGCACCTCGGGTGAACCGGCATCTCGCAACGGCGCCTCCTCGCTGCACCTCATCTGGGACCTGCCGGTGCGGCCCTTGGTGGAGTGCTCGGCGGTCCTGGAGGTGGTGGTGCCTCCCGCCAAGCCGCGGCTCTACTTCTGGGCCCTGCAGGCTTCCTTCGCCACCGGAGCCCACATCCACGGGGGTGCCCACCTCGGTTTGCAGTGGAACAGCAAGTTCCCCGGTGGCATGGCTGCCAACTGGGGTGGGTACGCATCGGACGGGTCGATACTGCCGGGGTCGGAGTCGCTCCTCCCCAGTGCCCGGCACGATCCCAATACCCGGGACTACCCCTGGGTTGCCGGCCACCGCTATCGGCTCAGGATCGCCCGCAGCGGCGAGGCCCCCGACGGACTGGTGGCCTGGCGGGGGACGGTGACCCACCTCGAATCGGGCGAGGAGACCTGCATCCGGGACCTCCACACCAGGGGCGAATACCTCATCCGGCCGATGGTGTGGTCGGAGGTGTTCGCCCGCTGCGAGCATCCCGCCGTCGTGGCCAGATGGAGCGATCCCCGAGCCGTGACTGCCGAGGGCGCCGACATCCGTCCGGCCCACGTCCGGGTCAACTACCAGACCCGGGGCGACGGCGGGTGCGACAACACCACCGCCGGAGTGGACGAGATCGGAATCCTCCAGGTGACCAACGCCCGACGCCGGGTTCCCCAGGATGCCAAGATCCCGGTCCCCGGCGTCGACGTGCCATCCTGCTAGCGGTCTACGGCCACACGCCCCGCTGTGCCAGGGCCGCCCGGCAGCGTTCGACGGCGATGACGTGGGCGGCGATTCGCAGGTCTGCCACCACCAACGGCGGCGCATCCGGGTAGAGCGCAGCCCAGCGGTCCTGGTAGAAGTCGTAGGCCTCGGCCAGGGTGAGCCTCTGGGTGACGACCTGCTCGGTGGAGCGGTGCATCTTCTTGCGAAGCTTGGCGTGGACGTCGTGCTCTTCCCATTGGGCGTTGTCGAGGTTCTGGACCCACTCGAAGTAGGAAACGACGACGCCGCCGGCATTGGCCAGGATGTCGGGGAGTACCTTGATGTCCCGTTCGGCGAGGATGCGGTCGGCGGCCGGGGTGACCGGGCCGTTGGCCGCCTCGACGATCAGGCGGCACTGGATCCTAGGGGCGTTCTCCCGGGTGATCTGACTCTCCAGCGCCGCCGGGATCAGGATGTCGCAGGGCACTTCGAGGACCGCCAAACGCTCGAGAGGTTGGGTGCCCGGGGTGCCGACCACGCTGCCGGTCTCGTCCTTGTGGGCCTCGACGGCCGCCACATCGAGACCATCGGGGTTGTAGACGCCGCCGCGGCTGTCGGAGACGGCCACGATGACCGCCCCCGCATCCCGGAACAAGGTGGCGGCAAACCGTCCGGCGTTGCCGAACCCCTGGATGGCGACGGTCAGGCCGGCCAGGCTGTACACGCCCGGCATCCCGCCGATCTCCAGGAAGTGCTCGGTGCACATCAAGGCGCCGCGGGCGGTGGCGTCGGCCCGGCCGGGGATGCCGCCGAGATCGAGTGGCTTGCCGGTCACGATGGCCAGGTTGTTCTCACCGGGGTGCATCATCGAGTAGGTGTCGAAGATCCAGGCCATCGTCTGTGCGTCGGTGTAGACGTCGGGGGCGGGGATGTCGGTGTGAGGGCCGATGTTGTCGCCGAGGGCGGCGATGAACCGGCGGGTGATCGCCCGTTTCTCGGCCTTCGACAGGATCCGGGGGTCGCACTCCACACCACCCTTGGCGCCACCGAAGGGGACGTCGAGAACGGCGCACTTCCAACTCATCCAGGTGGCGAGGGCCTTGACCTCGTCCTCGTCGGTCTGGGGGTGGTACCGGATGCCGCCCTTGCCGGGTCCCCGGGTGTCGCTGTGGAGCACCCGGAATCCCCGGAAGACACGGACTCGGCCGTCATCCATCACGACCGGCAGGTTGACCGAGACGACCCGGTCGGGTTCGAAGAGCGTCTCTGAGATGCCATCCCAGTCCTCGGTCTCGCGCACATAGGGGGCTGCCAGATCGAACTGGATGCGGGCGATCCGATGAGGATTGAGTTCCTCTGTCACGGGCGCGCGGTCGGTCATCTTCACCTCGTGGGTCTAGATGGTTGGATGGTACGCCGCTCATCGTCCCGCTCGGCGTATTGGGCCGATAGGGGCATTCGACCCAGCGGCGGAGTGCCGCCCGGCCCGACCCGCTCTGGGCTCCCGCCGGCACGGTTGCCGGTCCGCGGTGGGGCCCGGCCCGGTAGCCTATGGACGGCTCAGGGCGCTTAGCTCAGATGGCAAGAGCGCTTCCCTTACAAGGAAGAGGCCGGGGGTTCGAGTCCCTCAGCGCCCACCACCCGGAACCCCTTGCATTGCAGGGGGTCTCGGCGCGTCAGGATGAAGCAACGTGCCCGGTCATCCGGCTTGAGTCCGCGTGGAGTCCGCATCACGTTCGGTCCAAGCGGAATCGAGGGCATCGGCAGCGGCTTCATCCAGTCCGTGATAGAGGTGCCCGTAGACGTCGAGGACGGTGCGGACGGACTTGTGTCCGAGGCGGGATGCGATCACGTTGGGGTGCTGGCCCGCCCGGATGAGCAGTGCTGAGGTTCCCCCGGTTTCCCGGAATGGTGTGGTTTGGTGATCATGCCACGGCCTCGGTCGGGGTGTGGCGGTGTTCGTAGTCGATGGGTGACAGGTTCCTGATGCTGGAGTGTCTCCTTTGGGGGTTGTAGAAGGCT
>JAHJML010000266.1 GCA_018821365.1 Actinomycetota bacterium | reverse complement strand
GGTAGAGATTGTGCGTGTCCTGGGTGCGGCCGAACACGCGGTTGCGCACCGCCGGAAACGACGCCACCCCCACGCCGAGAGGGTTGTCCATCAGGATCTTCCAGGCATCATTGAGGATCTCGATCCGCATCTGCTTGGAATGGCCCTCCGCCTCCTGACCGCCGATGCTCTTGAAGCGCTCGACGTACTGATCGGGGATGACGGGCAAGGCCGCCGCCGCCAGGGCCGTCCCGATCAGAAGCCACCGCAGCTTGTTCGTCGATCGCAGCCACCAGTAGACGAGGAAGCCGAAGAACCCCACGTAGGTCGTGCGCGATCCCGAATAGAGCATGCAGACGCCGGCCGTCATCAGCGGCGGCAGGAGCAGGAGCTTGAACTTCCAGTCCCTGATGACAGGGAAGAGGAAGACCACGAAGGGCACCAACCCGATGGCTACGCCGCCCAGGCTGTTGGGATGGGCGTAGATCGGTACGGCCCCGTGCAGGCGCATCACGCCCTGGTTCTGCCAGACGAGACTGCCGGAGATCGCGCCCCGCGCCGATTCCTGCGTCACGTAGAAGCAGGCGAACAGGAAAGCGGCCAGGAAATAGCGCATGGCCCGCGGCGACCGGATCAACGCCACCATGAAGAAGGTGAGCATGGCGAATTTGATGACGCGGTCGACGAATATGTTGTTGGCCATCACCTTGTCGGCCGCGAAGGGGATCTGGATGATCATCGCCACGAAGAGCAGTGTGATGCCGACCAGCACGTTCTTGGCGGGCCTGAGCTTCGCGATCCGCACGGGATAGGCGGAGATGATGAAGACACAGGCCACGGCCAGGACCAGGCCCAGCACGAACTCGATGCGCAAGGTCTTGAAGATCTCCCGGCGCGCACCCAGCTGCATGTACCTGGCCACGACGAAGGTCAGGAAGATCGCAGTGACGAACAGCGGCGCCTCCCAGTAGCGCGGGAGGCGCAAGCGGCCGGATTTGCTGTGCTGCATCATGCCGATGCCAGCGTCCTCGTCTGGATGGTTCGACTAGTTCATCCCTGCTACCGCGGCGTTGATGAAGGGTACGAAGGCCGCCGCGGCCTTGGCGTTGCCCTGCCGGCTGGGATGGCTGTCCTGGCCGCCGCCGGTCGGATAGGCCGACCAGTTTCCCCTGCCGCCGGTCAGGATGTCGTAGTAATCGAAAACCACCACGTTGGGCAAGGCGTAGGCGGAGAGCCAACCGTTCTCGCGATCGGTCAGCCAGGTATTGAACTCGCGGGCGTGATCGGCCGGGGTCGGCCCGGAACCGAAGGCGCCCTTCAGGCGGTCCTTGAGATCCCGCCTGGGCTCGGCGCGCGGCGGCGCGGTGAAGGCCACGAAGAGCACGTCGGGACGCGCCCGGAAATGGGGCAACAGAGCCCGGTAGGCGGCCTTGGCGTTGGCCACGGTGAGCTCCTCGGCGTCGGGATCGCCGGGCTCGACGCCGGGGCCCGTGAAATCGTTGTTCGGGTAGCAGGACTTGAAGGCGACGATGCCGTTGATCGTGCCGTCCCCGTACCTGCGATCCTGGTGGTCGGTGGCCAGGATGGCGTCCATGTGCTCGGCGAACTTGCGCCGCCAGTGGCGGATGTCCGTGTCCGCGCCGAGGACAGACTCGTAGGACAGCTCGCTCACGTCGTAGCCGCCGGCCGTCAGCAGGGCGCGCAACCCGCCCCCGTTGGGATGGCTGTCGTAGATGCAGCGCCGGCCGGAACCGGGGGCCCCGCCGGCGCGCTCGCCCGGATCGGCCATCAGCTGGCCGCCGCAGGAATGGTGTATGAAGAGCAGGCGCCTGGGGGTTTCGGGCCCCGCGCTCGATGTCCGTGCCGTCTCTTGCATGGCCACGTCTCCTCCGTTGTCGTCGGCCGTGCCGCAGGCGGCCAGGGGAAGCAGCAACGCCAGCACCGCTGCGGTACCCGAGGTCTTAAACCAATTACTCATATGCATTTCTGAACCTCCAGCGGGCCTGGAATATGCTGACTGACCTCGAACAGTATACGTTCCTCGCGGTTTCGAGGCTACCATGGGTTGACAATTCGGGATCATGACCCGGAAGATGTCCCTGCCGCCTCAATGCAAAACCCCCACCACGGAGGGAAGAATCATGAAGCACTGGCGTATTCTCACCCTGTTCGCCCTGCTGCCCCTGCTGGCGATGCTGGCCTCCTGCAGCAGCGACGATACGACGACACCGGACGAGGACACCGACGCGCCCGTGGTCGTCCAGGTCGATCCCAACCAGGACGAGACCGATGTCGCCGTGGGCGAGGACGTGACCATCGTCTTCAACGAGGACATGGACCCCGCCACCGCCGACGGCAACGTCACGCTGTCCCACGGGACGATCACCGACCTCGACTGGCTGGACGACAAGACGCTGGAGGTCGCGCACGGCGATTGGCCCGAGGGCACGGAAGTCACGGTGACCGTGGGAACCGGCCTAGCCGACGTGGCGGGCAACGCCCTGGCGCAAGCCTTCGCCTGGAGTTTCTGGACCTGGACCAACGACGTCATCCTGCAGAACACCCTGCCGGAGAACGGCGCCACGGGAGTGCCCATCAACACGCAGGTCTGGCTCGGGTTCTCGAGGGCGATGAACGGAGCGACCCTGCCGGGCGCCATCACGGT
>JAHJML010000195.1 GCA_018821365.1 Actinomycetota bacterium | reverse complement strand
GGTGCCACCTTCCCCTTAGGGGAAGGAAAGGGAACGGGGAGAGACCGCTACCTACGCCGCACCCCCTCATGCGGGGGAGATGCCCCGAAGGGGCAGAGGGGGTGGGGGGAAAACGCACCGCCCTGCGGTGGCTCTCGCCTCCCGCCCTGGGGTGGGGGAGATGCCCCGAAGGGGCAGAGGGTCACGAAGTGCTCTCCCCCGGTACGGGGGAGATGCCCCCGAAGGGGGCAGAGGGGGAGCGCAGGCCCTCTGGTGGCGCGCAGTGCCGCCTCTGGCTGAGCACCGCTCTGCGGTGGCTTCCGCCTCCCGCCCTGGGGCCCGAACCGTCAATCGCAGTCGACGGCAACCGCCAGGGCTGCGCAGATCTGCTCGATTCGCTCGGTGCTGAGGCGTCCGAGGCGCTCGACCAAGGTGGCGACCGAGACACTCTCCGCCGAGTCGAGGTTCACCGCGCAGTCGAGCGGCACGGGGTCCTCCCCGGCTTCGAGCACGACTTCGCTTGGCAGACCCCGGATGGTGGTGGTACATGGTGCGATCAGAGCACGGCGCAGCCTCGGGATCGCAGGATCCCGGGACAGCACGACGACGGGACGCCGGCCGACCTCGGCGAGTTCACACCACCAGACCTCACCTCGAACCGGCAGTGCGGTCACGATCCCCCGGCGGCCTCTCTGAACGAAGCCAGGTCCCCCCAGGCGTCCGGTTCGCCGAGAGGGTGTTCCTCGTATGCCGCGTAGGAGCGATCGAACTCGGCAGCGCGGTGGTTTCGAAGCAGCGCCTCGAGCGCTTCGTCGAGAAGCGTTGCGTCGTTGGTCCCGGCACGCACGGCGCGAGCCCTGGCGAGCAGGTCTCCGTCGACGGTTGTGCTCACCCGGATCCTCGGCATGCGCTAAGCATGCCACACATATGCCACGACCTCAAGACGGCCGCCCCTACCCCTCCATCCTGCGCTTGGAGGGCTGCACCCTGGGCGGCTCGCCCGGCTGTTTGGGGTAGTGGGGGGGCCAGGGGGCGTCGCCGAGGCCCCGCTCCTCGTCGGCGGCCACCATCCCCAGCAGCGGCTCCAGCGACCCGGCCGCCTCGTCGATCCCCTCGGTGAGGTCGCCGACGGCCGCCCAGCGGCTCCGAAACCCGTCGAGGGTCATGGCGGCGGGATCGATCGAGCCGAGCTCGGCCCAGGCGAACGGGGTCGAGACCAGCCCGGTCGGCCGCACGCTGTAGGCGCTGGCGACGGTCTTGTCCCTGGCGTTCTGGTTGTAGTCGAGGAACACGCCGCGGCGTTCCTCCTTCCACCATGCGGTGGTGGCCATGCCGGGGAGGCGGCGCTCCATCTCCCGGCCGAATGCCAGCGCCGCACGGCGCACCTCGCCGAAGCTCCAGCGCGGCTCCAGGCGGGCGTACACGTGGATGCCCCGCGAGCCCGAGGTCTTCGGCCACCCCACCAGCCCGACCTCGCTCAGGAGGTGGCGGCACCCCTCCGCCACCGTCCGGCAGTCGTCGAACGAGAAGCCCTCGGTCGGGTCGAGGTCGAGGCGCAGTTCGTCGGGATGGTCGAGATCCCCGGCACGGCTGTTCCAGGGGTTCAGGTCGAGCACCCCCAACTGCACCTGGTCGAGGATGTCGGAGACGTCGTCGACCACCGCCATCCGGCCGGGCCGGGCCGATGGAAATCTCACCTCGACCGCCTCCCGGACGGTCGAGGGAGCCCGCTTGGTGAAGAAGAACTCCTCGGTGACACCCCCCGGCCACCGCTTGAGCGAGCAGGGACGCCGTCGCACCCCCCGCACCGCCCCCTCGGCACACATCAGGTAGTGCTCGGCGACGTCGACCTTGGTCCACCCGGTGGCCGGGAACAGCACCTTGTCCGGGCTGCTCAGCCGCACGGTGCGTCCGGCGGCCTCGAGGTGGGTTTCGGTGGCGGCCATGGGGGCGGATTATGGCGGTGAGATGCCCGCTACGCCGGTCGACCCCCGGCACGGCGGGGGCGCCTCCTCAGCCGAGGTCGTAGGCGACGGCGCACAGGTGGGAGGCGACCGCCGTCGCCCCCGCCAGGGTGCCGGTGATCACCAGCCACCTGCCGAGGCGGTGCGATGCGGGTTGGCGATCCCTGCGCTGCAGTGCCAACCCGGCCCCGACGACCAGCAGGGCCGCCACCTGCACGGCGAGGGCCGGTATCACCGACCAGGACCTCTCCCACCCCGGCCCCAGATCACCCGATTGGTACGAGAACAGCACCAACACGGTGATCGACATCCCCAACGGCGCCAGCAGGGCTGCGAGGATCCCGGTCCCGAGGCCCCACTCACCGAGATCGGAGGAGATCAGCGGAGCCGCCTGCCCGGCCATCACGGCCGCCGAGAGCACCACGACGAATCCGATGATCCGCCAGTCGATCACGGCGGGCACCGGCCACACCGCCAGCCCTGCCATCCACCCCGCCAGGAAGAGGGTCGGGATGACGGCGGGGGCGAGCCGGCGCACGGTGGAGATCAGGTTTCCGACCGGGAAGGAGCGTCGAGGCGCTCGAAGGCGGCGACCGCCGCTCGAGCCATCCGGTCCTTGTGGCGCCACAGCAGGGAGGCGTGACCGGCGCGAACCCACTCCATGTGCGATCCCGGCCAGTGCCGGTGCAGCGCCAGGACGGCACTGGTGGGGACGAAGCCGTCGATGGTCCCGGCCACCAGCACGGCGGCGGCGGTGTGCGGGGGCGGTTCGTGGTCGAGCACCGTGGCCGAGGCAAAGAACTCCTGCAGCCGGTGCTCGGTGTCGGCGTTGTGGCCGCCGAGCGCATCCCAGGCGAGCGACTCCCGCATCACCCCGTGCAGGAACGGTGGGGCCGGTGAGTGGGAGGCGGCCACCGGGGCGATGGCAGTGGGGAAGTCGACGAGGGCGCCGACGAAGGCGGCGATGTTGCCCCCCATGCTGTACCCGCCCACCCCGGTGTCGTACCCCTCCCGGTGGAAGTGGGTGAGCAGGGCCATCCCCTCCACCACCGCAGCCCGGCCCATGACGCCGAAGTCGGCGACGGTGGCGAGGGGACGATCGTCTGATGGATCGGTGCGGCGGTCCCCGTAGAACGGGTTCTCGAGGATGACCGTGGCGATCCCATCGGCGGCGAGGAGGCGGGCGAGTTTGCTGCGTGCCCGGTACCCGTGCTCGTTCCAGGCCGCCATCAGCAGGCAGACTCGCTCGGGTTGCGGGTCGGGGGAGATCATCCGGACCCTGGCGGTGCGGGAGGCCTCGGGGAGGTGGAGCGCCGGGCTCTCGAACGTCAGATCGGTCTCGACCAGTCCCTCGACGAGGCGGGCCTTCCCGGGGATGAGGTCGATGGAGGGTGGCTCCGGCGGAACCCTGACGATGGAGGCGTACCACTCGAGCACGTCCGGGTCGCCCCACCCGTCGCGGAAGACCCGACGCTGGGGCGGGGTGCGGTTCATCACCGTTGCTGCGGCCCGATCGAGCAACTGCACGCCCGGAGGATAGGACGGCAGACGAGACCGGCCGGGCGGTGCCGTCCCCGATTCGAACCCCGCCGATGCAACCCCGGTGGCTCCCGGTGAGTCGTAGCATCGGAGCACGCGCACCCTCGGGAGAGGCCATGGCCAAGAAGACCACGCAGATCGGTTGGATCGCCGGAGCGGGCATGGGGGCGGCGGCGGCGGCCGCCCTCCGCAGGCGATGGGGGCGTCCCCAGGGTTCGAGCGACGAGTCGCGGGACCCGGATCGGGCCGCCACCGACGCCGGGGAGCGGTTCCTCGATCACCTGGCAGAGGCGATCCGGATCCCCACGGTGGCGTACGAGGACCGCTCGCTGACCGACACCGGCCAATTCGATCGAATGCATGCCCTGCTGGCCGAGGCGTATCCACTGGTCCACCAGCGTCTGGAGCGGGAGACGGTGGCGGGGCACTCGGCGCTCTACACCTGGCGGGGCTCCGAACCGGACCTGGCACCGATCCTCCTGATGGCGCACATCGATGTGGTGCCGGTGGAATCGGGGACCGAGGACGCCTGGGAGGAAGGCCCCTTCTCGGGTGTCCGCTCCGGCGGGTATCTGTGGGGGAGGGGAGCCGTCGACGACAAGTGCGCCGTCATCGGCCTGTTCGAGGCCGTGGAGACGCTGCTGGCGGAAGGCTTCGAACCGGTGGAGACCGTGTATCTCTCCATCGGTCACGACGAGGAGATCGGCGGCGGTGAGGGTGCCGCCGCGGTGGCGGCGCTGCTGACCGAGCGCGGCGTGCATGTCGAGTTCGTGCTCGACGAGGGCGGAGCGATCGCGCTCGATCTGCTCCCCGGCATCACCGAGCCGGTGGCTCTGCTCGGCATCGGCGAGAAGGGCTACCTCAACGTCGAACTGACCGCCACCGAATCCGGTGGGCACTCTTCGGTGCCGCCTCGCTCCACCGCGGTGGGCAAGATCGCGGCGGCGATCATCGCACTCGAGGCCAACCCGATGCCGGCCCGACTCTCGGTCCAGAAGCCGTTCTTCGGTGCGATCGCATCGGTGTTGCCGTGGGCGCAGGCGATGGCGATTCGCAACGCCGATCGCCTCGCCCCGTTGCTGGTGCGCCGACTCGAGACCACCCCGGCGACCAACGCGCTGATCCGAACCACCACCGCGGTCACGATGGTCGAGGGGGGCGTCAAACCGAACATCCTCCCCCAGAAGGCCCGGGCGGTGGTCAACTTCCGAATCCTCCCGGGTGACGCGCCGGGCGACGTGTTGGCTCACGTGCGCTCGGTGGTCGGACCCGAGGTGTCGGTGGCGCCCCTCGAAGGCGGCTTTGCGGCTGATCCCAGTCCGCTGTCCGACATCGGATCGGTGGCGTTCGGCCTCATCGCCGACACCATCGCCGAGGTCTTCCCGGGGGTGGCCGTCGCTCCTTGGATCCTGATGGGCGCCACCGATTCGCGGTACTTCGCCCCCATCGCCGACAACGTGTACCGGTTCGCCCCCTTCACGGCCTCGCCCGCCGACATGACCCGGATCCACGGCACCGGCGAGCGGTTTCCCATCGATGACGCCGATCGGGTGGTCGAGTTCTTCCAGCGTTTGATCCGGCGGGCGGCCGGTTGATCAGAGGCTGGGAGTGATCACCGGGAAGTCCAGCAGATCCCTGGCGTGATCGGCGAAGTCGAGGTCGGGTTCGAGGAGTTTGGCGATCGTCAGGCCGTTGAGTGCGGCGATCATCAGGTTGGCCCGGCGCAGCGCGGCGGGTGCATCGAGTGCCGGATCGGCCCTCCGGATGGCATCGGTGAATCGCTCGGTGCGGTAGCGGCTGTGGCGGAGCAGGCGCCCTGCCACATGCCGGTCGGTGACCCCGCCGGTCACGGCGATCTGCAGGTAGATGCGGGCCAGTGCCGGTTCGTCCTCCACGAAGACGGCGTAGGCCTCGATCAGGTCGTCGACGGTGTCGGTGCCCTCCCCGGCGATGTCGGGGTCGACGGCCTCGATGGCCTCCCGCACCACAGTGAGCAATGCCTCTTCCTTTGATGAGAACAGGTTGTAGAACGACCCCGGCAGGATCGAGGCGCGCTCGCAGATCGCCTTGATGGTGGTTCCTTCGATGCCGACCTCGGCCAGCAGGTGGCGGGTGGCTTCGATGATGCGGCGGCGGGTCTCGACTCCGGCCCGGTATCGGCCCATGTGTCTCCTCTGACGCCACCCATCATAACTGAACAAATGCTCAATTTTGCATGTAGACTCAAGAGAGAGGATCGACCCCCGGCCGAAGTCCGGGGAGAGAGGCACGTCATGACGCACTACAAGACCAACTTGCGGGACATCGAGTTCAACCTGTTCGAGATGAACGGCCTGGGCGAGATCCTCGGAAGTGGGCCGTTCGCCGCGCTCGATACCGACACGGCCAGGGACATCCTGCGTGAGATCGAGCGCCTCTCCCTCGAGGAGTTCTCCGCCAGCTTCGAGGAAGCCGACCGCACCACCCTCAAGCTCGTCGACGGCGAGGTCGTGCTCGCCGAGGGCCTCAAGAAGAGCCTCGACGCCTTCTACGACGCCGGTTGGGACCGCTTCGGGCTCTCGGAGAGATTCGGAGGCGTCAACCCGCCCCCGTCGCTGCGGTGGGCAGTCAACGAACTGCTGGCCGGCGCCAATCCGGCCGCCCATCTGTTCCTCTCGGGGCCGATGATGGCCGAACTCCTCACCAAGGTCGGCACCCCCGAGCAAGCCGAGACCTGGGTCAACGCGGTCCTCGACCAGCGATGGGGCGCCACCATGGTGCTCACCGAGCCCGACGCCGGCAGCGATGTCGGGGCCGGCATCACCAAGGCCCATCCCACCGACCAGGAGGGCGTCTACCACATCGAAGGCGTCAAGCGCTTCATCACCAGTGCCGAGGCCGATTACTTTGCCAACATCGTCCATCTGGTGCTGGCCCGCCCCGACGGCGCCGTGCCCGGCACCAAGGGCCTCTCGATGTTCATCGTCCCCAAGTACCTCCTCTCCGAAGACGGTTCGCTCGGTGAGCGCAACGGCGTCGTCGCCACCAACATCGAGCACAAGATGGGCATCCGCGGCTCCACCACCTGCGAGCTGACCTTCGGGATGGAGAAGCCGGCGATCGGCTACCTGGTCGGCGGGGTGCACGCGGGCATCAAGCAGATGTTCGAGGTCATCGAGCACGCCCGGATGTCCGTGGCCCAGAAGGCGATCGCCACCCTGTCCACCGGCTACCTGAATGCGGTCGAGTACGCCAAGGAACGCATCCAGAGCCCCGACATCCTCAACACCAGGGACCCCGGGGCGCCCAAGGTGGCCATCATCAAGCATCCCGACGTGCGGCGGATGCTGATGCTCCAGAAGTCCCACGTCGAGGGCTTGCGGGCCCTGGTGTTCCTGGCCTCTCATGCCCAGGACCAGGCCGCCCTCCATCCGGACGACCCGTTCTGGGCGAAGATGAGCGACCTGCTGCTCCCGATGATCAAGGGCTACGGCCCGGAGCGGGCGTTCGAACTACTGCAGCAGACCATGCAGGTGTTCGGCGGCTCGGGGTACACGGAGGACTACCCGATCGAGCAGTACATCCGGGATGTCAAGATCGACTCCATCTACGAGGGCACCACCGGCATCCAGGCCCTCGATCTGCTGTTCCGCAAGATCGCCAGGGATCAGGGCCAGACGCTGATGCGCTTGTCCGGTGAGGTGCTGGAGTGCGTCAAGGGTGGCGGGGGCGACGACCCGCTGGCCGTCGAGCGTGAGTTGCTCGGCAAGGCCGCCGAGGACGTCCAGGGACAACTCGGGGTGATGGTGGGGGCGATGATGGCCTCCCAGGCCGAGCCGACCGAGCTGTACAAGCCGGCCCTGCACGCCAACTCACTGATGGAGTCGCTGGCCGAGCTGCTGATGGGGTGGCAGTTGATCCGCCACGCCGAGGTGGCCCTGGCGGCGCTCGACGGCGCCGGCGACGGTGACCGCGCCTACTACGAGGGCAAGATCGCCTCCGCGAGATGGTTCGCCGCCAACGTGCTGCCGAAGGCCCACCTGCGGCGCACGCTGGCAGAGAGCGAGCAGTCGACCCTCATGAGCCTGCCCGACGAGGCGTTCTAGGCCGTCCGCTGGACGGGTTGAGGTGACAGTGGGGGGCTTCTCGGTGGGTGGTCACGGTAGACGGTTCTGGTAGTGGGTGAGGACTTGGAGGGGGGTGCGGTGCCGCATGTAGTCGGATCGGTTACGGCGTCGAGTGTTGTAACGCTCGACCCAGGATTGGAGCCGGGCGTTGAGGGTG
>JAHJML010000194.1 GCA_018821365.1 Actinomycetota bacterium | reverse complement strand
TCCGGGGTGAGCGGTGCATTCGGGTGAAGCGATCTAGCGTGAGACATGAGCCCTCCTTACGAGTTGTGAGTCCCTACAACCCACAGTCTCGTTCGGAGGGCTCACCCCATGCCGCCAGGGACAACCTCCCCGGTTGTCACAGCTAGGCGCCGGCTGGGTCGGTCAGGCTGAGGGCGAGAACGCCTGAGCCGATCCCGGCGAGGTCGGGGCGGATGGCCCGGAAGGTTCCGTCCGAGGCGACCTCGGCTAGGAGGGCCGGGCCGTAGCCGACGACAACGGCCCGGCTGTTGCGCAGCCCCACCAGCCAGGGCACGCTCCCGAAGAGTCGGGTGAGCACCCGCCCGGACGGGAGGTGGACCTCGATGTCTCCTGCTTCGCAGCAACCCCGGCTCCCCACCAGGAGTGTGCTGTCGAGGAGCAGGGCGTCAACCATGGCGATTTGGTACGCCCCCTGTTCGTCGCAGCCCCCGCCGGCACCGACTCGGGGTCCTACCCGCTGAGCCGGGCCGCCGTCGAGGGGCACCGCCCACAGGCCCCGGCCGGAATCAGGCCAGCAGTCCGCCATTGGGGTTGCGGCGTAGATCGGGTCGACACAGGACACCAGGACAGCGTCATCCCCCCACCAGCGGGCTACGTGGCAGCTGAGACCGGGAGCGGTCAGATCGCGGATGGGCTCCCCCTGGTCGGATACGAGACGCACCCCGTCCTGGTCGGCCAACACCACCCGGGTCCCGTCGGGGTGGTACAGGAAGGACGGCCAGGAGGGTTCTGTGCCAGCGGCGAGCAGGGTCGAGCGCAGGGTGCCGTCGCCCTGGTAGACCACGATCGACGCGGACTGCTCGGTCACCTGCCGCACCACGATGTCCCCGCCGTTGGGCGGGATGAACCGAGCCGCCACGTCGCCCTGCACGTCAATGGTGCCCTGCACGTCAATGGTGCTCTTGTCGCCGGACAACAGGTCGAGGACAACAACCCTCCCAGCCTCTACGTCCGAGTAGAGGATTCGTCGGCCGTCGGGCGACCAATCCTGCAGGGAGCCCGGCACCTCCCACCCGCCCAACAGGTATAGGCGATCGTCGGGGTCGAGCAGGACGATCCTGCCCCCGGAGCGCGGTGATCCGGCGGACGCCAACAAGAGCAGCCAGTTCTCGTCGATGCCGTCCCACGGTACGTCGGCGGCGGTGCCGTCCATCGGACCCGACCAGTACGGCATGGCAGGCAGCGCGCTCAGGGTGCCGTCCGCACGGAAGGGGGACCTGGGCGCGGTGGTGGTGGTCGCCGCGGTGGTAGTTGTCGTAGAGGGCGCAGGGGCTTCGGTGGTGGTTGTTGGCGGAGCCGTCGAGGTTGTGGTCGAAGCAGC
Source organism: Actinomycetota bacterium (assembly GCA_018821365.1). Classification (GTDB taxonomy): domain Bacteria; phylum Actinomycetota; class Acidimicrobiia; order Spongiisociales; family UBA11373; genus JAHJML01. The sequence goes on along the minus strand of JAHJML010000194.1, from coordinate 5,840 downwards.
CGTCGAGGTCACCGCCGTGTCGCCGATGCCGCCACACGCGACCACCAGCGAAGCCAGGGCCAGGACAACACACGGCCTCCGCACGCGCCACCCCTTTGCGTCACGCGGGCCAACGCTACTCCGTCCTGACGCAGCAGGCGCCCGCCCACGGCTGGCTTCCCGGCCCCCCACCCTCCAGGGCCACTCCCACGCGCTCGCCCGGGCCTCAGTGGCCTGATCAACCTTCGGGGACTGGTTGGTCACCCGACCGGGGTCGGCCCTGGGATTGACCAGTCTGGGGCTGCCCGTCGGTGGGTCAGTGCCTCAGGTGGTACCCGACCCCTGGGCGTATGCTGGCCGAGGGCTACACGGGGTGTTTCGTGGGCGGTCCGGGGTCGCGTCGTCCGTTTGCACCTTTCCTCGGTGTGCTGCTGGTGGCGGTCCTCCTCATCGTCGGTGTGCCCGTTGCGATCGGTGTGGTGTGGCTCAGCGTCTACTACGGCGGAGGCGTCGCCCGCACTGCCCTGGCTGTGGGGTGGTTGGCGCGGTTCTCCTTGGAGCCGCGGTGTGGTGGGCGCGGAGGTGGGCGACGAGGGATCGGCCGAAGCCGGCCAGGGCAGTGGATGCTGGCCCGGTGGTGGTGCCTGGTCGCATCTGGCTGATTCCTGAACCGGGGGTCGGCCTCCTCGACTCTCCCTGGGGCGGCGGTATCGCTGCCCGCCTGGACCCGGGAACCGAGGTCACCGAACTGAACCGCCATGGCGGGTGCCTTAGGGTCGCCGCAGCCGACGGGAGCACCGGCTGGGTTGACGCTCGGCTGCTGACACCCCGCGGATTCCAACCCCGTGCCGGTGCCGAACCGTCGGAGCCCTGGCCTCAGCAGAGCCGGCATGGGGCACAGCAAGCGGCCCCCCGGAACGCCCAACCTCTTTCGGCCCTTGCTCTGGTGACACTTCGACACACTCGCCCACCTCTGTGCCCTGTTCTCCGACTGACTGGGAGATGCCCTCCCGCGTGGGTTGCGGCGCTCCGTTGAGCGTATGATCGATCTCACCCGACAAGGAGATCGTCATGGCGGCCAATAGGGCATTCGTTGCGCTTCAGACGCAACTGATCGAGCGGTCGCAGCGGTTCCTCCAACCCGGGGAAGAGGTGCAGACAGCCATCCCTGCGTGGAACCCGAGGAAGATCATGCTGCTTCTGCTGTACCTGGCTCTCCCGGTCATAGGCTGGGTGGTGCTCTTCTCAGCCCGCAATCGCATCATCCTCGTCTCTGATCGCAGGATCATGGTGCTCACTTGCAGCCCCTGGAGTGTGAAGAGGCCTCGAAGCGTGCTCAGGGAGTATCCGCGTTCAACTCGGATCGGGCCGGTGTCAGGCCGCTCCACTCTCCAGACGGAAAGCCTGGGGGAGACATTGCGGTTCTGGCGGCAGTTGTCCGACGACGTCACCACCGCCGATTCGTGGGCGGCCTCGGGCAGTAGCCCATCGCCGTCGGCTCCAGCCCCGGACACAGCGCCGAGCGTCTCGACACTTCCATCGCAGTGAGCGCCGCATTGCTGGCTCTCGTCCTGGGCTCCGGGGCCGGAGCCCCCAGTCCCGTCTAGGTACATTCCCGCACGCTGGCCCAGGGGAGCGTGCTCGCGTCGTCGATTCGGTGAACGCACACTCTCGGCCGGCGGCTAGGGGTTCTCTGCGCGGAGATCTCGCAAGAGGGCTTCCAGGGTCGCAGTTGCGTCATTGGCCTCGGAGACGAGGCGGTTCACCTCGGCAGGGTCGATGCCGGTCCAAGCGTCGTTTCTGGCGGCAGCAGAGAGGAACCAGAGCTTCTCAGTGTCCGAACGCTCGGCGTCCAAGCCGCAAGCCAATGCCTCGTCATTGGAGAGTGGACCCATGGCATGTGCAAAGAGATTGCGAAGCCGCCTGAGATCGCGGACGACTTCAAGCTCCTGCTCTATGTCGCTCGGCAACCGACCCGCCCGAGCGAGAGAGATCAGGATGTCGAGGCGTGATGCGCCTGACATCCTTCCGAGGACCTCGGCGAGGAAGTCGTCCCGGACCTTCGGACCACAGAAGTAGGCGCCCAGAATCTGGTCGACGTGGCGCTCGAGGACAAGCGTCACCTCAAGCAGCGCGCCCCGGCTCCATTGCCGCACCAGCTCGTTGAGTCGGTCGGCGAAACGCTCGAAGCCGTGGGTAGGTCCTCCATTGGCATTCTCAGGCATGAGATGGAGGGTAGGCACCACCGCTGCGGGCGGCCCAGACGGAACTCGTTGCCCGCCATCCCTCAAGGGACATTCCCGCACGCTCGCCCACCCCAGGGTCCGCGTACCCAAGTCGCTGTTCCCGCAAGGTTGCTCCAGACGCCGTGACCGGTTTCACGGCATAATCAAGTCAGGGTGATGGCACTTCTCGTCCGCTTCCTCACGCATCCCGCCTGGCTGCTGTCGGCGGCCCTGACCTGGTGGCTTGCGGCCCGAGGTGAGATGGGCGCGGACTTCAACGGCCCATGGTTCGGCTTGTTCGCCGCTGTGTTCGCGATCCGATCGGTGGTTCGGGCGAGCGCAGAGCAACGCAGCGTGGCAGGGCATCTGATATCTGGCATGCTGCTGGGCCTGCTCGTTGCAGGCCTTGGTCTGGCCGGGGTCTTCACCCTGACATACCGATGCAGCCGCGGCCTCAGCTTGTTCGAGGGGACAGGCTGCACCCCGGACCCGAGCCGGTTCACAACCCTAGCGGTTGCCCTTTCGGTCGTCGCCGTGCTGTTCGCCGTGGTGGCGAGAGTGCGATCCCCTCGTCGTCCAACCCACGGGGAATCGGGCGGTGACGGGAAGGCCAGCCCTCCTCCTGGGACGTCCTGACCATCACCATGAGCCGCCTGCGATGGTTCGGCCCGGGCGGGTGATCTCCCTCGCTGCCGGCCTCCAGTGGCAATCCCGCGGCACCCCCGACCTCCCCTCCCGTCGGCTGATGACATTCCCGTACGCTGGGCCAGGGTGGCGCTTCCTCACTGGGCGAGGTCGCGGTGGTTGCCGGGTCATCGATCCGAGGTCGCCCACCCCCTGCCGACGATGGCTCGAGCCTGATCGACGTCTTCGTCTCTGACGAGCAGGTGGAATCCCTGGATGATGCCGATGACGGGGTCGACGCCCGAGTCGTCCGCGGTCAACAACTCGACCCGTATGCCGGCGGCCCGGCAGGCCTCGGTGATCACCTGGGCCTGGAATCGATGTGCTCCCACCGGCACCCGAACTAGCCCGCCGTCCATGTCGGTAGCGTACAGACCCGGTCCGGGGCAGCGGACATGGCTACCGGCACGCCTGCTTGTTGCCGCTCGCCGTGGTGGCGCCGAGGCTGCCGATCCAGCGGCCGCGCCCGATCCTGGCCCCGGATTCCCGGGGTGCGTAGCAGGAGTAGCCGTGGTAGTTGTACTCGGCGTGATGGGTGTGGATGCCGGTGTCACTCGTCACCTGCCAGCAACTCGAATAGGGCCACCGGGCCAGTTCTCCGACCACGGCGCCGGGGTCGATCGTCGCTCCGGGGACCACGCCCGCCCGGACGGATGCCAGGTGCACATAGGCGACCCACCCGATCTTCGATGAGCCCAGGTAGACATCGATCTTCACCTGGCGGCCGGACGAGGGGCAGGCGGTTGACGACGTGACGGAGGCGACCTCAAGCCTCAGGTCGGCCTTCCTGGGAGCCCACACATGGGCCCGCACCTTGGTTCCGGCACGCTCGTAGAGGTCCGTTGCCCAGTTCCCGGTCGAGGTGCCGTGGAAGCGGGGATGAGCCAGGCCGAACCTGTCCCACCATCCCGTGAACGGCATACCGACCAAAGCGGTCCTGCCCCACCATGCACAGCGACGGCCGGTGCCGGCCCTCTCCCTGCATTGAGCGTCGAGCACCTTCGATCGGGAAACCCGCTCGAAGGGAGTGCGGTTGTCCGACCACCAGGCCTCCGGGTCGCCACCACAACCCACATGGAGCCGCACCCGGGTCGATGCGGTGGCGGTGGTGATCTTGATGGAGTAGTCGGCGATCCAGGGGGCGCCTGTCCGGCGCTCCCACGATGCCCAGCCGCTGTCTCCCCGGGTGCTCTCGACCCAGACCGCGACCACCGGCTTCCCGAACAGGCAGGCCACCGTCCCCGAGACGGTCCGCGCGGTGGAGGCTCCCGCCGGCACGGTCGAGCCGATCGACAGGGCAAACACCAGCAGCGCCACCGCTGCCGTCTGTCGGCCGGGGAGCCGTGGTGGCGCCGATCCTTCGGTGAGCATGCGAGACCTCAGGCCGTTCAACGTCCGCCTCGTCCGGTTGTCTAGGAACCGCTCGCGCCCTCTCGAGGCGAACGGTAGCGGTCGAGATCGTCACCTCGGCGGGGCGTTCCGTTGCGAGGTCATCGGGAACGGCTGCGCGCCGGCGGGGGTGTACGACTGAGGGACCCCGGGCGCCCCGGTCTCATGGGCGCCCCCGGCGCTAGAGGATCTGGCTGAGGAACAGCTTGGTGCGGGCCTCGGTCGGGTCGTGGAAGAAGTGCTCCGGGGTGCCCACCTCGACGATCTCGGCGTCGGCCATGAACACCACCCGGTCCGCCACCTCCCGGGCAAACCCCATCTCGTGGGTCACCACGATCATGGTCATCCCCGAGCGGGCCAGTTCCTTCATGACGTCGAGCACCTCGGCGATCATCTCCGGGTCGAGTGCCGAGGTCGGCTCGTCGAACAGCATCACCTTGGGCCGCATCGCCAGTGCCCTGGCGATGGCCACCCGCTGCTGCTGGCCGCCCGACAACTGGGCCGGGTACTTGTGGGCCTGCTCGGGGATCTGGACCCGATCGAGCATCTCCATGGCGATCTCGTCTGCCTCGCCCTTCGGCCAGTGACGGACCTGCCGGGGAGCCAGCGTGACGTTCTCGAGGACGGTGAGGTGGGGGAACAGGTTGAACTGCTGGAACACCATCCCCGTCTCGGTGCGGACCTGCTGGACCGTCTTGATGTCGTCGGTCAATTCGACGCCGTCGACGATGATCGTCCCCCGGTCGTGCTGCTCGAGGCGGTTGATGCAGCGGATCAGTGTCGACTTCCCGGAACCGGAGGGGCCGATGACCACCACCACCTCCTGGCGGCCGACGTTCATGTCGATGCCCCGGAGCGCCTGGAAGGTCCCGAAGAACTTGTCGACGCCGATCACCTCGATCATCGTCTCGCCGGTGCCGGCCACCGAAGTGGCGTCATCGAACCGCTCCGATTGACCGGCCTGCTTGGCGTGCTCGTCCGTCATCGTGGCCACCTCATCGTTCTCCGACTCCGAGTTTGTGTTCGAGTCGGCGGCTTTCCCTCGACATCGTGTAGGACCCGACCCAGTAGATCAACCCGGCGAACGGCAAGGTGACCGATGCCAGGCCCCGCCCCAGAAACGCTCCCTGGGCATTGGCCACCTCGGAGACGTTGAGCAAATCGAGCACTCCGATGACGGTGAGCAGCGAGGTGTCCTTGAAGAGGCTGATGAACTGCCCGACCATGGCGGGGATCACCGCCCGGAGCGCCTGGGGGAGCACGATGAAGCGCATCACCTTGGCGGTGGAGAGACCGACTGCCAGCGCCGCCTCGGCCTGCCCGCGATCGACCGCCTGGAGTCCTCCCCGGACGATCTCGGCGACGTAGGCGCCGGTGAACAGGGTGATGGCGATCAGCGCCCTGGTGACGTCCGAGGGCGGGCTGATCTCGATACCGAAGATGCTCTTGGGGAAGAAGAAGCCGAGCATGAACTGGCCCATCAGGAGCAGGGTGATCAGCGGCACCCCCCGGATGAACTCGATGTACCCGATCGACAGGGTGCGCAGCGCCGGCAGCGTGCTG
>JAHJML010000193.1 GCA_018821365.1 Actinomycetota bacterium | reverse complement strand
GGTGGTGGCGATGGCCTGGGTGATCCCCGCCGATACGGGGATCAGCGGCACTCCGTCGATCACCGACCTCCAGTTGTCGTGGACCTCCCGCCAGTTTGCCCACGATCTGGCCGAGTGGAGCGGGGAGGCGTGCTCGTCATCGGGGATGGAGGGCGCCCACTGCGTCTGGCCGCGGTCCGGCGATGGGGATCTCGTCCCCCCGCCGGTGGCCGACGGCCCGGCCGGTTTCAGACGGATGACGCTGCTGCTGGACTACGCCTTCCCGATCCTCTACAGCCTGTTCGCCATCGGGTTGACCATCCGGCTGTGGGGTCTGCTGGGCCGGCGCCGGTGGTTGGTGGCAGTGGTGGGGGCGGGGGTGGCCGCCGCCCTCTGCGACATGGCCGAGAACACCATCCACCTGTGGCTGCTGCGGGGCATCGACACCTGGGAGCAGGCTGCCGCCGCCGCCTTCCCGGGTGGTCTGGTGGCGGCGGCCTCGGTGTTCGCCTCGATCAAGTACGGCATCCTGGCGCTGTTCGTGCTGGGAGCGGTCGTGTGGCTGGTGCGATGGCCGTTCGCGTGGCGGCGCGACCGAGATTCCGGTGCCGGTCGGAGTCCCGACACCCGGTGAATGCCGCCATCGGCCCGGCGGCGACATTCCTGCTCCTGGTGTGTCGGCCGCCACGTCCACCCCCTGCTCCCGTTCGGTTCACTGGGTTTGCCGCAAAGCTGTTCGGCACACGCTCACGGCGTCATCAGGTGATGCCCGCCTTCGCACGTCACCTTTGGCGAGCGTGTAGCCGTGCCACCGGGCAGCCGGGTCGGTCCCGAGACCATCTACTCGTCCCGGAGGTCGTCGTAGTCGGTCTCACCGCCCTCGACAGTCGCCGCGATCTCGACGGCCTCGTCGGCTTCGAGCAGGTGGCTGGGTAGGAATCGGTAGGTGGCGATGGCGGTAGGGATCACCGCGCTGGCGATGACCACTGCCACCAGGAACGAGTACTGACCCTGGGTGATGACTCCGTGGGTCAATCCGTAGAGAGCAGAGATCGTCCCGAACGTCAATCCGGTCGACATGAGCAGGGTGTAGTACCAACGCTCCTGTCGCTGCTGCCGGAAGCGACCGATGACGGGGTACAGGCCGATCACCTTGGAGAGCACCTTGCCGGCGAAGAGTGCTCCGAAGATCAGGGGAGCGGACACGACGGTGGTCACCGACACCAGGGTGCCTGCTCTGAGGAAGTAGAAGGGGGTGAGAAAGCCGATGGTGAGGGTTCTGATCCTCCGCATCCAATGGGCATCCTTGGCGGCGCGTCCGGCGAGGACCATCCCGGCCAGGTAGGCGGGGAGCACGGCTTCGCTTCCCGACCATTGGGCCAGCGCCCCCAGGCCGAAGAGAACCAGCACCACCCACTTGGTGCGAATGGCGGCGGTCCGGTTCCCGTAGATCCGCGTCATCCCACGGGTGACCGCGGGGAGGGCGGCAAGCACGACCACGGTGACCGTCGCGAACACTGCGGTCTTGTAGGTGAACGGGGCGAAGATCAGGCCGAGGGCAAGGACGGTGCCGAGATCGTTGACGAAACAGGCGCCCAGGATGCCCTTGCCGAAGTCGGTCTTGTTGAGGCCGGTGTCCAGCATGACGGCATAGACGACTGCCATGGAGGTGGTCGACAGCGCTATCCCGGCCAGCCAGCTGGCCTGGACTCCCCAGCCCAGCACGAAGTGGGCGAGTGCGGCACAGCCCAGGAACGGGGCTATGAAGCCGACCACGCCGACGACGAGCACCTCTCGCAGTTTGACCCGCATGACAACCGGGTCGAGCTCAGCACCCGCCAGGAACGTCAGCAGCACAGCGCCCGAACTGGCGAGGAAGCGGAGCCACTCCCCGTCGGCGCCGAGACGGTCGGTCACCCCAATGGCGGCGGCGACGGCGCCGGTGGCCACTCCGACGCAGATCTCAACCAGGGCAATCGAAATTCGCAGGTGATAGGCGATGATCGCCGAGACGACGGCAAGGCCAAGCCAAACCGCGGCGATGGCAAAGGGCAACTCCACTTGGAGCCCTCCTTCCGGGAGAACGCTCGCCGGTGGCAGCAGTTGCGGCGGTGCAACAGCCGACATCAGGAGTCATCAGCCCGACGGAGGCGCTCACACGGGGGACTCCATCCCCTTTGTGGGCATCAGGATACCGGTTGGTGACGGCAGGCATGCAAACCCGACGCGGCGCGAGACACGTCGCAGGCGGACTCCCGACCGGGTGTGGGGCGGGCTGTCGGCTCGGCTCAGGCCGTTGAGAACACGATCGTCTCGGCCGCCTCGACCAGGGCTGCCGCCCGTCGGACGGCAGCCGCAGCGTCGGGCTTGCCGATGGTCGAGGTCTGGTACTGGGCCTTGCTCTTCACCCGCAGCAGGGCACCGAGCGCTCTGGCCGGCTCTGTGGCTTGCCGGCCCACGCTGGCCAGCAGCTTGGCGGCCGCCTGGTGGTCGTCACCGACGGCGTGTTCCCCCAGCACCGCGCAGCAGATTGCGTCGGAGGCGGCGATCCCGGCGTGGACGGCGTTGGAGACCGCCACCCGCCGTCCCTCGAGATCGGAGTCGTTCAGGTACAACTCGGCGACCTCGAGGAACTTGCGGGCTGCTGTGATCCGTTTGCGGGCATCGCCGGAGGCGCAGGGTCGGGTCTTCACGGTTCGGTCCTTGACGGCTGCCTGCCGGCCACCGTCATGCCCTGGTGGGTGATCTCGTCGATCAGCGGCTCGTCTCTCTTCAGGAACTCGGAGCGCCGGAAGGTGATGATCGAAGCCCGGTTTCCCGTCCACGCCTGGATGCGGTTCGCCAGGCGTTCGATGTGAGCCTCCCACCGTTCGCGGTGCATTTCGAGAGCATCGTCGACGACGAGCGCGAGATCAATATCGCTGCGTGGGCCGCCTTCCCCGCGGACGAACGATCCGAACAGTGCCGCCCACTCGGGCTGGTCGTCCCAGGAATCGATCTCGGCGGCGCACCGGCGCCGAACCGCTTCCCGCAGGTCGCCGAGCAGATCGGCAATCCCGGAGGCGACGTGGTCACGGTTGAGCCGGAACGACGCGGACGGGGGATGGTCCTCCCTGAGCACCAGGCCGTGGAGGACCAGGTGGTTGAGTGCGTCCGACACCCCGCGCTGCGATGCCTTGCCTGCGAGGACCCTGGCGACCGCACGGCCCGACAAGGGCCGCTCGGTGCGGGCGAGCGCTGCCAGCACCACCAGGTGCAGCGTCGGGCTCAACGATCGGGTCGGTTCGGAGAGGTCCATGTGCAAGGCCCCCTTTGGCGTGAGCAGTATACTGCTCATTTGAGTGATATATCACTCATTCCGATCGGCGCGCTACACCGACCTGAGACACCCGGGCGGTAACTCCCAACTGCTAGGAGATCCTGCGGCGGTAGGTGGCCATGGCGAGGACGTAGGCGACGGTGAGGATGCCGAGACACCAGGCAAGGGCGACCCAGATACCGGTGCCGACCGGTTGCTGTGCGAACAGGTGGCGGATCGCGTCGATGATGGAGGTCACCGGTTGGTGCTCGGCGAAGGCGCGCACCGGGCCGGGCATGGTGTCGGTGGGCACGAATGCCGAGCTGATGAAGGGCAGGAAGACGAGCGGGTAGGAGAAGGCGCTGGCGCCGTCGGCGGACTTGGCGGAGAGACCGGGGATGACGGCGATCCACGTCAACGCCAGGGTGAACAGGATCAGGATGCCGGCGATTGCCAGCCACGCCAGCACTCCCGTCCCCGAGCGGAAGCCCATGAGGAGGGCGACTGCCACGACGACCACGAGCGAGATCAGATTGGCGACCAGTGAGGTCAGCACGTGCGCCCACAGCACGGACGACCGTGCGATTGGCATGGACTGGAATCGCTCGAAGATGCCGCTCTTCATGTCCAGGAACAGCCGGAATGCGGTGTAGGAGATGCCGGTGGCAATCGTGATGAGCAGGATGCCGGGCAGCAGGTAGTTCACATACGAATCCGACCCCGAGTCGATGGCGCCGCCGAACACGTAGACGAACAGCAGCATGAAGGCGACCGGCATGATCGTGGTCGTGATGATGGTGTCCAGGCTGCGGGTGATGTGGCGCAGGGATCGTGCCAGCAGGACGGTGGTGTCGCCGAAGAAGTGCGTTGTCATCATGGTTCCTCAGCTGTCGGTGCCGACGGTGCCGGGCCGGCTGTCGTCGCCGTCCTTGGCGTCCTCACCCACGATGGAGAGGAAGACGTCTTCAAGGGTCGGCTGCTTCTCGACGTACTCGACCTTGGCGGGCGGGAGCAGCTGCTTGAGTTCGGCGAGGGTGCCGTTCACGATGATCCGACCGCCGTGGAGGATCGCGATCCGGTCGGCGAGTTGTTCGGCCTCGTCCAGGTGCTGCGTCGTGAGCAGCACCGTCGTGCCGGTCTCGGCGAGTGCCTCGACGGCCTGCCACACCTCGATGCGCCCCTGGGGGTCGAGCCCGGCCGTCGGTTCGTCGAGGAAGATGACCGGCGGGTTCCCGATGAGGCTCATCGCGATGTCGAGGCGGCGGCGCATACCACCCGAATACGTCGACACCCTCCGCGCCGCCGCGTCGGTCAGCGCGAAGCGAGCGAGCAGATCATCCGCGATCGTCCCCGAGTCTTTGAGGTGCCGCAGCTTGGCGATCAGCACGAGGTTCTCCCGCCCGCTGAGGATCTCATCGACGGCCGCGAATTGTCCGGTGAGGCTGAAGGACTCCCGCACGTCCGCAGCCTGCGTGGCGACGTCGAAGCCGTTGACGCTGGAAGTCCCGGCGTCGGCCTTGAGCAGCGTGGACAGGATGTTCACAACCGTGGTCTTGCCCGCTCCGTTGGGGCCGAGCAGGGCGAAGATGCTGCCCGGCGCCACGTCGAAGTCCACGCCGCGCAGCACCTCCAACTCCTTGTACGACTTCTTGAGGCCTCGCACCCGGATCGCAGGCCCGGCGGTCGGTTGGGCCGTCATGAGGGAGTCCCCTCGTCTTCCCCGGCGGCACGGGCGATGCCACTGACCAGCCGCTCCCGCTCCCGGGTGACATACCCGCCCTGCGAGTAGTTCCGAACCAAGGCGTCCACGAACTCCACGGGGTCCTCCCCGACGATGTCGCGTATCGGCGTTTCATCGGCGGCGGCCCGCTCGAACAGATCGGCGACATCCTCGAATAGCGAAGCCGCGCTGTCCCCATCCACGGCCCCGAAGAACATGAGGTACCTCTCGATCGCATCGACCGCCGTGCGATAGTTCTCGGGAAGCTGTCGGGTGCGTGCCTTGTACGCCCGCCACCGCCGCTTGTCACCGATCACCTTTGCGAAGAATCCGCTCTTCTCTGCGTCGGACATGGTCACCTGCCTCCTTCGTGGAGCTGTTCCAGTCGTTCTGCGAGGAAGCTCCACGTCCTCCAGAACTCATCGAGTTGTTCCCGTCCCTGAGCGTTGAGGGAATACACCTTGCGGGGCGGCCCCTTCTCGGAGGGGACCTTTTCCACGTCGACCAGGCCGCGCCGCTCGATCCTGACCAGTAGTGCGTACACGGTGCCCTCCGCGATGCCGGAGAAACTCTGCTTTCGCAGCCACGCCGTTATCTCGTAGCCATACGCGGGACGTGCGAACAGGATCGCCAGCACGATGCCCTCCAGCGTGCCCTTGAGCATCTCCGTCATCTGCTTGCCCACGGAACACCTCCTCGACCTACTTAGCGATAGTGACTACTGGTACATAGTAACACTGAATAGTGGCGGCGCAAGCTTCGCTCGGCGGCGGGAGGTTCGGTCTGTTACTGGCTGAAGGCGTCGTTGTGACACCGGACTCGAAGCGGGGCGTTGTCAGCCGTGTGGCGCTCGACTGACCGAGAGTGCGGCCGAAGGAACCTTTGGTACCAGGCCAACGTAAGCTAAGGTTGATCCGTAACCTTAAGTTAGGGGCGATGATGGCTTCAGTTCTCAGGTGCGTCTGGGACCCCCGTTTCGAGGGGGTAAGCCGACGCGACCGCAGCGGATGCTCCTACGACGCGTACATCCCCGATCCGCTGGTGGGATGGGATCTGAGCATCCCTGCCGACCTGGCAGCCGATATCGCCGATGCCGAGGCGGCAATCCGCGATCTCAACATCGGTGACGCGGCACCCCAGGTGAGCTTCGAAGGACTCGCCAGGTTCCTTCTGCGTGCCGAGTCGGTGGCGTCGTCACGGATTGAGGGAATCGAGGCATCACCGCAGCGACTCTTGCGCGCCGAGGCTCTGCTGGCCCAGGGCGGCGATGCCGCCGATCGGGCAGCGGCAGAGATCCTGGCGAACATTTCTGCGATGGCCGACGCCATCGATCGCGCATCTTCCCCGAAGCGTTTCGGACTCGAGGATTTGTTGGCGATCCATCGCCGGCTCATGGAAACATCGGATGCGGCCGAAGCGGGGCAGATCCGGACGCAGCAGAACTGGATCGGTGGCAGTAGCTACAACCCATGCGCAGCGGCGTTCGTTCCACCCCCACCCGACCGTGTCGACGACCTCCTCGACGACCTGGTCGCCTACCTCAACGGTGACGAACATCCCGCGGTGGTGCAGGCCGCCATAGTGCATGCCCAGTTCGAGACGATCCACCCCTTCACAGACGGGAACGGGAGGACCGGCCGCGCCCTGGTCCATGTGGTGTTGCGCCGCCGCCGACTGGCGCCGCGTTTCGTGCCTCCGATAAGCCTGATCCTCGCAACCTGGGCCCAGACCTATGTCGGTGGCCTCACCACGTTCCGGCACCTCGATGAACCCGACAGCCCTCAGCGTTCGATCACGGCACACGAATGGCTACGCGTGTTCGCCACCGCGGCCAACCGCGCCAGCGCGGGCGCGACGCGATACGCCCGAGACATCGTCGAGATCGAAGGACAGTGGCGTGAACGTCTCGGGGCGGTGCGCGCCAACTCGACCACCGACTTGCTGCTCGGGCTGCTGCCGGGGGTCCCACTGTTGACCGTCCAGACTGCCGCCGCGCTCACACAGCGTTCCGAAGTGGCCGCATCGGGGGCAATAGGTCGGCTCACCGACGCCGGTGTACTGGTCCAACGCAACATCGGCCGACATAGGTACCGGGTCTTCGAGGCACCCGCGGTCATTGGGCTATTCACCGCCCTCGAGCGGTCGTTGGCGTCGGAGACAGGCGATACCCTGGCGACACCGCCGGTCCGCCGGGTCCCGCGCCGGCCGACATGAGGAGCGGCGAGGACCCAGGAGACCAACCATCCCAACGGCTCCGATCCCTGTGTCGCAGCGCCCCGAACCGCCTACGTCCAGAGCCCGGCGCGGCATCGCACATTGAAGTTGGGCAACCGAGAAGCGAAAGCGAGTCGGCCAACTCCCGACAGGGTCCCCGAGGCGCCCTGGAGCTCGCCCAACGTTCCGCCGCCGGGTGGCTTCTGCTGGAGGCCAACGTCACCTAGGATTTCTGGTCCAGCACGCCGTTCGGCAGAGGAGAGGTCGCCGCTTGCATGAGTTCGCTCTCGCCGATGCCGTCGTGAAGTCGGCATTGCGCGCTGCCCGGGATGCCGGAATGGATCGCATCGAAACGGTCACGGTGCGGGTGGGCGAACTGCAGCAGATCAAGGCCGACCTCTTCGAGTTCTCCCTGACCGAGGTCCTTCCGGCAGCCGATCCAACCCTCGAAGGCGTCCGCTTCGTGGTGAACCAGGAACCGGTGCGCTTCGGCTGCCGGGTGTGTGAGCGCCGGTTCGGGAGACCGGACCTCGAGAAGGTCGGGAATCCGGACGAGATGGAGGCGATCCATTTCATCCCGGAGTTGTCGCACGCCTTCGTGCGATGTCCGGGGTGCGGGAGCCCGGACTTCGACATCCTCGCCGGTCGCGGTGTCACCCTCGAGCGGGTCGAGGGCCGCAGCGATGACGGACCGGCATCGGCCTGACGCGATGGACCCCCGCGGCGCCGCCATCGACGACAGGCTTGCTGGAGTAGGCCGGATCTTGGCGGTCACCGGGAGCAAGGGCGGCATCGGGAAGAGCGTGATCGCCACCAGCCTGGCTCTCGCATGGGCCGATGAGGGCCGGCGCATCGGCCTGCTCGACCTCGACTTCACCTCTCCGAGCGATCACGTGATCCTGGGGGCCGGGGGGCAGTTTCCGGCGGAGGGCTTCGGTGTCGATCCCGTGCTCATCGAGGGGATTCACACCATGTCGGTGGCCTTCTTCTCGGGTGAAGCAGCCGCACCGCTGCGGGGCAACGATGTCACCAACACGTTGTTGGAGCTCCTGGCCATCACCCGCTGGGGCGAGATGGACATCCTGGTGCTCGACCTGCCTCCCGGCCTCGGCGACATCGCCCTCGATGTGATCCGCCTCGTGCCGCGAACGGAGTTCCTCCTTCTGGGGGCGGCCTCCCGGGTCGTCATCGGGAGCGTGCGTCGGGCTCTGCGGCTGCTCACCGAACTCGGGGCACCGATCGTGGGGCTGGTGGAGAACCTGCGGCAGGCCGACGACGACTCGGTCGCCGACTTGGCCCGATCCTTCGGGGTGCCGTGTCTCGGGGTGGTGCCGTACGACCCGGGACTCGAAGATGCCATCGGCGACCCGCTACGGCTGCGGGAGACCGACCTCTTCGAGGCCGTCCGGCGGGTCGCTCGTCTCGTCTCCGGTTGACACCTGGTGCCGCAGTGCTCTCCCCCGCTTGCGGGGGAGATGTCGCCGGAGGCGACAGAGGGGGAGCGCAGGCCCTCTGGTGGCGCGCGGTGTTCTCCCCCGCTTGCGGGGGAGATGCCCCCGGAGGGGGCAGAGGGGGAGCGGAGACCCTCTGGTGGCGCGCGGTGTTCTCCCCCGCTTGCGGGGGAGATGCCCCCGGAGGGGGCAGAGGGGGAGCGGAG
>JAHJML010000192.1 GCA_018821365.1 Actinomycetota bacterium | reverse complement strand
GCCTCGGCAGCGATCTTCTCACGGGTCGACGACAGCGACGGGATGACGTCGCCCTTGTAGACCCACACCTTGACGCCGATGGCGCCGACGGTGGTGCGGGCGGTGGAGGTGCCGAAGTCGACATCGGCGCGCAGGGTGTGGAGCGGGACCCGCCCCTCCCGGTACCACTCGCGGCGGCCCATGTCGGCGCCGCCCAGGCGGCCCGAGCACTGCACCCGAACGCCCTGCGCTCCGGCCTTCATGGCCGTCTGCACGGCACGCTTCATGGCGCGCCGGAACGAGACCCTGCCCTGCAACTGGTCGGCGATGCCGCGGGCCAGCAGGGCGGCGTCGGTCTCGGGATCCTGGATCTCGACGACGTTGATCTTGATCACGCGCTCGGTCAGCTTCTCGAGCATGGTGCGGAGGCGCTCCACTTCGGAGCCGCTCCTGCCGATGACCACGCCGGGGCGAGCGGTGTGGATGTCGATCTGCACCTTCTTGTCACCGATCCGCTCGATCTCCACGCGGGAGACGGCGCCCCGGGTGAGCTCGTCCTCGAGCAGCTTCCGGATGGAGGCGTCCTCGATGACCTGCGATGCGTAGTCCTTGTCGCTGTACCAACGGGACTTCCAATCGGTGATGATGCCGAGTCGGAGGCCGTAGGGGTGGATCTTCTGACCCATGGTCTATCCCTCCTCCCCGCGGCCGTCACCGACCACGATCGTGATGTGACTGGTGCGCTTGAGGATCTGGGTGGCCCGTCCCCGGGCCCTGGGCCGGAAGCGCTTGAGGGTGGGTCCCTCGTCGGCAAAGGCCGCCACGACGACCAGTTCCCCCGGATCGAGCGCGTAGTTGTGCGCAGCGTTGCTGACCGCCGACTCCAGGGTCTTGGAGATCGGGTCGGCCGCCCGCCGATCGGTGAATTTCAGCACGTTGCGCGCCTCGTGCACCGGGAGGCCCCGGACGAGGTCGAGCACGCGCCGCACCTTGAACGGCGACTGTCGAATGAAACGGGCATGGGCCTGGACCTTCATCGCTTCGTCACCGCCGAGCCCGCGTGACCGCGGAACGTCCTGGTGGGGGCGAACTCGCCGAGCTTGTGTCCGACCATCGACTCCGTGACGTAGACCGGCACGTGCTTGCGGCCGTCGTGGACCGCCAGCGTGTGGCCGACCATCTCCGGGATGATCGTCGAACGCCGGCTCCAGGTCTTGATGACCCTCTTGTCGTTGGTCGCGTTCGCTCGCTCCACCTTCTTGAGGAGGTGCTCATCGATGAACGGGCCTTTCTTGAGGCTGCGCGCCATTCGCTACCTCCTCCCCTTCTTCGTGCGGCGCCGCACGATGTACTTGTTGGATGCTTTGATCTTCTTGCGGGTGCGTCCCTCCGGCTTGCCCCAGGGGCTGGTCGGATGGCGCCCACCGCTGCTCTTGCCTTCGCCACCACCGAGGGGGTGGTCGACCGGGTTCATGGCGACGCCGCGGGTCTGCGGACGGACGCCCTTCCAGCGGCTCACCCCGGCCTTGCCGCCCTTGATCAGCTCTGCTTCGGGGTTGCCGACCTGGCCGATCGAGGCCCGGCAGTCCAGCGGCACGTTGCGCATCTCGCCGGAGGGGAGCCGCAGCAGGGCCATCGTGCCCTCCTTGGCCACCAACTGGATCGAGGTGCCCGCCGAGCGGCCCATCTTGGCACCGCCTCCGGGGCGCATCTCGACCGCGTGCACCAGGGTGCCGGCGGGGATGTTGCGCAACGGCATGGCGTTCCCGGGGCGAATCTCGGCCTTGGAGCCCGACTCCAGCACATCGCCGACCTTGACGGTGAGCGGGGCCAGGATGTAGGCCTTCTCGCCGTCGTGGTAGTGGAGCAGTGCGATGCGGGCGTTCCGGTTGGGGTCGTACTCGATGGCCCTGACCGTGGCGGGGATGCCGTCCTTGGTGCGACGGAAGTCCACGATGCGGTAGCGGCGCTTGTGGCCTCCGCCGCGGTGGCGAGCCGTCTTGCGGCCGTACGAGTTGCGGCCGCCGGTGGACGGCATCTTGTCCAGCAGGCTCTTCTCGGGCTCGCTCCGGGTGATCTCGGAGAAGTCCGAGACGGTCCGGAACCGGCGGCCCGGTGAGGTCGGTTTGTACTTCTTCACACCCATCGTTACACCCCGAAGATGTCGATCTCGTCGCCGGGCGCCAGCGTGACCATGGCCCGCTTGGTGTCGGATCGCTTTCCGCGCACCCAGCCGGTTCGCTTCCGTTTGCCCTGGCGATTGATTGTGTTCACCCGAACGACCTTCACTCCGAAGATGGTCTGGACGGCTTGCTTGATCTCGGTCTTGTTCGTGCGCGGGTCGACGATGAACGTGTACGTGTTGAAGTCCTCGACCTGGTCGTAGGACTTCTCGCTCACGACCGGCTCACGGATGATGTCCCGTGGGTCCTTCATGCGCCGTCACCTCCCTCGTCTTCTCTGACGAAGTCGTTCTCCGTCGGGTCGTACGAGGTCCTCCCCACCATGCCGATCGTGGCGTCGGTGAACACGATGGTGTCCGCCCACAGCACGTCGTAGGTGTTGAGTTGTCCGGCCTCGAGGGTGCGCACCTTCTGCAGGTTGCGCATCGACGTGACGACGATCCCGTCGCCGGCCCCGACGACCACCAGCGCCTTGCCGCCTGCGCCGATGGCCGACAGCAACCGGGTGGCGGCCTTGGTCTTGGGCGTGTCCCATTCGAAGGACTCGACGATCTTGACCTGGTCCTCGGCCGCCCGGGCGCTCAGGGCGCTGAGGAGGGCGAGGCGCTTCATCTTCTTGGGGGTCCGCTGCACGTAGGAGCGGGGCTTGGGCCCGAACACCACGCCGCCGCCGCGCCACTGTGGGGAGCGGGTGGAGCCGTGGCGGGCCCGGCCGAGGCCCTTCTGCCGCCATGGCTTCCTGCCGCCGCCGCGGACCTCGCCGCGGGTCTTGGTGCTTGCGGTGCCGCTGCGGGCCGCCGCCCGTTGGGCGTTGACCACCTGGTGCATGACGGGCACGTTCGGCTCGATCCCGAAGATGGCGGGGTCGAGGGCCCGTTCCCCGGTGTGGGCACCGGCGGAGTCGTAGGTCTGAGCCATGGGTGTGTCAGCCACGAGCCTTCACCGCCTCTCGCACCAGCACGACGGCTCCCGTGGTGCCGGGGACGGCGCCCCGCAGCATCAGCAGGCCCCGGTCGCGGTCGACCTGGACGACCTCGAGGTTGAGGACCGTCTGCTTCTCGCCACCCATGCGGCCCGGCATCTTCATGCCCTTGAACACCCGGGCCGGCGTGGCGCAGGCGCCGATCGACCCGGGGGCCCGGTGGACCCGGTGGGCGCCGTGGCTGGCGCCCTGACCCTTGAAGTTGTGCCGCTTCATGACCCCGGAGAAGCCCTTGCCCTTGGTGACGCCGGCCACGTCCGCCCGGGAGCCTGCGGTGAGCACGTCGGCCACCGAGATCTCCTGCCCGACCTTGTAGGAGCCGGGGTCGTCGACCCTCACCTCGACGAGGTGCCGGTGCGGGGTCACCCCGGCCTTGCGGTAGTGCCCGGCCATCGGGCGGGTGGCCCGGTGCTCGGGGATCTCCCGGTAGGCGATCTGGATGGCACCGTATCCGTCGGTGGCGACGTTCTTGATCTGGACGACGCGGCAAGGACCGGCCTTGATGACGGTGACCGGGATCGCCCTGGCCTCGTCGTCGAAGATCTGGGTCATGCCCAGTTTTTCGCCGAGGATCGCCTTCACGTCTTGATCTCCACTTCCACTCCTGCCGGCAGGTCGAGGCGCATCAGCGAGTCGACCGTCTTGGGGGTCGGCTCGAGGATGTCGATCAGCCTCTTGTGGATCCGCATCTCGAAGTGCTCCCGAGAGTCCTTGTGGACGTGCGGGCCGCGGACCACGCAGTACCGGTGCACCTCGGTGGGCAGCGGCACAGGGCCCTTGATGCGCGCCTGCGTGCGGATCACGGTCTCGGCGATCTTGCGCGCCGATTCGTCGACCAACTCGTGGTCGTACGCCTTGAGGCGTATCCGGATCCTGTGATCGTTTGCCACCGTGTGCTCCTCTACTTACTTGTTGATCTTGGTGACGCGGCCGGCGCCGACGGTGCGGCCACCTTCACGGATCGCGAACCGCAGACCCTCATCCATAGCGATCGGTGCAATCAACTCCACCGACATCTCCGTGTTGTCACCCGGCATCACCATCTCAGTCCCCGCCGGCAACTCGATGTTCCCCGTC
>JAHJML010000191.1 GCA_018821365.1 Actinomycetota bacterium | reverse complement strand
GGCGGTACTCCCATCGGGCTATTCGTCTTCCCGGTGGAACCCAAGACGGGCAGCCCACGCCAGGAGTGGCACGAGCGGAAGGCCGAACTGGCGTCGGCGTAGTCCATCGGCTTGGCGGCATCCCACCCGTCCCCGAGCAGACACCCGCATAGACTCGCCGGATGAGCGAACCCAAGCCGGATCCCCTCCTCGAGTCGGTGCGGTTCGGCCCGCACCTCGCCCGCAACCGCTTCTGGCAGGTGCCCCACTGCAACGGGATGGGGTACCGCGATCCCTCGATGCTGGCGGCGATGCGGGGGATGAAGGCCGAGGGAGGATGGGCGGTGGTGTCCACCGAGGAGGTGGAGATCCACCCTTCTTCCGAGGTGACCCCCTTCATCGAAGGGCGGATCTGGGACGAGGCCGACCTGCCCGCCCACCGACTGGTGACCGACGCCATCCACGAGCACGGGGCACTGGCCGCCATCCAGTTGGTGCACAGCGGCATGTCGAGCCCCAACCTGTGGTCGCGGTTAGCGCCGATGGGGCCGGGCCACCAGTCGTTGACCTCACCGTCACCGACGCAGTCGCGGGAGATGACGACCGCCGACATCGCCGACCTGCGGGGATGGCACCGGGGAGCGGTACGCCGGTCGCTGCAGGCCGGTTACGACGTCGTCTACGTCTACGCCGGCCACGGCCTCGCCACCCTCCAGCACTTCCTCTCCCCCCGCTACAACCACCGAACCGACGGCTACGGCGGATCGCTCGCCAACCGGGTGCGGTTGCTGCAGGAGGTATTGGAGGACACCCTCGACGAGGTCGACGGGCGGGCGGCGGTCGCCTGCCGGATCGCCGTCGACGAGTTGTACGGCGAGGGCGGCACCACCCGGGAGCACATGGAGGAGGTGCTCTCGATCATCGGAGAACTCCCCGACGTGTGGGACTTCATGGTGGGGAGTTGGCCCGACGACTCGGTGACCTCCCGGTTCGGGCCCGAGGGGAGCCAGGAGCAGTACGTCCGGGGCCTCAAGGCGCTCACCTCCAAGCCGGTGGTGGGGGTGGGGCGGTTCACCTCGCCCGAGACCATGCGCCGGATGGTCCGCCAGGGGGTCCTCGACTTCATCGGGGCCGCCCGCCCCTCGATCGCCGACCCTTTCATCCCCGCCAAGGTCGCCGCCGGGCGGGAGGACGAGATCCGCGAGTGCATCGGCTGCAACATCTGCGTGATCGGCGACTGGACGATGTCGCCAATCCGCTGCACCCAGAACCCGTCGATGGGCGAGGAGTGGCGGCGCGGCTGGCACCCCGAGACGATCCGGCCCGTCGGCGGCGAGCGCCGGGTCCTGGTGGTGGGGGCCGGACCGGCCGGGCTCGAGGCCGCCATGAGCGCCGGCCGCCGCGGCTGCGAGGTGGTGCTGGTCGAGGCGAGCCGGGAACTCGGCGGGCGGGTGGCCGCCGAGAGCCGCCTGCCCGGCCTGGCGGAATGGCGCCGGGTGGTCGACTACCGGGTCGGCCGGATCGACCGGATGCCCAACGTCGAGTACTACCTCGAGAGCGAGATGACCGCCGACGAGGCGCTCGCCTACGGGTTCGATACGGTGGCCGTGGCGACCGGGGCCGTGTGGCGGAGCGACGGGGTGGGCATCCACCACCGGCTTCCGCTCGCCTTCGACGGGTCGGTGCCGGTGTTCACCCCCGACGACCTGCCCGACGGCGGGCTTACCGGGCAGCAGTTCATCCTCTTCGACGACGACCACTTCTACCTGGGCGGGGCGCTCGCCGAGTGGCTGGCCCGCCGCGGCGCCCGGGTCACCCTGGTCACGTCGGAGGCATCGGTCTCCTCGTACACGGCCAACACCATGGAACAGCACAAGGTCCACCGGAGCCTGCTCGAACTGGGCGTCGAGATCCTCGCCCACCACGTCGTCACCGGGACCGAGTCCGGCGAAGTCGGCCTGCAGCACGTGGTGACCGGGCACCCGGCGTCACGGCCCGCCGCGGCCCTGCTGCTGGTGACCGGACGGGTCCCCAACGACGGACTGGCCGCCGACCTGCTCGGCCGCCGGGCCGAGTGGGGAGCGGCCGGACTCGGCGAGGTCAGGGCGATCGGCGACGCCTTCACCCCCGCCACCATCGCGGCGGCGGTGTGGGACGGGCGCCGTTTCGCCGAGGAACTCGACGGCCGTGACGATGCCGCCGTCTTCAGACGCAACGTGCCGGGTCTCTAGGCCGTTCGGCCCGGCCCAACGACCCGCCCAGATTCAGCGCCGCTCGTACTCGCCGAGGCCCGCATCGATGATGTCGATGGCCTCGGTCATCTCCTCGGGGGTGACGCACAACGGCGGCACGAAACGGATGACGTTGGCATCGGGACCGCAGTCGAGGATCAGCAACCCGTGCTCCCGGGCATACCGGGCCAGGAACGGGAAGGCCTCCGGATCGGGGTCGTTGCCGCCCGGCCGCACCAGTTCGACGCCGATCATCAACCCCAGGCCCCGCACGTCGCCGATGGTGGCGTGACGGCTCTGCAACTCCCGGAACTGCGAGAACGCCTGCTCCGAGAGGGCGGCCGTCGCCGGGATGAGTTCGGCCAGGACGTCGATGGTGGCGGCGGCGGCGGCGCAGGCCACCGGGTTGCCTCCGAAGGTGGTCCCGTGCGACCCGGCCGGCCAGGCATCCGTGATGGCGGCCCGGGCGCCCACCCCCGACAGCGGGAGGCCGTTAGCGATCGCCTTGCCCAGGACGATCACATCCGGGTCGACCCCGTAGTGCTCCGAGGCGAACCAGACGCCGGTGCGGCCGAACCCGGTCTGCACCTCGTCGAACACCAGCAGGATCCCGTGCCGGTCGGCCAGTTCCCGCAGTCGCTCCAGCAGGCGGGCCGGGGCCGGGTAGTAGCCCCCCTCCCCCTGGACCGGTTCCACCAGGAAGGCGGCCAACTCATCGGGCATCACCTCGTGCTTGAGCTTCAAGTCGAGTTCGCGCAGGGCATGGTCGGTGGCCTCCTGCTCGCTCATCCCCCATCGATAGGGGTGCGGGAAGGGAGTCACGAACACCGAAGGCAGCAGCGGGTGGTAGCCGCGCCGGTACTTGGCGTTCGAGGTGCCGTAGGACACCGCCCCCATGGTGCGGCCGTGGAAGGCGCCCCGGAAGACCATGATCCCCTGGCGCCCGGTCACCTTGCGGGCCATCTTCATCGAGGCCTCGACTGCCTCGGACCCCGAGTTCATGAAGAACATCCGCTCGATCGAGGGCGGAGCCACCGCCACGATCTTCTCGGCGGCGGTCACCAGCGAGTCGTAGCGGACCGTGCCGCCGGCATGCCAGAACCGCTCCAACTGATCACGGGCCGCCGCCACGATGGCGGGATGATTGTGGCCGGCGTTGATCACCGAGATGCCACTGGTGAAGTCGAGGAACGACTCCCCCTCGACGTCGGTGACCCGGCTGCCCTGGGCGGAGACGATCTCCAGATCGGAATCCCAGGCCATGACCGGGGCGTACACCTTCTGATGACGATCGACCAAGTTGCTCGACATGCTCCTGCTTCCTCCTTGGGGTGCGAATCGGCGGGGTGGAGGCGTCGAACGGCGCTACGGAGCAGCAAACAGGTGCCGCCGCACCCGGAGAGGGGTGGTCTGCCACATGGCGCCATTCTGGCACGGCGCCGCTCGGACCGGCCGAGAGCAGGCGGCCGGGCCGGTCACGGCCTCTCGACCAGCATGGCGATCCCCTGGCCGACTCCGATGCACATCGTCGCCAGGCCGCGGCCGGACCCCCGCCTCCGCATCTCGTGGACCAGCGTCGTGAGGATCCTGGCGCCCGAACATCCGAGCGGGTGCCCAAGGGCGATGGCGCCGCCGTTGGGGTTCACCGTCTCGGGGTCCAGGCCGAGTTCGCCGATCACCGCCAGGGACTGCGAGGCGAACGCCTCGTTCAGTTCCACGAGGTCCAGGTCGCCGATCGACCAGCCTGCCCGGGCCAGCGCCCGGCGGGTGGCGGGCACCGGACCGATTCCCATCACATCGGGATGGACCCCGGCGGCGGCGGTGGTGACGTAGCGGGCCAGTGGTGTGATGCCGGCCTCCTCTGCCATCCGGCCCGACATCAGGGCCACCCCGGCCGCTCCGTCGCTGAGCGGGGACGAGTTGCCGCCGGTGACGGTGCCCCCCTTCACGAACACAGGCTCCATCCTCGCCAGACCCTCCAGGGTCAGGCCCCGCTTGATGGTCTCGTCGGATGCCAGATCGACCCCGTCGACGGCCTCCAGTTCGTCACCGAAGCGCCCGGCATCGGTGGCGGCGGCGGCCTTGGCATGGCTCTCCAGTGCGAACCGATCCTGGGACTCCCGGTCGACCCCGTACTGCTCGGCGACCTTCTCGGCGGTCTCCCCCAGCGGGATCGGCGGGTACCGCTCCTCCATCACGGGGTTCACCATCCGCCAGCCGAGCCGGGTGTCGAAGGTGGTCAACTGACGGGGAAACGCCCGGTCGGGGCGGGGGATGACGAAGGGGGCCCTGGTCATCGACTCGACGCCCCCCGCCAGGCAGAGGTCCGCCTCCCCGATGGCGATCGCCCTGGCGGCCGCCGAGACCGCTTCCAGGCCCGAACCGCACAGGCGGTTGACGGTGGCCCCCGGCACCGCCGGCGGCAGTCCGGCCAGCAGCACCCCCATCCGGGCGACGTTGCGGTTGTCCTCGCCCGCCTGGTTGGCGGCCCCCCAGTAGACGTCGTCGATCTGCCCGGGGTCGAGGAAGGGGTTGCGGCGCAGCAGGGCGCCCACGATCCCGGCGGTCAGATCATCGGGCCGGAGTCCGGCCAGGGCGCCGTTGACCCGCCCCGTCGGAGTCCGGCATGCATCGACGATGAACACGTCCTGGGTCATCGAGTCTCCTCTCGTGGCCCCATTCTGGCGAACCCTGGGCCGCCGCGATGGCACCCTGGGGCGGGGCTACGATTCGCAGGTCGCGTGACCCATCAGGGAAGGGTGCCCATGTCCGAGCCGGCCTTTCGTGTCACCTACGCCACGCTGTCGGCCGACAACGACGACCTCCACACCGCCTACGACCAGGGGATCGCCGCCGCCCGAGACCTGCTGGGCCACGACCATCCCTTCTACGTCGCCGGCCAACCCGGGCACGGCGAGGGCACCCGCGAGGTCCACTCCCCCATCGATCGGGACATCCTGATCGGACGCTTCGCCCAGGCGGCTCCCGGTGACGTGGACCGGGCGGTGGCGAGCGCCGCCGCCTTTGCGCCCACCTGGGCCGCCACTCCCTGGCCGGAGCGGGTCGGAATCCTGCGGCGGGGCGCCGACCTGATCAGCGAGCGCCGCAACGTGCTGGCCGCCGCCATGGCCTACGAGGTCGGCAAGAACCGCCTCGAGGCGCTCGGCGACGTCGAGGAGTCGGCCGACCTGATCCGCTACTACTGCCACCAGATGGAGGAGCACGAGGGGTTCACGCTGCCGATGGGCCGCCTCTCGGACACCGAGGTCACCTCCGACGTGATGCGCCCCCACGGGGTGTGGGCGGTGATCAGCCCGTTCAACTTCCCGATGGCGTTGGCGGCCGGACCGGCCGGGGCCGCCCTGGTGGCCGGCAACACCGTCGTGTGCAAGCCCGCCACCAACGGCTCGCTCACCGGCATCCATCTGTACCAGGCGCTGCGGGACGGCGGGTTGCCGCCGGAGGCGTTCCACCTCATCACCGGGTCCGGGTCGGTGGCCGGCAGCGCCCTCACCTCCCACCCCGATGTCGCCGGGATCACCTTCACCGGCTCCTACGAGGTGGGCATGGCGATCTACCGGACCTTCAGCACCGCCTTCCCCAAGCCGGCCATCTGTGAGATGGGCGGCAAGAACCCGACGATCATCACCGCCCGGGCCGATCTCGACAAGGCGAGCGACGGGGTGCTGCGGTCGGCGTTCGGCTACGGGGGACAGAAGTGCTCCGCCAACTCGCGGGTCTACGTCGCACCGCCGGTGGCCGATGAGTTCATCGAACGCCTCCTCGACAAGACCTCCCGCATCCGCACCGGCAACCCCCTCGAGCGCGACGTCTACCTGGGCCCGCTGATCGACGAGCGGTCGATCGCCGTCTACCAGGAGGCGGTGGCGGAGGCGGCGGCGGCCGGCGAGGTGCTGATCGGCGGCGCCCGGCTGACCGACGGCGACCTGGCCCGCGGCAACTACGTCGCCCCCACGGTGGTGCGGGTGCCCCGGACCAGTTGGATCTGGAAGCGGGAGTTGTTCGTGCCCCTGATCGCCGTCGACGAGGTCGACGATCTCGACGAGGCGCTGACCCTGGCCAACGACACCGAGTACGGCCTCACCGCCGGCTTCTACAGCGAGGACCCCGCCGAGATCGACCGCTTCCTCGCCGGCATCCAGGCCGGGGTGGTCTACGTCAACCGGCGGGCCGGGGCCACCACCGGCGCCTGGCCGGGGGTGCAGCCGTTCGGCGGATGGAAGGGCTCCGGCACCGCCGGCAAGAGCGGCGGAGGGCCTTACTACCTGACCCAGTACCTGCGGGAGCAGAGCCGCACCCGGGTCGAGGAGTAGCCGCCGTGGGGGACAAGGTCACCTCGATGCGGCAGGCCGTCGCCGACCTGGTGCGCAACGGCGACACCCTGGCCATCGAGGGGTTCACCCACCTGATCTGCTTCGCCGCCGGCCACGAGGTGATCCGGCAGCGCAAACGGGATCTGACCCTGTGCCGGCTCACCCCCGACGTGGTCTACGACCAGATGGTGGCGGCGGGGGTCGCCACCAAACTGGTCTTCTCGTGGCTGGGCAACCCCGGGGTGGGCTCCCTGAACGCGATCAGGCGCCGCATCGAGCGCGCCGATCCGGAGCCCATCGAGATCGAGGAGTACTCCCACTTCGGGATGGTGTGCCGCTACATGGCAGGGGCCGCCGACCTCCCCTTCTTCCCGCTCCACAGCTACACCGGGAGCGACCTCCCCGCCGCCAACCCGCGGATCGCCGAGGTGATCGACCCCTACGACGGCCGGCCGGTCCACGTGGTGCCGCCGCTCCGTCCCGACGTGGCCATCGTCCACGCCCAGCGGGCCGACGCCGAGGGCAACACCCAGATGTGGGGCCTGCTCGGCTGCCAACGGGAGGCCGCATTTGCCGCCGCCCGGGTGATCGTGGTGTGTGAGGAACTGGTCGACGAGGAGGTGATCCGCTCCGACCCCAACCGGACCATCATCCCCGGGCTGATCGTCGATGCGGTGGTGGTGGAGCCGGGAGCCTGCCACCCCTCCTACGTGCAGGGCCACTACGACCGCGACAACCGGTTCTACGTCGAGTGGGACGCCATCAGCCGGGACCCCGCCACGCTGGCCGCCTGGCTGGACGAGTGGGTCTACGGGACCGAGGACCACGCCGGCTACCTGACCGGGCTCGGCGAGGAGCGGTGGGCCTCGCTGGCTCCCGGAGGCCCTGCGATGTCGGCGCCGGTCGACTACGGGAGGTACGGATGAACCCGCCGACCCCCTGGGAGACGATGATCGTGGCCAGTTCCCGCCAGTTGGCCGGCGAACGGGTGTGCTTCGTCGGCATCGGCCCCCCCAACCTCGCCTGCGGCCTCGCCAAGCGGACGGTGGCCCCCGAACTCGTGCTCATCTACGAGGCGGGCGGGGTCGGGGCCCGCCCCGCCCGCCAGCCGCTCTCGATCGGCGACCCGACACTGGTCAGCGGGGCGCTGAGCGTCACCTCGATGTTCGAACTGTTCGCCTACTACCTGCAGCGGGGCCTGGTCGACGTGGCCTTCCTGGGGGCATCCCAGATCGACCGGCACGGCAACATCAACACCACCGTAATCGGTGACTACCAGAGCCCCAAGGTGCGGCTGCCCGGCTCGGGCGGGGCTTGTGAGATCGCCCTCAATGCCGCCAAGGTGTTCGTGATCATGCAGCAGTCGACCCGCTCGTTCGTCGACCGGGTCGACTTCGTGACCAGCCCCGGCCACCAGGGATCGGCGCAGCGGGGCGGCGGCCCCGCGGTGGTGGTCACCCAATTGGGGGTCTACCGATTCGACGAGTCCGGGGAGATGGTGCTGGCCGCTCTCCACCCCGGGGTCGACCGGGCCGCCGTCGCCGAGCACACCGGGTGGGAGATGCAGATCAGCCCCGACCTCGCCGAGACCGCGGAGCCCACTGCCGACGAGTTGCGGCTGCTGCGCCAGGAACTCGATCCCGAAGGGGTCTACTCCAGATGAGCCACGTGTTCCACCGCGGCCTGGCCGGGAAGGCCCCCCGGGCCACCAGCGGCAGCGGGGTCTGGGTCGAGGACGAAGCCGGCCGCCGCTACCTGGATGCGGCCGGAGGGGCCATCGTGGTGAGCGTCGGGCACGGGCGCACCGAGGTCGCCGATGCCATGGCCGCCCAGGCTTCCCGCCTGGCCTACGTGCACGGGGCCGCCTTCACCACCGAGGCCATCGAGGAGTACGCCGACGAGTTGGCGCCGCTGCTACCGATGGACGCCCCGAGGGTCTACCCGGTCTCGGGCGGGTCCGAGGCCGTCGAGACCGCCATGAAACTGGCCCGCGCCTACCACCTCGCCCGCCTCCAACCGGCCCGCCATAAGATCGTCTCCCGGTGGGGCTCCTACCACGGCAACAGCCGGGGGGCCCTGGACGCCTCGGGGCGGATCGGGCTGCGCACCCCCTACGAGCCGTGGCTGGGCCGCAGCCCCCATGTCGCAGCGGTCAACGAGTTCCGCTGCCCGTTCCCATCGCACCCTGCCGGCTGTGGAGCGGCCCATGCGGCGCTCCTCGAAGAACTGTTCGAGCAAGAGGACCCCTCGACGATCGCCGCCTTCATCGCCGAACCGGTGGGAGGCGCCACCCTGGGCGGGGCGGTCCCCCCCGACGACTACTGGCCGGCCGTCGCCGAGGTGTGCCGCCGCCACGGGGTGCTGCTGATCGCCGACGAGGTGATGACCGGCTTCGGCCGCACCGGCCGCTGGTTCGGAATCGACCACTGGCAGGTGCGCCCCGACATCCTGGTGGCCGGCAAGGGCACCGCCGGCGGGTACTGGCCGCTGGGTCTGTGCGTCGCCTCCGGCGAGGTGTTCGAGGCGGTGGAGCCGGCCGGGTTCGTACACGGGTTCACCTATTCGCATCATCCGGTCGGGGCGGCCGTGGGCAGGGCGGTGCTGGCGCTGCTGAAGGGCGAGGGCCTGGTCGAAGCCTCGGCGGAGCGGGGAGCCCAACTCCGGGACGAACTGCGGGCCCGCCTGGCGGACTCGCCGATCGTCGGCGACGTCCGCGGCCTCGGCTTGCTGGTGGGGGTCGAATTGGTCCAGGATCGCAGCACCGCCGAGCCGTTCGAGCGGTCGGAGCGGATGACGGAGCGGGTCATGGCCGCCGCCCGGGGCCACGGGTTGCTGCTCTACTCGGCCGCCGGGTGCGCCGACGGCAGCCGGGGCGACGCGGTGCTGCTGGGCCCGCCGCTGATCATCTCCCCCGAGGAGGTCCGCCTCGCCGCCGAACGCACCGCCCTGGCCGTCGCCGAG
Organism: Actinomycetota bacterium; assembly: GCA_018821365.1. Classification (GTDB taxonomy): domain Bacteria; phylum Actinomycetota; class Acidimicrobiia; order Spongiisociales; family UBA11373; genus JAHJML01. The sequence goes on along the minus strand of JAHJML010000191.1, from coordinate 582 downwards.
GTCGCCGAGCAGTTGGACGGCGCCTGAGCCGCTTCGGCTCCGCGTGATCGAAGGGGAGAGAGAAGACAGCGACCGGCGCCCTCGCGCGCTGCGGTGTCTGTACCGCTCCCCAGGGTGGGGTTTCTCCGCATAGGGGCGTTCACCCATTCTTTTCCTGCACCTCAAGGGACGGCACAGCGGGGGTGACGGGTGCCTCGTTCCCTTTCCTTCCCCTGAAGGGGAAGGTGGCACCGGCCGGAGGCCGGTGACGGAAGGGGTGCATACGGAACCGTGATCGACGCACCCCCCTCCCCTCCGGAGCCTGACGGCTCCTGCGGGACTCCCCCCTGGAGGGGTGAGAAAAGGAGGAGACCGGCTCGCCCGCCGCATATGCGGTATCTGTACCGCTCCCGAGGTCGGGGTATCCACGCACATGGGCGTTCACCCATTCTTTTCCTCCCCCTCAAGGGGGAGGCGCCGAGCGAAGCGAGGCGGAGGGGGTGCGTGTGGAACCGTGATCGAAGCACCCCCCTCCCCTCCGGAGCCTACGGCTCCTGCGGGACTCCCCCCTTGAGGTGGGAGCAAAGAAGGCGAGGTGGATCG
>JAHJML010000190.1 GCA_018821365.1 Actinomycetota bacterium | reverse complement strand
TGGTGGGTGCCCAGGTGGGTTTGGTCACCGGATCCGGTGCGGCCGACTACCTGGGCGCCGCCCTGGTGACGCTGGCCGGCATGGCGGTGCTGATGACGCTGGCGATACGGCGGGCCGGCACCAGGGAGTTGTGAGACCCCTGCCCGAGAAGGGCCATGCGGGCCCTCCCGCTCCCGGTGATGTCTGGCTGGAGGCGGCGATGGCGGCCGCCATCTGCGTGGTGCCGGCGCTGCTGGTGGCGGGCTACTGGCGCCGGGTGGAGCGCCGCCCGGCGATGATCGTCTAGCCGGCTTCGGCCTGCAGCCTCGCCAGGGTGGTGGCCATGATGTCCCGGGTCTGTTCGAGGAGGCTCTCGATGTCGGAGGCGGCCAGGCCGTGGGTGGGGATGGGTTCGTGGATCACCATGGTGACCGGCCCGCCCCAGCAGACGCGGCTCCCCGGCGGCCATGCCTCGAAGGCCCCGTGCAGGGTCAGCGGCACGATCGGGAGGTCGTTGTCGATGGCGATCCGGAAGGCTCCCTTCTTGAACGTGCGCAGGTCGCCGTCCCGGGTCCGGGTGCCTTCGGGGTAGATGATCAGTGACTTCTCCAACTCCATGACCCTGGCGACCTGCTGGTTGATGGCCCGGTGCCCGGCGATGCCGGCCCTGCGATCGGTCTCCACCATCCCGACCGCCCGCATCGCTCTCCCGAAGATCGGGAACTTGAAGAGCTCCTTCTTTGCCAGGAAGCGAACCGAGACCGGGAGCTTGGCGGCGTGGATGGGGGGATCCATGGCCGACTGGTGGTTGGAGATGAGCATGTAGGAGCCATCGGGGTCGAGGAGGTCGGCGCCGACGACGGTCACCTTGACCGCTCCGAAGAAGAGGGCGACCCGGCCCCAGGTGCGGATCACCCGGTTGATCATCGGCATCTTCGGGTTGATCAGGGCCAGCACGATCGCAGAGGCCCCCAGGAAGCCGGTGGCGATCACCACGAACACGTAGGCGAATCCCATCCGGATGACGGCCAGGGGCTTGCGGAGCATCTGCCTAGGCTAACGAGTCGCCTGCCGGGGAGCACCGCATGCCCGAGATCCTGTACGAGGTGGAGGCCCGCATCGGCTCGATCACGCTGAATCGGCCCGACCGGCTCAATGCCATCACCATGGAGATGCTCGACCTGCTCACCCTGCATCTGCGTCGGGCAGATGCCGACCCCGAGGTGCGCTGCATCCTGCTCACCGGCGCCGGTCGGGCGTTCTGCGCCGGGCTCGATCTGATCGAGGCGGCCGGGCAGGCGGACCGCCTCGACGCCCTCGCCTTCGGGTTCGACCCCCAGACGGCTCCGGTGGTCGTCATGCAGCAGATCGACACGCCGGTGGTGGCGGCCGTCAACGGGCCGGCCGCCGGCTACGGCGTCGGGATCGCCCTCAACGCCGACATCAGGGTCATGTCGAAGACGGCCCGTTTCGTCAGCGCCACCACCCGCAACCTGGTGCCGGAGAGCGGCGACACCTATCTGCTGCCCCGGTTGGTGGGGTGGGAGCAGGCGGCCCGGTTCTACTTCCTGGGGGAGGATCTGGGGGCCGAGGCGGCCCTGGCCGCCGGGATGGTCTCGGAGATCGCCGAGGACTCCGACGCCGCCAAGGCCCGGGCCGGGGAGTTGGCCGCCAGGATCGCCGGGATGCCGCCGTTGGCGCTGCAGGCGGCCAAGCGGATGATGCGAGCGGGCCGCAGCGATGGCTACCCCGAGCACGTAGAACGGGTTCTGCAGCAACTGCTCCCGATGTTCCGCACCAAGGACTTCGCCGAGGCGGTGGCCGCCTTCCTGGCGAAGCGTCCCCCGGAGTTCACCGGGGAATGAGGACGATTTCCCTCGCCAGGGCGCGCCGGATGGCGATCGCCGCCCAGGGCCTCCACCGGCCCCGTCCGGAAGGCAAGATCGACGCCCGCCATCTCCGCAAGGTGATGTCCACCATCGGGGTGCTGCAGATCGACTCGGTCAACGTGGTGGCCCGCTCCCATCGCCTCACCCTGTTCTCGCGGCTCGGCAACTACGACCCCGATCTGCTGCAACGGGTATTCGTCGATCGCAGGGAGTTGTTCGAGTACTGGGCGCACGAGGCATCGCTGGTTCCGATGGATGACTGGCCGCTCTTCCGGCATCGGATGGCGGGGATGCCCCCGTGGGGGGCGGTGCAGCGCATCGAGCAGGAGCATCCCGGCTTCATGGACCAGGTGCTGGGTGAGGTCGGAGAGCACGGGCCGCTGGCCGCGTCGGATCTCTCCCAGGGGGGCGGTCGCAAGGGCAACTGGTGGGGATGGAGCGACGGCAAACTGGCGCTGGAGTGGCTGTTCGCATCGGGCCGGGTCACCGTGTCGCACCGCCGCAACTTCACCCGGTACTACGACCTTCCGGAACGGGTGATCCCCGCCGAGACCCGGGCGCTCCCGGTGCCGGAGGCCGATGAGGCCCGGAAGATGCTGTTGACGAAGGGTGCCGCCTCGATGGGGGTCGGCACCGCCCGGGACCTCGCGGACTACTACCGCATCAACATCAAGGAGGCCCGGCCCCTCGTCGAGGAGTTGGCCGACGGGGGCCTGCTGGAACGGGTGCAGGTGGAGGGATGGAGTGACGACGCCTTCGTGCACCCGGGGGCGGCCAACCCCCGCAGCGTCGAGGGCCGCGCCCTGCTGTGCCCCTTCGATTCGCTGGTCTGGTATCGGGAGCGGACCCAACGGCTCTTCGGGTTCCACTACCGCATCGAGATCTACGTGCCGGAACCCAAGCGGGTCCACGGCTACTACGTGTTCCCCTTTCTGCTGGGCGACGACCTGGTGGCCAGGGTGGACCTCAAGGCCGATCGGGCGGCCGGCGTGCTGCGGGCGCGGGGCGCCTTCCTGGAGGAGGGCCGGGACCCGGTCCGGGCCGCCTCGGCACTGGCTGCCGAGTTGGCGGAGATGGCGGCCTGGCTCGGCCTCGGTGAGGTGTCGGTCGAACCCAGGGGCGATCTGGCCGGCCCGCTGCAGAAGGCGGTGTGAGCCCGCTTTAGCGGGCGGGCACTCTCGCCGGCCACCTAGCCTCGGGGGCAAGGAGGTATCGATGATCGGGTTCGAGGATCGAGTCGCCATTGTCACGGGGGCGGGGAGGGGGTTGGGCGCCGAGCACGCCAAGCTGCTGGCGAGCCGGGGGGCACGGGTGGTGGTCAACGACCCGGGCGGCAGTGTCCACGGGACCGACGACGGCAGCCGCCCCGCCGACGAAGTGGTGGCGGAGATCACCGCCGCCGGGGGCGCCGCCATCGCCGACTACCACTCGGTGGCCGATCCCGGGAGCGGTGAGGCAATCGTCGCCGCCGCGGTCGGCGAGTTCGGGAAGGTCGACATCCTGGTCAACAACGCAGGCATCCTGCGCGACCGGGCGTTCCACAACCTGGCCGTCGAGGACCTCCATGCGGTGCTCGACGTGCACCTGCGGGGGGCGTTCTACGTGACCCAACCCGCCGTCAGGGTGATGCGGGAGCACGGCTACGGCCGCATCGTGCTGACCTCATCGGCCTCGGGGGTGTTGGGGAACTTCGGCCAGAGCAACTACGGGGCGGCCAAGATGGCATTGATCGGCCTGATGAACGTGCTGAAGATCGAGGGGGTCAAGCACGGCATCAAGGTCAACGCGATCGCCCCGATCGCCGGCACCCGGATGACACAGGAACTGCTCGGGGAGATGGCCGACCGATTCGATCCCGCTCTGGTGGCACCGGCGGTGGCCTACCTCTGCTCGGAGGAGTGCGCCCTGACGGGCGAACTGTGGTCGGTGGGCGGAGGCACGATCAGCCGGTTCTTCATCGGGTTGACCGACGGCTACTTCAAGGATCCCGGCTCCGAGGGGCCGCTCACCATCGAGGACGTCGCCGCCAACCTGGCTCCGATCCGGGACGAGACCGGATATCTCGTCGGCGAGAGCAGCCGGGACGAGTTCACCAAGCTGGCCGGGAAGCTGACCGGGTAGACAGGCGGCGTCCCGGTAACCTGGGCGAGTGGATGCAGCGCGACTCCTGGCGGCGGCCGAGGCGTGGATTGCCGCCGACCCCGATCCGGAGGATCGCCGGGAACTCCAAGGCCTGATCGACGCCGAGGACCTGGAGGCGCTCGAGGCTTGCATGAGCGGGATCCTGGCCTTCGGGACCGCCGGGATTCGTGGCGAGGTGGGAGCCGGTTCCAATCGCATGAACCGGGCGGTGGTCATTCGGACCACCGCCGGGCTCGCCGCCTACCTCAACCGGGTGCGGCCCGACGCCGGACCGGTGGCACTCGGATTCGACGCTCGTCTCTCCAGCAGGGCCTTCGCCGACGATGCGATCGGGGTGCTGGTGGCCGCCGGCATCCCGGTCAGGTTCTTCGCCGACCCGGCCCCCACCCCGCTGGTGGCCTATGCCGCTCGCCGCATCGGGGCGACCGCCGCCGTGGTCATCACCGCCAGCCACAATCCTCCACAGGACAACGGCTACAAGGTCTACGACGCCAACGCCGCTCAGATCATCCCGCCGGTCGATGCTGAGATCGCCGCCGAGATCGCGGCGGCCCAGCCGGCCAACCAGGTGGAACGGATCAGAGGAATCCTCACGGCCGGCCACCCCGCCGCAGTGCCGTTCGGGCCGGAGATGGCCGAGCAGTACGTGGCGGACCTCGCCGCCATCCGGCCGCCATCGGCGCGCGGGGGGCCGCTCACCATCGTCTACACCCCGCTGCACGGTGTCGGCCGGGATCTGGCGGTCAGGGCCCTGTGGAACGCCGGGTTCCGCACGGTGATCCCGGTTCCCGAGCAAGCCGAACCGGACGGCCGCTTCCCGACGGTGGCCTTCCCCAACCCCGAGGAACCGGGGGCACTCGATCTCGCCAAGGCACTCGCCACCGCCGAGCGTGCCGACCTGATCCTGGCCAACGATCCGGATGCCGACCGCCTCGCCGTGTGTGTCCCGGTTCCCGGCGGGTGGCGCACCCTGAGTGGGAACCAGATCGGCCTGCTGCTCGCCGACTTCGTCCTCGGTTTCGAGCACTCGTCGGAGACTCCGATCGTGATCAACAGCCTGGTGTCCTCCCCGATGCTGGGGTTGATCGCCGCCGACTACGGCGCTCACTGGGAGCAGACGCTCACCGGGTTCAAGTGGATCTGCAATGCGGCGCTCGACCTGGAGGCCGACGGGTCGGGGCGATTCTCCTTCGGCTTCGAGGAGGCCCTGGGCTACTCGGTGGGGAGGGTGGTGCGCGACAAGGACGGCATCGGAGCAGCGGTGTGGTTCGCCGACCTGGCGATGGCGTGCCGGGAGGCGGGGGTCACCGTGCTCGATCGGCTGGCGGGCCTGTACCGGCGCCACGGCCTTTGGGTCAGCACCCAGAAGGCGGTGGTGCGCCCCGGTGCCGACGGAGTGGCCGAGATCGCCGGGGCGATGGCCTCGCTGCGGGGCTCGTCGCCCGACTCGCTGGCCGGCATCGCTGTGGAGGGCACCACCGACTACCGGGACGGCGCCGAGGTGCGGGCCCGGTGGCTCGGCGCCCAGGCCCTGGTGGTGTTCCATCTGGAGGGCGGGGGGCGGGTGCTGGCCCGGCCCAGCGGAACCGAACCGAAGCTCAAGATCTACGTGGATCTCAAGGGCACCCTCGGCTTCGGCGCGGACGTCGATGCGGCCGAGAGCGCCCTGCTGGATCAGGCCACCGCGGCGGCCTCGGATCTGGCCGCCTTCCTGGGCTTCGACTGAGCCGGCCTCAGGCGGTCTGGGTGCCCCGGCGACGCTTGGCCGCCACCTCGCATCCGCATTGGGGGCAGAGAGCCATCCTCGTAGAGACGTGCGCCCAGCATCGGGGGCAGGTGCGGCCGGCCCGGCCCCTGGTGGTGATGGCGACCACCCCGAGGATCAGGTTCCCGGCTACCAGGAAGAACACCGCCATCCCGATGGTCATGACGGCCGACATCGTCGCCACTGCTTCGCAGGTGGCGGGGGCGGCATCGGCGCAGGCGGCGCCGGCCGACTTGAGGCCGTCGAGGAGAAACCACAACATGGCGACGTTGAACCCGACGATGCTCCAGGTGGTCAGCCGCCAGTTCTGTGGTTTGGCGATCGTCATGACGTCCTCGGATTGGTTGGGAGGTTCTGTCACGTCCTGCATCGGCAGCGGGAGGCCGGTGCTGAGCGAATTGTGACCAGCGGGTGACGCCCGAATGGACTAGTCGCCGGGGTGGCCGTCGGCGGTCGCACCCTGCTACGGTTCCCGGTCGATCCACCAAGGAGGGGTACATGCCGGCCGCCGGTTTCTCGGGAATCCTCAAGCTCATCCACATCGTCTTCGCCGCCGCCTGGGTGGGCGGTGCGGTCCTGCTGAGCATCTACGGGTTCCGCCTGACGAAGGCCGGACCTGCCGACAAGATCGCCTTCTCCAAGATGGCGCTGACGGCCGGTAGGTTGTTTGCCGGGTTTGCGGCGGTGACCCTGGCCGCCGGGACCTGGTTGGTGATCCGCGAGGACCCCGTCTTCGGGTTCGACCAGGCCTGGATCGGCATCGGGTTCCTGGGGATCATCGTGGGGGCGGTACTCGGGCCGGCCTTCTACGCCCCGCAGGCCCGCGCCCTCATCGGGGAACTGGAAGCCGGCAATCCGGCCTCCTCCGCTCGCGAGAAGCGCATCGGGATGGTGTCGATGCTCGAGACCATCTTGCTGCTGGTGGTCGTCTGGGCGATGGTCTACAAGCCCGGGCTCTAGACCCGATGGATCTGCCCGAGGCCTCGCAGCGGTTGGCCGAAGCCGCCCGGGAGCGCGGGTTGGAGATCCAGATTCGCCTGTTCCCCGAAGGAACCAGGACCTCGGCCGATGCCGCCGCTGCGATCGGGTGTGAGCTGTCGGCCATCGCCAAGTCCCTGGTCTTCGTGGTGGACGACCGGCCGGTCGTCGTGATCATGTCCGGCGACCGTCGGGTGGATCCGGACCGTCTCGCCGAGGCCTTGGGTGGGGCGGGCGGCCGTCGGGCAGGCCTCGACGAGGCTCGCCGGGTGACCGGATTCGTGGCCGGGGGCACCCCTGCCTTCGGGCATGCCACCCCGGTCGAGGTGGTGATCGATCGTTCTCTGCAGCGCCACACCGAGGTCTGGTCGGCGGCGGGCACCCCGACGACGGTGTACCCGGTTCGGCTCGACGACCTGGTGGCGGTGAGCGGCGCTCGCTGGGTCGACGTCGGCACCGGCTAGATCGGGGGAGTCTCGGAGCCGAGCACGACGACCCCGTTGGGATCGAGGCTGAGCCGCACCCGGGCACCCAGCGGAGGCGCCCGGCGTTCCTGCGCCTCGGCGACGACGGTGCCCAATCGCAGCGTCACCAGGCAGTGGCTCCCCCGGAAGGCGACCGTCTGCACCACCGCATCCAGATGACCGGCGGGGTCGATCGCCAGGGCATCGGGCCGGATCACCGCCATGGCCGGCCCGTCGCTCACTCCGGTCACCGGAATGCGGCCGAAGGGCCCGGCATCGGCGACACCGGAGGAGACCATCACGTCGACCACGGTGCGGAACCCCAGGAAGTCCGCCACGAAGGCGGTGGAGGGGCGGCGCCATACCTCCTCGGGCGTGCCTCGCTGCACGATGCGGCCCCGGTCGATGATCGCCACCCGGTCGGCGATCGCAAACGCCTCGGCCTGGTCGTGGGTGACGTAGAGGGCGGTGAGGCCGGGTCGGGCCAGCAGCGCCCGGAGATCCCCGGTGAGCCGTTCCCGCAGCGCCCGGTCGAGCGAGCCGAGCGGTTCGTCCAGGAGGATCATCCGGGGCCCGGCGGCCAACGCCCTGGCCAGCGCCACCCGCTGCTGCTGCCCTCCCGAGAGGGTGGCCACCTTGCGGCGCTCGAACCCCGCCAATTCCACCTGGTCGAGGGCCGCCGAGGCGCGGCGGCGGCGATCGAGGGGGTCGACGCCCTGCATCTTGAGGCCGAACTCGACATTGCGCCCCACGTCGAGGTGGGGGAACAGGGCGAAGTCCTGGAACACCAGGCCGAACCCCCGCCGATGGGCGGGGACCGGCCCCAGGTCGTCGCCGTCCCACAGGACCGACCCGTGATCGAGGCTCTGGAGGCCTGCGATCGCTCGCAGCAGGGTGGTCTTGCCCGAACCGCTCGGGCCCAGCAGGGCGAGGACCTCACCGTCGGCAACCGAGAGGCTCACCCCGTCGACGGCGGCGAGATCGCCGAAGCGGATCGAAGCCCCCAGGACCGCCAGCATCAGAACTCACCCAGTCCCGGCGCCCGGAATCGCTCGATCAGGGCCACCGCCGCCGCGGTGACCACCATCAGGATGACGCTCATCGCCATCGCCCTCCCGAAGTTGATCTCACCGGGACGGCCCAGGTAGCGGAAGATCGCCACCGGCATGGTGGGGGTGTCGGGTCTGGCCACGAAGGCGGTCGCCCCGAACTCGCCGAGCGACACCGCCATGGCGAATCCGGCCCCCACCGCGGCGGCCCGCGACACGATCGGCAGATCGATCTCACGCCAAACCCGCCGAGGCGAGGCTCCCAACACGGCGGCCGCCTCCCGCAGTCGGGCCCGCACCGAACGCATCACCGGCACCACCGACCGGACCACGAACGGGATGGCCACCAGCGAGTGGGCCAGCGGTATCAACCACGCCGATGCCCGCAGGTCGACGGGGGCATCGAGGGCGACGATGAACCCGAACCCGATCGTCACCGCCGAGGTACCGAGGGGGAGCATGAGGAGCGAGTCGAACCACCGCGACGAGCGGCCCCGGCCGGCTGAGACCACCGCGGCGGCGGTCAGGCCGATCACCAGGGCGATCACCGTGGCGGCGACCGCGAACCCGAGCGAGTTGCGGACGGCCTCTCCGGCGTCGACGAACTGGGCGGCGGTTCGTCCCTGCTCGCCGAGCGCCCGGTAGAACCCCAACCCCCATCCGTCGCCGGTCGACAGCGACCGCTGCACCAGCACCGTCGGCGGCGCACCCAGCAGCAGGGCCATCGAGGAGAGCACCCCGCCCACCATGACTCGCTCCCGCGCCCCCCGGGGGCGGCGGGAGGTCTCAGCGGCGGGGCGCAGCGACTGCTCGACCGCATTGCGCTCCTGGTAGCGGGAGTAGGCCAGCAGCACCGCGGTCACCCCCACCAGCTGGAGGATCGCCAGGACGGCGGCCACCGGCAGATCGAACAGCGTGGAGGTCTGCCGGTAGATCTCCACCTCCAGGGTGGCCAGGCCGGCGCCCCCCAGGATCAGCACGATTCCAAACGATGTGAAGGTGAAGAGGAACACGATCGAGGCGGCGGCGGCGATCGCCGGCCGCAGCAGCGGCAGGGTCACCGAGGTGAAGGTGCGCCACCTGCTCGCTCCCAGGGCCCTGGCCGCCTCCTCGAGGCGGGGGTCCAGGTGGGACCACAGACCGCCGACGGTGCGGAGGACGACCGCGTAGTTGAAGAAGACGTGGGCGAGGAGGATGGCGGTCACCGTCCCGTCCAGTCGGACGCCGAGCGCCCCATTCGGCCCGATGAGGGCGAGAAAGGCGGTTCCGGCCACCATCGTCGGCAGCACGAAGGGGATGGTGGCGGCGGCCCGCAGCAGGCGCTTTCCGGGGAAGTCGTAGCGGGCGAAGACGTAGGCCCCCGGGAGCGCCACCACCAGGGTCAGCGCCGTCGACAGGGTGGCTTGCCAGAGGGTGAACCAGACGACGTCGAGCAGGCTCCCGTTGCCGAGCACCTTCCCGAAGGCGGACGGATCGAAGACCCCGCCGGGGGCCAGGCCGGTCCAGACGATCGAGACCAGCGGCCACAGGAAGAACACCCCGAGGAACGACAGCGGCAGGGCGGCCAGCGCCCACCTGCCGGGACGGGGTCTGCTCACCGCCGACGCCTTCGGAACCGCCACCCGCCGAAGGCGAGCACGGCCACCGCCGCGATCGAGGCTCCGATCACTCCCCACCGGGTGCCGGAGGGGTCGCGGAGGACGATGGCGGTCCACTCGTCGACCCATCGCTCCCGGTTCTGCTCGATGGCGGCCGGGGCCACGGTCTCGGGTTCGGCAGGAACCGCGGCATGGGCGACGAACACGTCGGGGAGGCGGGCCTCGGTGCTGGCGGGGAACACGAACATGTTGAGCGGCACGTCCTCCTGGAATGCGTCCGACAGCATGAAGTCGATGAGCGCCTCGGCACCGGCCCGATTGGTGGTGCCGGCCAGGATGCCGGCGTACTCCACCTGGTGGAAGCACCCGTCGGTGATCACTCCGGTGGGGGCGGTGGCGGTCGGCTCGGTGGCGAACACCACCTCGGCGGCGGGCGACGATGCGTAGGAGACCACCAGGGGACGGTCGCCCTCGCCCGAACCGCCCGAGAACGACCCGTAGTAGGCCTCCTCCCATCCCTGGGTGACGGCCACGCCGTTGCGGCGGAGGTCCGCCCAGTAGTCCTGCCAGGTGTAGTCGCCGCTCTCGCCGAACCGGGCGATGGTGGCCAGCAGGAAGGCGAGGCCGGGGGACGACGTGGCGGGGTTCTCGACCACCAGCATGCCGGCATAGGCCGGGTCGGTCAGATCGTCGAGGGTCTGCGGCGGCGGGACGGTCACGAAGGCGGCCTTGTCGTAGTTGAGGCAGACATCACCGACGTCGATGGGGGTCACCCGGGGATCGGCCCGCAGGCCGGGCGGGACCACATCCAATCCCGGGCTCTCGTAGGCCTCGAACACACCGCCGTCGAGGGCGCGGGAGAGGAAGGTGGTGTCCACCCCGAAGAGGACGTCGGCGACCGGGTTGCCGGCCGCCAGGATCGCCTGGTTGACGATCTGCCCGGCGTCGCCGCCGGTGAGGATCACCACGGGGTAGCCGGTCTCGACCGTGAAGGCGTCGAGCACGTCCTGGGAGACGGCAAACGACTCGTGGGTGAGGAGACGGACCGGGTCGGATTGCCGGGCGGCGGCGGATGCCGGCAGCAGCAGAGCGGTGGTCACGGCGACCACCACGGCGGCGGTGACGGCGGCGATGCGCTTCATCGGTTACCTCCGGTGTGGATGGCGAGCAGGGTGCCCTGTTCGAGGCCGACCACGGCCGCCGAACCGGTCATCTCATTACTGACCCCGCGGGTCGATCCCGGGTCCAGGGTGGCTGCCTGCAACGGCCACCGGAGCCCGGTGGTGGTGATCCCGGCGGCGCCGCCCCCGATCGGAAGCAGGGTGACGACGTCCCCCGGTGCACCGCCGATCTCGATCCGGTCGTGCACCGGGACGACCCGGGCGCCCTTCACCCGCCACTCCAACCGCATCGCCGCGTAGCGGGGGGCCGTCAGCAGCAGTGCGTTGGCCAGGAAGTGGTCGATGCGGTCGAACCCGGCTCCCCCCACCACGACGGCGGGGGAGAGGCCCCGGTCGAGGCAGGCGTCGAGGGCCAGTTCGAGGTCGGTGGCATCCTTGTCTACCGGGTGCCGTTCCAGGACGGCCCCGGCCCGGCGGGCGGCGTCGAGTGCCGCAGGGGTGGCCGAGTCGAAGTCGCCGATCACCAGATCGACGGCGACCCCGAGCGCCTGGGCGGCGTGGAGGCCTCCGTCGGCGGCGATCACGAATCGGTGCTCCGGGAGCCGTGGCATCTCTCCGGCCGGGATGGGGTCGCCCCCGGCGAAGATCACGGCGGCCGGTGTTGGCGTGGTCTCGATCACGTCTCCCTCCGCTGGCATTACCCAGTTCAGGTTCCGCGGGTCGGTGGCGGCGCCTCTGCGGCCGGCCACCCTCTCAGCTCGACGACCTCGAGCTCCCCGGTGTGCCCGCCCGGAGCGTACCACCGTCGGGTGCCGAGGACCTCGTCGACCCCTTCGGGAAACTGCCCCCAGTATCGACTTGACAAGCTGACATCACTATGACATCATATTGACATCAGTACGACATCGGATTGGAGGCAGGTATGATGGCATTTACGACCTACACCGGGGCGATCTACTTCCGGGACGCCCGGAAGCACCGGTTCCCGAGGCCCGGTGCCCGGCGGCTGCTGCAGCCATCGGCTCCCACTCTCGGGCGGACCGGGGATCGGGAGCGCCGGTTGGTGACCGAGTCGGCGGCGATGAGATGAGAGGAACCATGGACGCGCGAATCCTGATGACCAAGCTGGAGGCGGCCGTCGAGCGGCAGTTGCTGATGGCGGGTGGGCAGCCGGAGATCGAAGCCGCCGCCGCCGCCCTGCTGGGAGTGCTGGAACCGGCCCTCCGGGAAGCCGCTCTCGAATTGGCCGGGCAGGCCGCCGCCGAGGTGGCCGCCCAGTTGCCCGGCCATCAGGTGGACGTGGTCGTCGTCGACGGCGAGCCCGAACTCCGGGTGCGGAGCGAGGGGGACGAGTCCGCTGCAACCGGGTCGAGCGAGCCGCTCGATGCTCGCATCACGCTGCGGCTGCCACCGCAGTTGAAGGAACTGATCGAGAGCTCGGCGCTCGAGCGGGGCGAATCGGTCAACTCCTGGCTGGTTCGCTCCCTCTCGGGGGTGACGATTCGGGCGTCGCGCGGTCCGGGCCTCAAGATCAGCGGGAGGATCCAGACATGAGCGAGCGCATCGAACGCTTCGAGATCGCCGGCACGCCCGCCATTCAGGTGCGGGTCGCCTCGGGTGCCGTCCGACTCACCGAGGGCGACGCTGGCAAGGTCGTCGTCCACCTCGACGGCAAGGACTCCGAGATCGAGCGCTACCGCGTCGAGCAGATCGGCGATCTCGTCCAGATCGAGCCCGAAGGCGGCTGGAGGATGGTCAATCCAAGCATCCGCATCACCATCGAGACCGGCGTGCCCCCCGAGGTTCGGGTCAAGAGCGCCTCCGGCGAGGTGACCGCCACCGGTGAGTTGGCCCATCTGCAGGTCGACACGGCTTCGGGCAGCGTCAGGGTCGATCGGGTCTCCGGCGACGCCAGCATCCGCTCGGCGAGCGGCGACGTCAAGATCGGGTCGGTCGAAGGCTTCCTCAAGGCGACGGTGGCTTCGGGCGACGTCCAGGCCGGGGTCGTCAAGGGTGGCGCCGATCTCAAGCTGGCGTCCGGGGATGCCAAGATCACCATCGCCGAGGGCGGCATCAAGATGAAGTCGGCCAGCGGCGACTTGCTGGTCGGCAACCTGCGCGACGGCGACTTCGAGGCCAAGTCGCTGAGCGGCGACGTGACCGTCGGCATTCCCGCCGGGCGGACCCTCGAGGTCAGACTCGACGCCCTCTCGGGCAAGCTGACCACCGAGTTCCCGGTCCGTCAGGATCGCGACGACCACGCCGCCGACGGCGGGGTCTCGATCATCTCGATCAAGACGATCTCAGGAGACGTGACCCTGCGGCCCGTCACGTAGCGAGCCCACACTCTGCGCTCAGGGGCGGCCTCCCGCGGCAGTCCGCTGCCTCCACAGCCGGTAGGCCGCCCCGAAGGCGGGACCCGTTTCTTCTGCGAAGATGCGGTGGCCCTCGTCGCTGGCGTGGAACTGGTCTCCTGCAAACAGCGCCGGGTCTCCGACGAACGCCGTGGTCATCCTTCCCCTGGTGTGGACCTTGACGGCGCGCGGGTTGACGGCCGCCGCCTCGGTGGCTGCCTCGTTGAAGATCTGGCTGCGGTAGGACAGGTAGGGCCGCAACACGGGCGGGAGGCGGGGGACGGTGCCCAGATCCCCGATGCCCACCAGCAGCATCGCTCCCGAGACCGGACCGAGGCGCTCGAGGATGTGATCGAGCTGCTCCCGATATCGCCGCACCGGCACCCCCCGCATGGCGTCGTTGGACCCGACCGAGATGACCGCGATGTCGGGCGACAGGCCGACGGCCTCGCTCAACTGGCCCTCGATGACATCGGTGGCCTTGGAGCCGCCGACGGCCAGCGAGATCAACTCGACGTGGTGCCGGTCGGCATAGGAGCGGGCGATGCGCCGGATGAAGAGGCTGTCGATCCGATCCAGGCCCGGGCCGGTCAGGGACGAATCGCCGATGCAGACGATCCGGAGGCGGGGGAGGGACGGGTCACCGAACGTCCCCGAGGCATCCTGGTTGGGGAAGGAGGGCAGGTCCGAGCGATGAGCGGCCCGCAAGACGACGGCCAGGGCGGCGGTGGCGCCCAGGGCCGGCACCGCCGGGATGAGTGCGATCGCCCTTCTCCCGATTGGCATGGGGACGGAATGGTACCCAGCAGCCCCGGCCCGGCCCGCGCTACCGTCTGCCGATCGCCGATCGGAGGGCCTTTGCGGCTCGGGCTGAACATGGGATACGCCCGCAATCGGGTGGAACCGCGGTTCGAACTGGTCGGCGAGGCCGACCGCCTCGGCTACCACTCGGTGTGGGTCGCCGAAGCGTGGGGGAGCGACGCCGTCAGCATGCTCGCCTGGTACGGGTCTGCTACCCAGAGGATCGGCCTGGGGAGCGCGGTGCTCCAGATGCCCGCCAGGACCCCGGCGATGACGGCGATGACGGCCGCCACCCTCGATGCGCTGTCCGGGGGCCGCTTCCATCTCGGTCTGGGGACCTCCGGCCCCCAGGTGGCCGAGGGGTGGCACGGCGTGCCCTTCGGCAAGCCGCTGGGAAGGACCCGGGAGTACGTGACCGTGGTCCGCGATGCCCTCGCCCGGCAGCCGCTGGAGCACCACGGGGAGCACTACCGGATCCCCTACGACGGGCCGGACGCCACCGGTCTCGGCAAGCCGCTCCGCCTCCAGATCCATCCGCAGCGGGACATCCCCGTCTACCTGGGGGCGATCGGGCCGAGAAACGTCGCCCTCGCCGCCGAGATCGCGGATGGGTGGCTTCCCATCTTCTACTCGCCGGAGCGGGCCGCCGGAATCTTCGGGCCCCACCTCGGCGAAGGGTTCGCCCGCTCGGGAGACCCCTCCAAGGGGGACCACTTCGACGTGGCTGCCACCGTGCCGGCGGTGCTGACCACCGAGCCGGATCGGGCGCGCTGGTCGATCCGCCCGATGCTGGCGCTGTACATCGGGGCGATGGGTGCCAGGGGCCACAACTTCTACCACGACCTGGCGGTTCGCTACGGATACGAGCAGGCTGCCGACGAGATCCAGCGATTGGCGCTCGACGGCCGCCATCGTGAGGCAATGGCGGCCGTTCCGGATGCGCTGGTGGACGAGGTGTCCCTGATCGGATCCAGAGCGGCCATCGCCGATCGCCTCGAGGCGTGGAAGGAATCGGGTGTCACCACGCTGGTGGCCGGCGTCGAGGACCTTCCCACCCTGCGGGCGCTGGCCGAACTGGTGCTGTAGGGACTCGCTAGAGCGGGCGGTTGGAGGAGGCCAGGTCCGACAGCCACCAGAGGAGGCCGGCGGCGGCAAAGGCGCCCGCCCCCCACCCGAAGTAGGCCAGGCGGCCGTCTCCGAATCCTGCGCCGTAGAGAACCAGGCCTGCTCCTGCCAGGGCGGCCGCGGTGCTCAGCAGATTGACCGGCCACGCCAGCCAATGCGGGAGGTGTTCGATGATGCGGTCCATGGCCTCCTCGGGACCCGGCGAGGTTACCACCGGCGTCGGGGCGCTACCTTGTGCCGATGAGCGATGTGGTGGCAGCGGCCGTCGAGGGCGGCGATCTCGATCGACTGGTGCGTCTGGTCGACGGCCTGTGTGGCTCGCGGGAGTGGGACCAGGTGGTGCGGCTGCGGGACCGCTGCCGGCAGGCGTTGCAGCGAGGCCTGCAGTTGTGGCCGGCCGCCGAGTACGCCGAGTACCGCCTCGCCCTCGATGCCCCCGGCGAGTACGCCGGGCCGGTGGTGAGGGAGGGGGCGGGGCGGTTTGCGCTCGGGCCGCTGTGGGAGGTGGCCGCCTCCACCCACCCCTGGGAGGACCTGGACCGGCACCTCCCGGCCGGGCCGATGCGGGCGATGGCGGCCCACGAGCGGGTGATCCGTGGCGAGGACCTCTCGATGGCCGATGGCATCGACCCGTCGATCCTGGAGGTGCCGCTGCGGTTGGAGTCGTGGGAGCCCGGGTATCCCCCGGCCGTCTACCGGCCCGACAAGGCCGACTTCCCCACCCCGCCCGCCGCCGACCTGGCCCCCGTCGCGCTGCCTCCGCCGGGCCCCTTGTTCGATGACGAGCCTTCGATCGAGGCGCTCTACGACCTCGGCCGGGGCTGGGTGGAGCAATCGAACGGAGCCTGCCGGGCCGTCGGTGCGGTGGGCGGCGCCCTCGAGGTCATCACCCACTTCGGGTACGAGCGGGTGCGGGTGGGGCGAGTCACCGCCGCCACCGCATTGGCTTGGATGGCCTGGTCGGCCGCCAGTGGGGGCGCCTACGGCCGCCGGTCCGGCACTCCGTCGGGTCGGTTTGCGGCATGGTGGGCCGCCGCCCAACTGACCGGGCTCGAGTGGCCTCCCGAACCCGGGGAGTTGGGTGAGGCGATCGACGGCCTCGAGTGGCATCTGTGGGAACCCCGCGGCCTGGTCGGCGGGTGGGGGCTGCATCTGGCCGCCGCCGATCCGATCGACGGGATCGCCTGGGCGATGGCCGCCACCGACACCTATCGGGAGGACGACCCGAATCGTCCCGCCCCCGACGATTAGGGTCGCCTGGTGGCCATACCCACCCTCGAGGACATCCGCGATGCTCGCCGGCGCATCGCCGAGTACGTGCACCGCACCCCGCAGGTCTCCAGTCGCAGCGTCGGCGAGGTGCTGGGCACCCCGGTGTCGTTGAAGCTGGAGGTGCTCCAGAAGACCGGTTCCTTCAAGCCGCGGGGCGCCTTCAACCAGGTACTCGGGCTGTCGGATCGGGAGCGGGCTGCCGGGGTGGTGGGGGTGAGCGGCGGCAACTACGCCCAGGGACTGGCCTTCGCCGGGCAGCGGCTCGGGGTGGCCACCCGGATCTTGATGCCGGAGAACACCCCGGAGAACTACGTCCAGGCCACCCGCGGGTATGGGGCGGTCGTCGAGTTTGCTCCCGACATGGCGTCGATCTTCACCAGGGCCGAGGAACTCCGCGACGGGGGCCTCACCTTCCTGCATCCCTTCGACGACCTGCGGATGATGGCGGGCAACGGCACGATCGGTCTCGAGGTGCTGGAGGACGCCCCCGACGTGACCGACGTCTTCGTCAGCATCGGCGGTGGCGGCCTGATGACGGGCATCGCAGCGGCGATCAAGGAGCAGCGCCCCGGGGTGCGGATCTGGGGGGTGGAGACGGTCGGTGCCGATGCGATGTCCCGGGCGATGGCCGCCGGGGAGATCGTCGAGATCGAGATCACCTCGATCGCCAAGACGCTGGGGGCCCCCTGGGTGTCGGAGGACACGCTGGCGGCGGCCGGCCGCTACCTGGAGGATGTCATCGTCGTCGAAGATGCCGAGGCGTTCGCCGGCATCGAAATGCTGATGCACCGGGCCAAGGTGGTGGTGGAACCGGCCGCCGGCTGCACGCTGGCGGCGGCACAGCGGGTAGCCGGGGCGCTCGGGTCCCACGTCGTGCTGATCCTGTGCGGGGGCAACGTCTCCCTGGGTGATCTGACCGCCTGGGGAGAACGATTCGGCTCGGGGGCCTGACCGGCCGGCCGGGTGACGATCACGCACCCGTGACGGGGGACCCTCGGGGTGGCAACGGGTTACCGACCTCGACGGTCGGGATCGTCGTCGCGGGGGGCTCCGGGATCCGGTGGCGGGGGCCGCACGACGAGACCAGGGTGGTCAGCAGGAACGTGCCGACCGCGATCAGGGTGACCACCATCCGGACAACCGGCCTCCGCAGCCAAGGGGTGTACCCGGCGTGGGGATCGTCGGACTCGAAGCGCTCGTCGTACACGGGCCGTCCCGGTCGGGGCGGCCAACCCTACCGGTGCCGTCGGTTCAGGCCTCGGCCCCCGCCGGGGCCGCCTTCGCCACCGTTGCATCGTCGGGGAGCATGTCGGGGAGTTCGGCCTCCAGGTTGCGGACCCGGGGGTGGAGCCAACCCGCCACCCCCAGCAGCGAGGTCAGCACCCCGCTCAGGATGATCAGGAGAGCGATCCCTCGGCCCGGCCCGGTCCCGATCACCGATCCCACACTCCCGGCCAGGGCTCCGCCCGATGCCAGCAGCGGTTCGAACACGTGGTCGGCCAGCGGCCCGGCCGCCAGGATGGCGATCGGGGACATCATCTGGGCGATGGTCCGGCGCAGGGCGAAGACCCGGCCCTGCATGCCGAGGGGGACCTTGACCTGCCAGAGCACCTGGCTGGCGGTGTTGACGAAGGGGATCGTGAAGAGCATCAGGACGACGCCGGCCCCCACCAGCACCGCCTGGGGCCGCAGGCCGGTCACGGCCAGCAGCAGGCCGACGATGACGATGCCGGTGATGATGGTGGCGACCCGCCGCTTGGAGCCTTCCCAGATGCTGACCACCACGCTCCCCGCCACCAGGCCGAGGCCGCCGATCGAGAAGATGGTGCCCGCCGTCCCCTCGTTGCCGATCGTCAGGATCAGCGGGATGAGGAGGACGTTGGTGAACGCCATCACGAAGTTGATGGTGGCGTACATCCACAGCAGCCACAGCAGGCCGGTCCGTTCCCGGAGGAACCGCCACCCGCTGCGAACCTCGGCGAGGAGAGGGCCGCGCTCGTCGCCGGGGACCCGTTCGACCCGGGGGAAGCGGACGGCCGCCAGCGCCCCCACGGCGACCAGGAAGGTAGCGATGTCGAGCAGCAGGATGGCCCCGAGGCCGCTGAGTGCCAGCAAGGCGCCGGCGATCAGCGGCCCGACCACCAGCGAGATCCCGTCGTTCAACTGGGTCATGCCGTTGGCGCGGGCGAGGTGCTGCTTGGGCACCAGGGTCGACAGGGCCGCCAGCCAGGCCGGGGACTGGAATGCGTTTCCGACGGCCCCGATGCCGGCCAGCAGATAGACATGCCAGATCTCGAGGGCGTCGCTGAAGTGGAGCACGGCGATCATGACGGTGGCCGCCCCGGCCAGCATGTCCGCCCCGATCATCACCAGGCGCCGGTCCCACCGGTCGACGAGGGCCCCGGCGAAGGGGGAGAGGAGGGTGGCCGGCAGGGCAACCGCCAGGGTGACCATGGCGAGTTTGGTGACGGATCCGGTCTCGAGGAACACCCAGAACTGGAGGGCGAAGCCGGTGACGGTGGTCCCGGTGACCGAGATCAATTGCCCGCCCCACACGATGAAGAAGGCCCGCATCCCGGTGATCCCGGTGGTCGGTCTGGCCGTCATCTCGCACTCCTCGAACGGGTCGGGTCCGACTGTTCGAGGAATTCGAGCCATCGGACGACGTGACACTACGACCGCGGCCTCAGGCGGCGCAAGCGATTCAGGACCCGCCGCTTGCTGAGTCCTCACTGCTCCATGTGACCCTGAGGGAGCCGACCACGTCGGCGCAGCGGGGTTCGACCAGGTCGAATACGGCGGTCGGCGCCTGGCACTGGACGGTGACGATGGTGGCGCCCTCGACGGCGGCCAGCACCGTGGTGGTCAGCGGTTCGCCTCGTGCCGCGTGATCGATCGCGGCACGGAGGGCAGTTCGCCCGTCGAGTCCGGCGTCGACGAAGCCCCCACCATCGTCGCGCACCACCCCGCCGCCCCAGACCTCGTCGGCGTGGCGGGAGAAGGCGGCGGTGAGGTAGCTGCGCTCTTCTCCGGGCGGCACCGGGGGATCGACCCGTTCGGTCTGGACCGTCAACCCGATGAGGTTGCCGGCGGCGTCGAGCCACCCGACCACCGGGCCGGAGCCGAGGGTGCCCTCTGCGGCGGTGATGCCGTCGAGCACCTCCCAATTGGCCGGATAGTCGAAGGTGATCCCGCCGGCGTCGTAGGTGAGGGGAGCGGCCGGAAGGGAGAGGGCCGACTCGCCGGAACAGGAGGCCGCCACCAGGAGGCAGGCGGCGGCGATGGCGGTGGTGGCGGGTCTCACGGGCCTCAGGATGCCACGTCGGGCGGCCGTCGGCGCGTCGAACATATGTTCGATACAATCCACGATCCATGGACCGCTACGCCGAACTGCACTGCCACACCAACTTCTCGTTCCTCGACGGCGCCTCTCATCCAGGCGACCTGGTGGAGCGTGCCGTCGAGTTGGGATACCGGGCGCTGGCGGTCACCGATCACAACGGCTTCTACGGGGCGGCTCGCTTCCGGGTGGCGGCGGCCGCCGCCGGACTCCCCACGGTCTACGGGGTCGAGGTGGGGATGCCCCGCCCGGAGGCCGCAGCGGCGGCCCGCCCTTCGCAGCGCCCTTCGCACAGGGCCGTCCCGGAGCCGCCGCCGGACGCTCCCTCGCGGAGGGGGAGGATCCGGAGGATGCACGGCTCCAAGCCGGTGGCGCTGCCGCCCGCCGACCACCTGGTGCTGCTGGCCCCCGATCCCTCCGGGTACGGTGTGCTCTCCCGCCTCGTCACCCGGGCCCAATTCCGGGGGGAGAAGGATCGGCCGGTCCACGACCAGGGTGAGCTCGCTGAGGCCGCCCGCCGGGGCAGGCTGGTCGCCCTCACCGGGTGCCGCCACGGTGCGGTTCCCCGGGCCGCCCAGCAGGGCGACCTGGGGGGAGCGATGGCGGCCGCCGCCCGTTTGCGGGAGGTCTTCCCCGGGCGCCTGTACGTCGAACTGTGGGACCACCACATGCCGGAGGACGATCTGCGCAACGGCGTCCTGGCCGAAGTGGCCGCCCGGCTCCGCCTGCCGACGGTGGCCACCAACAACGTCCACTACCACGATCCGTCGGAGGCGGACCTGTCCGAGGTGCTGGCGGCGGTGGCCGGCAGGAGGGACCTCGACGCCGGGAGAGGGTTCTCCCCATCGACGGACGAGCGATACCTGAAGACACCCGGTGAGATGGCGAGGCGGTTCGCCGGATACCCGGGCGCGGTGGAGCGCGCCGCCGACCTCGGGGAGGCACTGGCGTTCGACCTCTCCCTGGTGGCCCCCCGGCTCCCCGACTTCCCGATGCCGGGGGCGTTCACCACCGAGATGGAGTATCTCCGCCACCTGACCTACGAGGGCGCTCGCCGTGTCTACCGCGGCGACGGCGGCGCCGTCGACCCGGAGGCGGTCCGCCGCCTCGAGCACGAACTGGGGGTGATCGAGGCACTGGGGTTCCCCGGGTACTTCCTGGTGGTGTGGGACATCGTGCAGTTCGCCAGGGGGCAGGACATCTACTGCCAGATCCGCGGCTCGGGAGCCGACTCGGCGGTGTGCCGCTGTCTCGGCCTCACCAGGGTCGACCCGATCCGGCTCGGCCTTCCCTTCGAGCGATTCCTGTCGTCGGAGCGGGGGCGGCCCCCGGACATCGACGTGGACTTCGAGGCCGAGCGCCGCGAGGAGGTCATCCAGTACTGCTACCAGCGCTACGGGCGGGAGCGGGCGGCCATGGTGGCCAACGTCGTCACCTACCGGGCCCGCTCGGTGCTCCAGGACGTCGGCAAGGCGTTCGGCCTCACCCAGGCCCAGGTCAACGGGTTGACCAAGTACCTGGACACCCGCCGCCCCTCGGAGATCCAAGAGCACGTCGATCTGCCGCCGGGGATGACCAGCGACCTCATCCTGGACGCCTGCCGCCGCCTCGACAGGTTCCCCCGCCACCTGGGGATCCACTCGGGTGGCATGGTGATCGCCGACCGCCCGCTGTGGGAGGTGGTGCCCCTGGAGTGGGGGCGCATGGAGGACCGCTCGGTGCTCCAGTGGGACAAGGACGACTGCGCCTCGATGGGCATCGTCAAGTTCGACCTGCTCGGTCTCGGGATGCTCAACGCCCTCCACCTGACCGTCGACCTCATCGAGGAGGCGCACGGGGTGCGTCTCGACCTGGCCGAACTGCCCCAGGAACCGGTGGTCTACGACATGCTGACCAGGGCCGACACGGTGGGGGTGTTCCAGGTGGAGTCGCGGGCCCAGATGGCGACGCTGCCCCGCATGAAGCCGAGGACCTTCTACGACCTGGCCGTCGAGGTGGCGCTGATCCGCCCCGGCCCCATCCAGGGGCACTCGGTCCATCCGTTCCTGCGGCGCCGCAACGGGGAGGAACCGGTCTCCTACGCCCACCCGAGCGCCGAGCCGATCCTGCGCCGCACGCTGGGGGTCCCGGTCTTCCAGGAGCAGTTGATGGAGATCGCCCGGGTGTGCGCCGGGTTCTCGCCGGGGCAGTCCGACCGCCTCCGCCAGGCGATGACCCACAAGCGGTCCGACGAGGAGATGGAGAAACTGCGTGCCGAGACCTATGGGGGGATGGCGGCCAACGGGATCACCGGGCGGTCCGCCGACGAGATCTGGGACAAGCTGCAGGGGTTCGCCGCCTTCGGCTTCCCCGAGAGCCACTCGGTGTCGTTCGCCTACATCGTGTACATGTCGTCGTGGCTCAAGTACCACTGGCCCGCCGAGTTCCTGGCCGGACTCCTCAACGCCCAGCCGATGGGCTTCTACAGCCCCAACTCGCTGGTGCAGGATGCCCAGCGCCACGGGGTGATCGTCCGGCAACCCGATGTCAACGAGTCGGACTACGACTGCACGATCGTGCCGCATCCGGCCGAACCAGACGAGGTTGCCACCTACCTGGGGACCTCCTGGCGGCGGGGGAGAGGGGCGATGGAGGACCCGATCCGGATGGCCACCGCGGTGCGGATCGGCCTCCGCTACGTCCGCAATCTCGGTGACGCCGAGATCGCCCGCATCGAAGCGGCCCGGGCGGTGGCGGGGCGTTTCGAGACGGTGGTGGACCTGGCCCAGCGGACCGGTCTGGCGGTGGACGGCCTGGAGGGCCTGGCGGCGGCGGGGGCGCTCGAGTCGCTGGGGGTGGGCCGCCGGGAGGGCCTATGGGTGGCCGGGGCGCTGGCGGGGATGGGCCCGGGGAGGCTCCCACTGGCGGAGGGTGCCGACCCGCCCCGGCTGATCCCCATGGACGAGACCGAGGCCGCCCGGGCCGACCTCTGGTCGACCGGCATGTCGGTCCGGCATCCGGTCGAGTTCGTTCGTGGGTGGCTTGCCGATGAGGGGTGCCTTCCCATCGAGCGCCTGATCGTCGAACGCCGCCACGGGCGCCGGTCACGGGTGGGCGGCATCATCACCCATCGGCAGCGCCCGATGACCGCCAAGGGGGTGATCTTCTTCAACCTGGAGGACGAGACGGGCATCCTCAACGTGGTGGTGCTGCCGGCGGTGTGGGATGCGAACCGGGAGGCCGCCCGCCGCAGTGTGGGGGGGGGGATCGACGGCGTTCTCGAGCATCGCGACGGGGTCACCAATCTGGTGGCACAACGGGTCACCGGGTGGCCGGTCGAAGGGATCGAGAGCCGCAACTGGGGGCAGGGGGGCCGCTGAAGGTTGCCGTCTCCTGCGCCCTCCTGCGAGGGCTGCGCTCAGCGGTCGGGTTCGGTTCGGTCGGCTCCGTCGCCGCCCGAGAAGATGTCGCCGCCGGCGCCGCCCCGCAGGAAGTCGTCGTCGGGGCCCCCGATCAGAAGATCGGCGCCCTCGCCGCCGACGAGCACGTCGTCACCCTCCTCGCCCCAGAGGATGTCGTTGCCGGTGTCGCCGATCAGGAGGTCGTTGCCCGGTCCCCCCAACAGCAGATCGGAACCGTCCTCGCCCCAGGCGATGTCGTTGCCGGCTCCCCCGCAGATCAGGTCGTGGCCGCCCCCGCCCCTGATCGAGTCGTTGCCGCCTCTGGCGACGATGACATCGTCGCCGTCGGTCCCGGTGAGGGAGTCATCGCCCGTCGTGCCCAGGATGGTGGCGGCCTTGCCGCGGCACGACACTTCGGGCCAGGGGTCGGCGGTGGGGACCGCCCCACTACCGCCGAGCATGTCGACCCGGCCCACCGTCCGCTGCCACGACTGCTGCAGGGTGGCCGGGTGGCCGCGGCCGGTCAGCAGCGACTGGCCGATCGGGAGCACCTCTTTGGTGGCGGGGTCGATCCAGAATGGCGTGTACTCGACCCGATCGACGGCGAACGCCCCGTCACCCTGCTCGGCCACCTCGAGGTGGACCACGATGCCGTCCTCGGCGCCGGTGCGCCCCTCCGGGGTGCCCCGGATGTTGGAGATGAAGTTGCTCATCCCGTACACCACCACCTTGCCGTTCACCCGGGCGATCGGCTGCACCACGTGGACGTGGTGGCCCAGGATCAGATCGACATCCGGCGAGGCCGTCAGGGTCTCGGCCAGGGTGGTCTGGTGGAAAGTCGGGCGAGCCTGGTACTCCTCGCCCCAGTGGATGCTGACGATGACGAACTCGGCACCCTGCTCCCGGGCCCAGCGGGCGTCGGCCAGGATGGCGTCGGCGTCGATCACGTTCACCATCCACGGCTCGGGCGCCCGCAACCCGTTGAGCCCCCAGGTGTAGGCGAGGTGCCCGACGGTGACCCCGTTGACCACGTAGAGGTTGGGGAGGCGCTCCTCGGCCGAGCGGGCGGTTCCGGTGGTGGCCACCCCGGCGGCTTCGAGGAGGGCGATCGTGTCTTCCAGACCGGCGACACCGCCGTCGACCGAGTGGTTGGAGGCGGTGGAGCAGGCATCGAACCCGGCCCCGGCCACCGCATCCGCCAACTCGTGCGGGACGATGAATCGCGGGTAGTAGGAGAGGCCGGTGTTGGTGGGCGACAGGGTCATCTCCATCTGACAGATGGCCAGGTCGGCGCCGGAGATCCAGGGCTCGATCGACGCAAACATGGGCGAGAAGTCGTGGGTGTTCCGCCCGGGGGCGTGCTGGTCGGCGACCCATGCGATCGACTCGTGCACCATGACGTCGCCGACGGCGACCAGCGTGAAGGCCCTCGGTGGTGTCTCGGCCCGGGCGGCCGCCAGGGGGGCGCCCGCCAGCAGCGCTGCGATAGCTGCGATCGTCACCCGCCGCATCGCCCTCCCGCCGGGAACTCGGTCGTTCGCCCGCAACGCTAGTGCGGACGGGCCCGACCACCACTTACTCGACTCGAGGCGGTCGCCGGCGACGGAGGGTTCAGGCGGTCGGTCGCTCCGGCTGCGGCCAGTCGAGTGGGGGTCGCTTGGCGGCGGCCGGCTCCCCGGGTTGCGGCACCCCGATGCCCCCGGTGTCCTTGCGATTCTTGACCTCGCGGAGGCGCTCGGTGAGTCGGGTCAACTCCCTCTGAACCCGCTCCAACTCGCTCATGGCTGCAGCGTGTCATGGGCGGGGGCGGCTGCCAAGAGTCGTTCGGCCTGAGCGGACGCTCAAGATTCCCGTCCGGGCGGGTGTTACTCGTCCCAGACGTAGATGGGCATCCCGATGAAGAAGCGTTCGTGGAGGTAGTCGGCATCCCACACGTTCACCCGGATGCACCCGTGGGAGGCCGGGTAGTAGGGGACGGTTCGGTAGCCGTGGACCCCGTAGTTGTTGTCCCGGCCCAGGTAGGCCCAGAACTTGTAGATCGACCAGGCTCCGGGCAGCGGCGACCAACCGTTGTACGAGTGCTTCATGTAGAAGTGCGAGCCGTTGGGGAAGTTCTTGGTCCGTGGAGTGTCGTAGGGATCGAAGCCGGTGCTGACGTGGACGATGGCGTTCACCTTGCCGCCGAGCATCAGGTAGAGCAACTGATGGCCGATGTCGACCTCTACCCGGTCGGGTTGGTCGATCCGGGCCTTCGGGGGGATCAGTCGGAAGTCGGAGAGCCGCCGCCAATCGCCGGCAGCGAACACCTCCGACGGCGGGTTCGCCCTCCAGTTGGCCACCGCTCCCCTCCGGTCGGTGGCGTCGCTGCGAGCCGGCCCGATCGCCTTGTGGAAGGTGGCGACCGACACCGCCACCTCCCGATCGAAGACCCCGTCGATCGCTCCCCGGTAGAACTTCTTCAAGTAGAGAAGGCTCTGCAACTGGCGAACCGCCCGCCCCTCGGCGCCCTCGGCGAGGGTGATCAGTTCGCAGAGTTCCAGGTG
This sequence comes from Actinomycetota bacterium, assembly GCA_018821365.1. Classification (GTDB taxonomy): domain Bacteria; phylum Actinomycetota; class Acidimicrobiia; order Spongiisociales; family UBA11373; genus JAHJML01. The sequence continues at coordinate 7,448 of JAHJML010000190.1, read as the reverse complement.
AGGCTCCCGGCAGTCGGCGAGGCTGCTCGCGGCACCGCCTTCGATCGCCGGAGGGTTGGCGGTCGCCACCGCCTCCCGGCCGGTGAGGGCCGGTACGGCCGCGATCGCGAGAATCGCGGTCAGGATCGTGATCAGACGCCGCACTCAGTCCGCCTCCTGTCTGCAAAGAACGCTACCCGACATCGACGGTGGCCTATCGGCACTTTGCCGTGCGAGGAGGGGGCTACTTGTCCCACACGTGCATCGGCATGCCGACGAAGATGATGGGGTGGAGGTAGTCGGCCTCCCAGACTTCGACCCGGGTGCAGCCGTGCGATGCCGGCCAGTAGGGGACGTACCGGTAGCCGTGGACTCCGTAGTTGGTCTGGCTGCCCGCCCGGTAGGCCCAGAACTTGTAGATGGACCAGCCGCCCGGCAGGGGCGACCACCCGTTGTAGGGGTGCTGGTACCAGAAGTACCCGCCGTCGCGCAGGTTGGTGGTGCGAGGTGTGGCGTTGGGGTAGTACCCGGTGCTCACACCTATGATCGCGTCGACCTCGTCGTCGAGGATCAGGTAGAGCACCTGGTGCCCGATGTCGACCTCCACCCGGTCGGGTTGCTTGGTGCGGGCCTTGGGCGGCTCGGGGTCGAAGGCGAGCAGGCGGGCCCAGTCGGCGAGTGCGAACCTCTCGGATGGCGGGTGGGCCTTCCACTCTGCGACCGCCGTGTTCGGGTTGGCGTGGGCCGGTCCGGTCACCTTGTGGAAGGTGGCGACCGCCACGGCGACCTCACGGTCGAAGCGACCGTCGATCCGGCCCCGATACAGCCTGTGATCCCGCAGGGTCTGCTGGAGGATGCGGACCGCCCGGCCCCGGTCTCCTTCGGCCAGCGCGATCTGCTCGCAGGCGTCGGACTTTTCCGTGTCGCAGGCGTCCGCCCCCCAACCGCCGTCGGCGGCATCGAAGCCGCCACCCCCACCGAGGATGTCGTCGCCGCCATCGCCGCGCAGCGTGTCGCTGCCGTCTCCGCCCGACAGTCTGTCGGCGCCACCCCCGCCTTCGAGCAGGTCGGGGCCGTAGTTGCCCACCAGCACGTCGTCGCCGGCACCCCCGATGACGACGTCGGCCCCCCCTCCACCGATCAGAAGGTCGTTGCCTCCTCCGCCGTGGATCTCGTCGGCTCCGGGCCCGCCGCAGATGACGTCGTCGCCACCCCGGCCGCTGATGATGTCGCCGCCACCCCGGCCGCTGATGACATCGTCACCCGGCGTCCCCGTCAGGGTGTCGTTGCCGGATGTCCCCCAGATCGTGGCAGGCTTCCCATCACAGGATGGGGCGGCCCGTCCTTCCGCCCCCGCCGATGCCGTGAACGCCATGCCGGCTACGACGGCGAACCCGATCATCACGCTGCGTCGCATCCGAAACTCCTGCCGCCAGGTGGGAATCTATCGGATCGGGTCGGCCGGTGTCTTGACCAGAATCCTCAACCGGCTGCATAGGCCGCCAGGTCGGCGAGCAGAACGGCCTTGGACGGGTCGTCGAGGAAGGTCGCCTCGATGCCGTTGCGAGCCAGTGCCACCAGGTCGTCCCGGGACAGATCGAGCGCTCGCTGGATCGCCAGGTAGTTGTCGGTGAGGTATCCGCCGAAGTAGGCCGGATCGTCCGAATTGACCGTGACGGCGACCCCCCGGTCGAGGAGACGCTTCAGGTTGTGGTCCTCCATCACGTCGAACACGCGCAGCTTCACGTTGGAGAGCGGGCACATCGTCAGCGGGATTCGGGATGCGACCAGGCGGTCCAGCAGCGCCTCGTCCTGCTCGCAGGCGACGCCGTGGTCGATCCGTTCGGCTCCCAGCACGTCGAGGGCGCCGGTGATGTAGGCGGGGGGGCCCTCCTCGCCGGCGTGGGCGACCGCTCGGAGGCCGGCCTCCCTGGCCATCGCAAAGGCGTCGGCGAACCTCTCGGGGGGGTTGCCCCGCTCGCCGGAATCGAGGCCCACCGCAGCGATGGCCCCCTTGAACGGCATGGCCGCCCGGATCGTCGCCACCGCCTCTGCCCCATCGAGGTGGCGAAGGAAGCACATGATCAGCTTGGTGGTGATCCCCAACCGTTCCCGAGCGTTCTGCTGGGCGGTGGCGAAGCCGCCCATGAACGTCTCGAAGCCGATGCCCCGCCCAAGGTGGGTCTGGGGATCGAAGAAGATCTCGGCATGCCGGAGGTTCTCGCCGGCCATCCGGGAGAGGTAGGCCCACATCAGGTCGTGGAAGTCCCGCTCCGTCTGGAGGACCTCAGCGCCCTGGTAGTAGATGTCCAGGAACGACTGCAGGTCGCTGAACTGGTAGGCGGCCCGCACCTCGTCCACGTCGGCGAAGGGGAGCGTGACCCCGTTGCGCCCCGCCATCTCGAACATCATCTCCGGCTCGAGCGTGCCCTCGATGTGGAGGTGCAGTTCCACCTTGGGGAGACCTCGGATGAACCCTTCCATGACACCTCGCTCGACGATCGCGGCCGAGACTACCCATAGGGAGGGGACGAACATGGCGCAATTGAACGCCGTGACCGGGTTGCCGTGCCTAGCCTGGTGAGAAACCCGAGGAGGGACGAACACAATGACAAGACGATGGATGAGCGTTGTCGCCCTGGCCGCCGCCTTTGCGCTGGTGGTTGCCGCCTGCGGCGACGATGATGCAACGACGACGAGCGCAACCGAAGCCCCGACGACCACGGCTGCGGCGACCACGACCGAGGCTGCCGAGCCGTTGACGTTCGGGATGATCCTGGTGGGACCGGAGAACGACCGCGGTTGGAGCCAAGCCCACTTCGAGGCGGGTCAGTACCTCGAAGACACCTTTGGCGCCACGATGATCTCGCTCGACAAGGTGAACACGGCCGACAGGCCGGACACCACGGTCGAGCAGGTGATCGACGACATGGTTGCAGATGGAGCGACGTTGATCTTCGCCACCTCTGACGACATGCGGGATGGGGCGTCGATCGGCGCCGCCAACAACCCGGACATCCCGATCATCTGGTCGTCGGGTGACAGCGCCTGGGCAGACGGCAGGGCCTTCAACCCGGCGCCGAATCTCGGCAACACGATGGGCCGCATGTACTACGCCAAGTTCATGGCCGGGTGCGCCGCCGCTCTGATGACCCAGACCGGCAGCATCGGGTACCTCGGTCCGCTGATCAACGACGAGACCCGCAGACTGGCGAACTCGGCGTACCTGGGTGCCAAGTACTGCTACAGCGAGTACCGCGGGATGACCGACGAGTTGACCTTCACGGTCAACTGGATCGGCTTCTGGTTCTCGATCCCGGGCTTCACCCTCGACCCGACCCAGGTGGCCAACGACTTCTTCGACGGCGGAGCGGACGTGGTCATCAGCGGTATCGACACCACCGAGGCCCTGGTCGTCGCCGGCCAGCGTGCCGCCGGCGGCGAGACCGTGTGGGCGATTCCCTACGACTACAAGGATGCCTGTGCCGAGGCTGCCGGGATCTGCCTCGGGGTGCCCTACTTCAACTGGGGTCCCGCCTACAAGCGGATCGTCGAGAGCGTCATCGCCGGCACCTACACCGCACAGTGGGAGTGGTTCGGGCCCAATTGGGACGACCTGAACGACCCCGAGACCAGCGGTGTCGGGTTCGTCAAGGGCGACGGCCTCAGCGAGGAGGCCTCCGGGTTCCTCGATGAGTTCATCGACGGCCTGGCCAGCGGGGCCATCGACCTGTACGTCGGCCCGCTCAACTACCAGGACGGCTCGGTCTACCTGGGCGACGGAGAGAAGGCCACCGATCAGCAACTCTGGTACACGGAGCAACTGCTCGAGGGCATGATCGGGGCGAGTTCCGCCTCCTAGGGGCTCGTCGCGACGATTCGGATGAGGGAGGGCCAGCGGGCCCTCCCTCATCGCGTCGGCGGCGCAAGCTCCCGGTTGGGGCGGTAGATTCCCAGCCGATGCACCTCGAACTCCGCGAGATCCACAAGCACTTCGGTTCGGTGGCCGCCAACGACGGCATCTCGATGACCATCGAGGCCGGGGAGTTGCGGGGCCTGCTCGGCGAGAACGGGGCAGGCAAGTCCACCCTCATGAAGGCGCTGTCGGGCTTCATCGAAGCCGACTCCGGAGACGTGGTGCTCGATGGAGAGACCCTGACGCTGGCCTCGCCGCGGGATGCCATCGCCGCCGGCATCGGAATGCTCCACCAGGACCCGTTGGTCTTCCTGCCCTTCAGCGTCATCGACAACTTCGTGCTGGGGGCTCCGGGGGGCGCCACCCTCGATCGCGGCGCGGCGGCGGCGGCGCTGGCCGAACTGAGCGAGCGCTTCGGCTTCTCCTTCGACCCCGATGCGCCGGTGCGGACCCTCACGGTCGGGGAGCGCCAGCAGTTGGAGATCATCCGCCTCCTGTGGCTGGGAGCCAGGGTGCTCATCCTCGACGAGCCGACCACCGGCATCTCGGCGCTCCAGCGCGATCAGCTGTTCGACACGCTCAAGACCCTGGCCGCCGAGGGGATGATCGTCATCTTCGTCTCCCACAAGCTCGAAGAGGTCCAGCAGTTGTGCGACCGGGTGACCGTGATGCGCCGGGGCCGCTTGGTGGGTGCCGCCGAGTTGCCGTGTCCCCCGGAGCACCTCGTCGAGATGATGTTCGGCAAGGCGGTGACGCCGAGCGATAGGGCCGATGCCTCCATCGGTGCCGAGGGGCTGGCCATCAACGGGGTCACGCTCAGCGACCGACTGTTGACGACCGCCAACCTCTCGCTGTCGGTCGCCGCCGGTGAGGTGGTGGGTCTCGCCGGCCTCGAGGGCAGCGGCCAGCGCCTCCTGCTGCGGGCTCTTGCCGGGCTCCACAGGCCCGACTCGGGGTCCATCGAAGTCGGGGGCACGGCGATGGAAGGACTGGGCTACCGCCGCCACCTCGATGCCGGCATTCACTTCCTGCCGGCCGGGCGACTCGAAGAGGGACTGGTCTCCGGGCTCACGATCACCGAGCACTTCCTGCTGGCGGGCCGGCGGATGGACTTCTTCATCGATTGGGATACCGCCCGCAGCCGGGCCGCCGCCTTCATCGACGAGTTCTCCATCAGGGGCATCCCGGAATCGACCGCCGAGGGCCTGTCCGGCGGCAATCAACAGCGGCTCCTGCTGGCGATGATGCCGCCCGGGCTGCGCCTGCTGTTGATGGAGCACCCCACCCGGGGACTCGACATCGAATCGGCAGATTGGGTGTGGACCCGCATCCTGGAACGGAGAGCCGAGGGGACCTCGATCGTGTTCGCCAGCGCCGATCTCGACGAACTGCTCCGCTACAGCGACCGGATCATGGTCTTCTTCTCAGGGAGGGTGATCCGGGTCCTCGACGCCAGGCATGCCGACGGTGAGATGCTCGGCCACCTGATCGGGGGGAGAGAGGTCGCATGACCGATCGCATCCGCAGCCTTGGTCGGGCCATCCTCAGGCGGCTGCGGGCGGCCGGATCGGTGGCGGTGCCGGTTGGGTCGGCCCTCCTGTTTGCGTCCCTCCTGCTGCTGGCCGCCGGTGCCAACCCGTTCGAGGCGCTCCGGCTGCTGTGGGGCGGCTCGCTGGGCACCGCCGACAAGATCCCCGGCACGCTGATCACCTGGGTGCCGCTGACGCTGGCGGCGGCCGGGTTGGTGATCACCTTCGCCGCGGGTCTTTGGAACATCGGGATCGAGGGCCAGATCGTCGCCGGGGCGGTCGCAGCCACCTGGGTGGCAAGGGAGGTTCCCGGCCCGGGCGAGGTCGTCCTGCCGCTGGTGCTGCTGGCTGGAGCGATCGGCGGGATGCTGTGGGCGCTGCTGGCGGGTGTCCTCAAGGTGTACGGGAAGGTCAACGAGATCTTCGGCGGTCTCGGGCTCGATTTCGTGGCGGCCGGTCTCGCGGTGTATCTGGTCATCGGCCCGTGGAAGAGGGCCGGGGTGGCATCGACCAGCGGCACCGATCTGTTCCGGGAGGGCCTGTGGCTCCCCGAGTGGGGCGGGTACTCGTGGGTGGCGATCCTGCTTGCCGTCGCAGCGGTCGTCGCCGTCTACTTCTTGATGAAGGGCACCTCGTTCGGGCTGCGGCTCAAGGCGGTGGGGAGCAACTCGCAGAGCGCCCACCTGCTGGGCATCCCCACCGGCCCCTCCATGATGGCGGCCTTCGCCGTCTGCGGCCTGCTGGCGGGCCTCGCCGGCGCCGTGCAGGCCACCGGTTTCCACCACAAACTGGTGCCGTCGGTCAGCGGCGGATACGGCTTCCTCGGGATCCTGGTGGTGCTGCTGGCGGGGTTCCGCGCCAAGTGGATCGCCCCCCTCGGGTTGTTCTTCGTGGCGGTGTCGGTCGGCAGCACCCAGTTGAACCTGCGGCTCGGCCTCGACTCGGCGATCGGAGGGGTGCTGCAGGGGATCCTGGTGCTGTTCACCCTGCTGGCCGGGGGGTTCCAGGTGCGGCGGATGCACCTGACGCGACGCGACGGCCTGGCCGCCTTGGTGGAGGAGTAGCCCATGGAGGAACTGGCCACGATCGTCGCCTCGGCGTCCCCGCTGGTGTACGCGGTGGTGGGGGAGACGATCAATGAGAAGGCGGGCGTCATCAACCTGTCGCTGGACGGGAGCATCATGCTGTCGGCGATGAGCGCGTTCGCCGTCGCCTACCTCACCGGGAGCGCATGGCTCGGTTTCCTGGCGGCGGTGGCGGTCTCCGCCCTGTTCGCCGCCCTGGTGGCGTTTGCCAGCATCGAGCTGAGGCTCAACCAGATCGCGATGGGGTTCGTGCTCTTCCTGCTGGGGGCCAAGCTCGCTTCCTTCCTCGGCGACCCCTACGTGGGGAAGATCGCCGCCCATGTGGAGCCGATGCCGATCCCGGGCCTGTCGTCGATCCCCTTCATCGGACCGGTGCTGTTCGATCACAACCTGTCGGTCTACGGGTCGTATGTCGCCTTGATCGCCGCCTACCTGTTCCTCTACCGCACCCGGCGCGGCTTGGAGCTCCAGGGTGTCGGCGAGCGCCCCGAGGCCGCCTTCGCCAGGGGTCTTCCCGTCAACCGCCTTCGCTACCTGTACACCATCGTCGGCGGAGGGGTGGTCGGTCTGGCCGGCGCCGCCTTCTCGCTCGACGTCAAGCTGGGTTGGAGGGACGGCCTCACCACCAACTTCGGATGGATCGCGCTGGCGATCGTCATCTTCGGTGGCTGGAACCCGGTGCGGGCCGCACTGGGGTGCTACCTGTTCGGGGCCCTCCAGTTGGCCGCCCTCAAACTCCAACCGGTGTGGCCCGGCCTGTCGCAGATCCTGCCGATCATGCCGTTCGTGCTGATGATCTTCATGCTGCTGCTGGTCTACATGGACTGGTTCCGCCGCCTCGGCGACCGTCATCCGAGCCTGAGACGGATCCTGGCCAGCGACCCGCCTTCGGCCATCGGCACCGCCTTCCGGCGGGAGTAGCGCGTCCGAGCGTCTAGC
>JAHJML010000189.1 GCA_018821365.1 Actinomycetota bacterium | reverse complement strand
GGAACAACTCCCGCCCGAGGACCGGGTCGCCGGCCGCGGCCGGCGCGGCGCCGGCGCCGGGCAGCCCGGCCTGCAGGTAGGCGATCACCGCCTCGACGTCATCATCGGAGAGTTGCGACTGGGCGGGCATGACCCCGTCGTAGGCGACCCCGTTCACCTCGAGGGGACCGCTCAGCCCGGCGCCGATCACCGTTCGAACGTAGTCGGCGTCCTCGACGCTGGGGTTGCCAGCCAGCGGCGGGAACACCCCCGGGAGGCCGGCGCCATCGGCCTGGTGGCAGGCGGCACAGATGCTGCGGTAGACCGCTTCTCCGGGTTCTCCGGGTTCCTGGGCGGCGGCGGTGCGGCCGGAAGCGATGACGAGCCCGGCGGCGGCCAGCGCCACCAGGGCGGCTGCGCCGAGAAGCCGGAGGCTCGGCATTCCTGCTCTCGGGTGGTGCCGGGTGTCAGGGGTCACGGGCGTCATACTATGATATCTTGAGTCAAGAAATCAAGATAGGATGCGGATCATGCGACTCGAGATGTCCCGCCGGACCGGTCTGGCGCTGCGTGCGCTTCGCCACCTCGACGGCGCCGAAGGCCGGGTGGGACGCCAGGCGCTGGCCGAGGCGGCCCACACCACCCCCGACTTCGTCGCCCGGGTGATCGCACCGCTGGTGAAGGCCGGGTGGGTCCGCTCCGACCCCGGCCGGGGCGGTGGCTACGAGATCGCCGTGGACCTCGACACCGTCTCCACCCTCGACCTGATCGGCCTCGTCGACAGCATCCCCGACGCAACCACCTGTGTGCTGCGGGCAGGGCCGTGCGGCATCGACGAGTCCTGTGAGCTGCACGATGCCTGGACCGCCGCCCGGAGTGCCCTCCTGGGCGAGCTCGACCGAACCCCCCTCGGGACTGGGAGAACGATATGACCACCAAGAGCACCACTCGACGCTGGATGTTCGCCGTCGGCGCCATGGCGGGAGTCGCCTTGACCGCCATCACCCTGGGGTTCGTCGTCATGGCCGACGACGCCCCGGGTGGGGACGCCGCCGGGCCCGGCGCCGCCCCGGCGGAGACCACCGCCGCCCCCACCTTCGAGGGGACGGTGGACGACCGCCCGGTGGCCGAGTTCTTCCTCGACACGTGCAGCGGATGCCACGGCGCCGACCGTCGCGGCGCCACCGGGCCGGCCCTGCTGCCCGAACGGCTCTCCCAGCCGGACGAGTACTACACGGGGGTGATCTCCGGCGGCAAGCCGGGCACGGTGATGCCGTCGTTCGCGTCGGCCCCGTACGACCTCTCCGATGAGGACATCGCCACCCTGGTGGGGTTCATCAGGTCCGAGTCGGGCGAGGGCCCTCCCGAGTGGACGCTCGCCGACATGGAGGCAAGCCTCACCGTCCTCGTCGACGAGAGCACTCTGCCCACCGCTCCGACCCACGGCGCCGACCTCGACAACCTGATGCTGATCACCGAGCGGGAGACCCAGTCGATCGCGGTGGTCGACGGCGACCGCCACGAACTGATCGGCAAGATCCCCGCCTCGTACCGGGCCCACGGCTACACCTTCTCCCCCGTCGACCCCCGCTGGGCCTACAACATGGGCCGGGACGGATGGGTGTTCAAGATCGACCTGTACGGCCTGCAACCGGTCCGCAAGGTGCGCATCGGCCTGGACTCCCGGGCCATCGCCATGTCGGACGACGGCAACTACCTGATCGCCGGCAACTACGTGCCGGCCACCCTGGTGATGCTGGACGCCCACACCCTGGAGCCGCTCAAGGTGTGGAGCACCACCACCACCGGGACGGACGGTGAGATCACCGAGTCCCGGGTGGCCACGATCCTGGACGTCGCCCCCGACCTGGTGGGCCCCTACTTCGTCGTCGCGCTCAAGGAGGCCGGCCAGGTGTGGCGGATCGACTGGTCGCAACCGGACTTCCCGGTGACGGCCACCCTCGAGGTCGGCCGGATCCTCCACGACGGGTTCCTCTCCCCCGACAACCGCACCTTCTACCTGGCTTCCCAGACGGACAACTGGATGGCCGCCATCGACGTCGAGACGATGCAGGTGGTGGAGCGGATCGAGACCGGCGACACCCCCCATCCCGGATCGGGGGCGGCGTGGGAGTACGACGGGGTCACCTACGGGGCCACCGTGCACGCCGCCGAGGGCAAGGTGACGGTGTGGGATCTCGACACCAACACCATCGTCGGGACGGTGCCCACCGCCGGGGCCGGGCTCTTCCTGCGAGCCCACCACGACAGCCCCTACGTGTGGGCCGACGCCGTGTTCGCCGAGGAACCCCACACGATCACCGTGTTCGACAAGGCCCCACCGTTCGAGTTGATCGGCGAGATCACCGACGGGGTGCGGACGCTCCATCCCGAGTTCACCGCCGATGGCAAGGCCGTCTACGTCAGCGACTGGGACGGCCACGTGGTCCGGGTGTACGACGCCGTCACCCTGGAGTTGATCGCCGAGATCGACGGCATCGACAACCCCACCGGCATCTTCAACACGTCACGGAGACTGGAGACGCTGGGGCACTGAGGGGATGGCGGGCCTGATAGGACGGCTCTCACCCCTCGAAGTGCCTGGTCCGCGGCCTGAGTAGGTACCCGATCGGTCGTTCGGGAAGGGCGCTGATGTTCCGAACCACTCGGCCAGGGATCGCAGAGGAGGTGATGACCACCCTTCTTCGGTCGTGCCGGGCCTCAGGAGGTGCTCCGTGGTTCGACCGCCAGGTGCGGGAGTAGCCGGTTGAGACGCTGTGGGATCAACCAGTTCTTGTCTCCGAGCAGTTCCATGGTCGCCGGAATCAGCAGCATGCGGATCGCTGTCGCTTCGATGGCGACTGCAACCGCGAGTCCAACTCCGAGGATCTTGACGGTCCGTATGTCTTCGAGAACGAAGCTGCCGAACACGAACACCATGATCAATGCTGCTGCGGTGATGACCCGCGCTGTGGCGGTGAGCCCGTCGGCGACCACAGTGCTGTGCTGACCACCGTCCTTGACGGCGGGGCCACAGTGCTCCTTCAGGCGCAAGAGCGGAGGTGACATGCAGCTCGTTGTTGCTCCTGGGTTGAACAGATCCCGTGCCCTGCAATAGACCGGGGACGAACGGCAGTCTGCAGACCGCAGCATCCGGGCCGTCAAGAAAGGCCAAGCTCACGTCGCAGCGCTGCGGTGTCGTAGGTGATCGGCCCGCCGGTAACCCCGTCGAGACCGAGATCCAGGTCGCGGACGCGCTCGTCGCGGAGGTCGAACTCGGCGAGCAGACGTTCGAGTTGCTCGCGACGGGTGGGGTCGGCCGCCGCCTGCCGCGGCGTGAGGCCGCCCAGTGCCGGGATGGTGTCGTCGAGCCAACGTGCCTGCGCCTGGCGTGAGATCTCGGCGTGGAGGCGGGCCAGCACGGTGGACTCGTCCGCGTCGCCGAGCTCGTCGAGCACCGCCTCGATCGCGTCGCGGTCGAGCATCGATTCGAACATACCCGGCCGGTGCACGATGCGTGGCGGTTGAGCGAGCGCGCCCGCCCACGCGCAGAGCTCCAGCGGGTCGGCCTGAGCGCACAGCTCCAGCACCGTCTCTTCGTGGCCGGTGCGCACAGGGAACACGCCGCCAATGATCTGGCGGGACGCGCCATCGGGCACGACACGGGCGCAGTAGCGCTCGCCGACCCGTGCTGTCCGTGACGCAGTCCGCTCGCGCACATCGGCCACGTCCCCGGTCGCGAGGTTCCTCAACGTCATGCCGACGCCGCGCTCGACGGAGACGACTTCGTGCACGCTGCGATCGCTTGTCAGCCACGCGGTGGCGAGGAGGTGCTCGTCGTCGGGCAGCAACTCGCCGCGGTCGCTCAGAAACCAGGAGAAGAGGCCGCCCTCGTGGAGTGCGGTGTCGAACAGGAGCGGGTCGGCGAACGCACGGGAGAACCGAGCCTGCATCTCGGTCTCGTCGACGTCCAGCACGTCGTATGCGTCGGCCTCGGCGTCACCGGCCACCCACGCGATCGCGAGGTCGGTCACGAGTTCCCGCGTCTCGCCGATGGTGTGCTCGAGCCAGAGCGTCGCCTTGCGGCACAGCCACGCGATTCGGTCCGGCAGCGCCGGAAGCTCGCTCACGGCCTGGTGGCACTGCTTGAACTTGCGGCCCGAGCCGCACCAGCACGGGTCGTTGCGACCGATCTTGGTGCGACCCGTGGCGGGTGTGAGGAACGGAGCGATCGTGCTCGCGGCCGGGTGGACCTCGTCCAGCTCTCGCCACCACCGCGTCGCACCGCGGGCGTCGCCGCGGTCGAAGCAGTACCAACCCATCCGCTCTACGACCGGGCCGAGCTGGGGACGAGCCTCGACGGCGCGGGCGAGGTGGGCAGCGGCGATCAGCGGTTGACCGCACCGCTCGTACAGCACACACGCCAGGTATTCGGCTGTCGCCGTCTCGCGGGGGCGACGGGCGATCGCCGTGGCGCGTTGAACGAGATCGAAGACGTAACCGGGCGAGAAAACCGACTCGCGGAGGAACTCGTCCTCGGGCGCGAAATGCTCGGGGATGAGAATGTCCGCGAGCACGTCAAGTGTCTCAGGTTCGGCGCACTCCCCGAGCGAGGTACGGATGTCGTCGATCGAGGCGTTGGGATCATCGAGCACCTCCATGGCGCGGCCGAGCAGTTTGCGCCAGTGCGGCTCGGGCACGAGATCCACCACCTGGTGCACCCGCCGGTGCACCAGTTCGCGTCGCCAGACAGAGGCGTCGTGGGCAACCATGCTGCCGCTCAGCTCGAGTCCGGCCTCGTCACACCAGTCGGACAGCGGTCGGAGGGGGTGCGTGAACAAGTCGGGGTGGTGGTGGCACAGCCACACGACGAGATCCTCGGCGCTGACCGGGAGGCCATGCTCGTGCTGCTCGGCGTCGTAGGCGGCTCGCATGGCGGCCGCGAGGGCAACGGTCATCAACGGTTCGTCAGCGACGCGGTCGATCGAGACGGTCGCCTCGACCGGCTCATCGCCGGCCGGCAGGTCGAACGTGGCCGAGACGCCGAGCAGATCGCCGGGCTGGAATCCGTCGAGCCAGCCGTCCGCCCCGCGCCACGCCAGGTGACCAGGTTCGATCGAGAACTGATCGATCTCGGTTCCGTCGGCCAGGCGCACGATGTCGAACCGTCCGTACGCCGCCAGGTCGACCGAGACGGTGAGGATGCCGAGTTCGCGTTCGGCGTCGTTGAAGCGGTGTGTGAACGTGCGCCCGCCGATGGTGTCGTGGAACGCGACCGTCACGTCGCCGGCCAGCCAGTAGAGCGGCCCGTCGACGAGGTGATCGAGCACACGGGCGGCCAACGGTTCGAGGATTCGCCTGCGGTTCTCGGAACCAAGCATGGCGAGCACTCGTTCGACATGTTCGTCCGCTTGGATCCCTGGTTCGGCGCGAACCACCGCGACCAGTGCTTCAGCGATCTGCTCGACGCTCGGCAGGGGCAAGGCGTCGAGCGTTCCGGCCAAGCGAGCCGGATCCGGCTTCTCCTTCTCCGAGAGCGTGATCCACACGCTCTCGGAGATGACCATCGCAAGCTGGCTGAGGACATCGTCACGATCCAGTCCGGCATCCCGCATGCGTGCCACCGCCCGCCACGCCTCCGGCGGATCGTCGTCCAATATCTGCCTGACCACGATCGCTCGCAACGCCGACTGAGCGCCGACGACGGATGCGCCGGCCGGCACAGGCAGGAACCTATCGACAAGCTCCAGCACATCCGACTCGTCATCGAGGTCATAGTCGTCCAGGCCGACGAGCGCCTCCTCGCCGAACAAGTAGACCAACCGCTCACGATCACGCTGCACACCCTTGACGGTAGCGCAGCGTCCTTGCCGCGCCTGGTCGCGCGAAGGCCTGGCGAACGGCGAAACCTGGCTTCCAGCAGCCGCCAGGGTCCGCATGGGCGACGGGGCACGTGGACTCCGATCCACGAGTCCCCCACCGTTCGATGGGCAGGTCACCGTCATCCGGAGCGGGCCGTGCGGGCCGAAGCTCACGAACCCGATGACCGGCTCGCGATACCTTCTCTCTGAGGACGTCGGCGTGGCCGGCGTGCTGTGCAAGTTCGCGAAGAACACGCAGCGTCGGCGCCCGCCCATGAACTCGTCGCGCAACCACCCGTGGAGGATCCTGTGCGACGTCCCCCACCGCTCGCGGTGGTCAGCCTTTGACGTCGGGGCGGTTGGCGTAGGTGCCGTCGACCCTGCACTGGTTGTTGACCTGCAGGTTGTTGTGGGTTCGTGTCTGGCGGGCCTGATCGGACGGCTCTCACCCCTGAAGATTCTGGAAGCGTGAGACTCGGGTGGCGCTGAACATCGAGGCGGAGCTTCGGGCCCAGCCGGATCGGTGGGGCAGGCGCCCGTGAGGGTTGAGGACCGCGTTGACGTTGATGATGATCAACACAAACGCGAGCCAGGCGCATGGCACATACGTATCCCAGCCGGTCCGACCTGATCGACCTCGCGAACCACTACGAGTCGTCGCTGGTCCTAATGGCCGTCGATCTCGTCTATCCAACTGTTGAGGACCGACACCGTCTGGCGGAGGTCCAGGACGATTCCGGCGGCCTCGCACGCTCGAGAGAAGTCGGCACCCCACGACGGGTAGGCCCGGATCCTCGGAGGCCACGACCGCGGCTCCCCCCCGAGCTCCTCGGCTTCCCGGTATCGAGTCTCGAACACGTCGCGACACGCCCCAGCCAAGGACGCCGCCGAGGACTCCGCTGAATAGAAGGCGTCACGCAGCAGGTGGAGATCAACGATGTCCCGTGCCCTGTCGTTGATGTACTCGGGTGGCTGATGAGGATCAGTGCAAGCGTGCAGCTTCTGCGCTACCTGGTAGTCCACTGCGAGCCCCACCAAGCGGTCGGGATCCGGGAGACCGAAATGTGCCAGCGGCGGTGCTTCGACCAGGGTGTGGGAGGCACCTGCCCGTCCCTCATCCGGTGAGACTTCGACCGTGACTCTGCGCCAGGTGCGCGATCCGATGAGGAGTTTCACGTCGAAACGAAGGGGCTGGACCCGGCGTCGTGCATTGGTGATCGTCTCGGGGCTGGTTCGCTGGAACGTGATCGGCCCCCATGGCTGCTTGAGCACGGCATCGAGGGTGTCAAGGATGAAGTCGAAGTCCCCGCGATAGAGGGTGTCCACGTCGGCGGTTGCCCGAGCTCGGAGACCAAGCTGCATCTCGATGAGGGTGCCCCCCTTGAGGAGGATGAGCGGCCGCTGG
>JAHJML010000188.1 GCA_018821365.1 Actinomycetota bacterium | reverse complement strand
CGGCTCTCAGGTGCACATCCCCGGGATCAACGATGCAAACTGAAGCGTTGGCGCGGGGTCCAGAGACGGAGACGTGTCGAATCGTGCCTCAGGGCGCGGCGATTGACTTGGGTACGAACCATTCCTTCATCAGTGTCCACAGTCTGTCGCAGTTGCTGCCGGTTGCCTTGAGGTCGCCGGTGCTGCCACCTTCTGTCGAGAAGACGAATCTCATACGAGAGGCGGCAGTTGCGCTGCCGACGGTATACGATTCCTTTTCGACTCGCCAGTAAGTGATCTTCGACGCCGAGTCAAGATCGAAGGACTCAGCATCAAGGAACCGGTGAGCCTCCATGACCTCTGAACCGGTGAAGAACCAGAGGCTGTCGTAGGAACGTGAGCCGTCTTCCTGGATCAGGTCGGAGACAAAAACCCTCTCGGGCTCGCTCCGGATGAGATCGGTGTAGAGGTTATGGAAGTACTCGACTCGCTCGATCAGCGGGCCAGGCATCTCGATCTCTGTCAGATAATCGGTGAAATCGCTATTCACGCCTTCCCTCGTCTTTCGGTCTTGACTTCCGCGCATCATCCCGCAACCCAACGATCATCCCGTCCACGTAGTGACTGATGTGGCCGAGGTAGTTGAGTGCGAACTCCGGTGAATCGAAGTTCCACTGCCAACGTCGATCTGCTTCGGAGGGCCTCTCCAACCGGCGTTGCTCGTATCGCGGGTGTAGAAGCTCACGCAACACCCCTTGGATCTGAGTTGCGATGTGAATCTCCAAGCAGATAGTTAGGGACTCCGTGTCGAAGACAAGACTGGGAATCTCACAGTCGAATTCTGCGGTGAAGTGCGCGGCGTAATAGCCCTCTTCCCGGGCTTCGAAGTCGACCTTGCTCTGGATTGCGTGCTCATCGGCCAAGGCGGTGAGCGATTTCGCCAGTACTTCGACTCCATCGAGATACCTCACGACCACAGTGGTGCGGATCAGATCTCGAACTTTCTCAAGCCAGTCATCCGGCAGAAGCCATCCGCCGACTGGAGGGCGCGGGTAATCGGGCCGGAGAACGTTCTTTCGGTACGTCTTCTCGATGAATGACGCGTACGGCTTCTTGTCCAGCTTGGGGGGGTCCTTGGGCCTGTCCATGAGGTGAGATCCGAGATTCAACCGAAACTGCCCGTCAGCCGTCGACAGCGCAGAGGGCAGCGCAAGCCAGAAACTCGATGACTTGATCCTCTCCAGGGCAACAGTGAGGACATCGTCGTAGAATGTCTCGTATTCCTGGTCAAGCGAGATGACGGGATCCTCCTGGAGCCACTTGCGGTAGCCGTCGAGGTCCGTGATCCCGTCGGGTACCGCTAATGCGCCTGAGTCCGCGGGCGCCTCCGCTCCGGGGATATCCTCGTCCGAGGAGTCCGCTGTCACTTGCGCCTTGTTGCGGCTCGACGGGCAAGTGTCCTGCCGGCGGAGGATTTCGCAGCATTGCTGGCGTTGCGGCTCCGGAGGACCTTGCTAGCTCGAGAGGCTGTGGACTTGGAAACGGTGCGTTTGTGGACCACGACAATCCTTCCCAGGCGGTCACCGACGGTAGCACGAGTTGGAGGACCGGACTCTTCACTTGAGTATGCAACGAAACTCGTGTGACGGTGAGAGGACCAGCAGCGACCCGGCGAGGGGCACGACCGGGTGCGGATCCGGGGGCACGGCGGGCCGCCACGGCGGCTGGCGTGCCCCGACCGCCACGGTCCACCCCGAGGGGCCGTCAGATCGCCAGGAACCCTTCGCCATAGCTTCGGTGCTCTCCCGGGGGGCCGGTCCCGCCCCCGACGACGCCACACCGGACGCTCTGGGGGCGCTCACCTTGTCGCAGAGCCGAATGGACCGGCCCTCCCAGAGGGGCGTCCCAGGAGGTATGACATTGAGAAGCATCGCTTTGGGGTATCGCTACGTCACTCGTCACGTAATTGTGAGCTCAAACCGGACTTCAGGAGCGGCCAACTCCTGACAGAGGTCCTGAGGGACTCGTTGGTGGTTTCTCCGAGACGGCGGCCATGCTCCGTGTCCGGAAGGGGGGTGACAGTGGTAGCCTGTCAAGGTAAGTTGACGCCGTGGACCCAACGATCCTGGCGAGCGCACGCCGACACGGGGTCAACGACGATGACATGCTGCATGCTTACCAGCACCCAATTCGAGTGTTCGAGGTGAACGGCTTCGTCATGCTGATCGGCGCCGACCAGGCAGGCCGTCTACTGGAGATCGGGGTCGCGTCGGCCGAAGGCCTCGACTTTATCGTGCATGCGATGCCCGCCCGTTCGAGGTTCCTGAGGTAACCCTGATGCCGAGATCCATCCAGGAGATTCTCGACCACGCCGACCGGCTGGCGCACTGGTTTGAGACCTACGAGCCGGCCCAGGGCGACGAACGCCCCGTCGAGGAGTACCTGCTGCAGCGTGCCGCGGTGGCCAGGGCGCGCAGCGAGCGGCAGGTTCTGGACGCCGTCTCCGCCGCCCGGGCGGCCGGCATCCCCTGGGCGAGAATCGGCCGGCTGCTGGGCACCTCGGCTCAGGCCGCCCAACAGCGATACGGCCCGGTCGTCGAGCGGGTCTGAGCTCACCTGGTTCCGGGGACGCCGGAGCCGAGCCTGGGGATCTGCAGCAGGAACTCGACCCTGGTGATGTTCTCGTGGGGGTCCCAAGGGGCGCGGCGTCTCGTGGGAGGCGATACGACCTATCGGATGGTGGCGGGCGTGCAACCATTTGACCCGATGATGTGTGATAGGGGTGTGGGGAGCGCCACGATCTGGCGGGAGCACAGCGGCGAGCTGATCCGGTATGCCACGGTGCTCGTCGGCCCCGACCACGCTGAGGACGTGTTGTCGGCCGTCGTCGAACGGGTGTTGCGACGAGACGGTGGGCTGGAGAGCCTGGCGGAACCCCGCCCGTACCTCTTCAAGGCGGTGCTCAATGAGAGCCGCAACCACTTCAGGACGGAGAAGCGGGACGCACCGTGGGTTGATGGAATCGAAACTTTCCCCGAGGTGAGGCCCGAGGTCCTCCGCGCGGTTGCCGGGCTGCCCGAGCGTCAGCGGGCGGCGGTGTACCTGACGTACTGGCGTGACCTGCCCGTGCAGCAGGTGGCTGGCCTCATGGGCTGCCGGCCGGGCACGGTGAAGCGGTACCTGCACCTGGCGCGTCATCGACTCAGAGAGGTGTTGCAGCCATGACCGCACCGTTCGACGACCACGAACTGGGCGAACTGCGCCGGGCCCTGGGGGCCATTGAGGCTCGGGCGCCGGAGGCTCCGGGTCTTGGCGCTCTGTCCGAGCGACCGCATGTGGCGGGCAGGCCGGGCCTGTCGAGGAGGCCGGTCGTGGTGGCGGCGGGAGGGGCGGTACTCACCTTGGCGCTGTTGCTGCCGGTGGGGCTGTGGCTGAGAGGTGGCGGAGGTTCGCCAGATGCTTCGAGCACCTCGTTGGGGACGGTGAGCAGCTCGTCGGTGACCGAAGGCACAGACGCAACGACGGCCCCCCCGCAGAGCACTACCACGAGTCCTGAAGCCACGACGACAGTCGGGGCGTTCCTTCAGATCACGACTGTGCCGGAGCGCGTCGCCATAGATGGCCTCGAAGTCCGGATCAATCAGCCGCAGGTGTCCCACTTCGACCGGCTGGACTCCCAGGAGCGGATCAACGACCAGCTCGATGCGTTCGTGGACAGTCGGCGGGCGACGTACGTTCCCAACCCGGACCCCGCAGGGGAGGCGGCGGTGTACGGCCTCGATTTCGAAGTGCTGTGGCTCGAAGAGGACGCCTGGCCGGTGCTGTCGATCGTATACACCGAGACCGCCCTGCCGGCTGGTACCTCTGAGGCGAGCACGAGGAAGGTCGCCCTGATGTTCGACCTTGTCACCGGCGATCCCCTGACGGTGAACGACATGCTGACCCAAGCGGGAGTGGCGAGCCTTGAGAGTATGGTTTCTCAGCGGCTGGCCGATGTGTTTGACGGGCCCTTCTGCTGCTTCGAACCGGGCGAGTTGGCCGAGAACGTGGGCGTTGGTCCGGACGGCTTGGTTGCCTACGTGGACGTGTCCAGCTTTCCGCGAGGGGGCGGCCCTCTTGAGTTCCTCTTCGATTGGGCAGAGGTGCGGGACCTCATCGATATGAGGCAACGGTTCCTCGCCGGTTTCGCGGTTGAGGCAGGCCGTTGCTCAGCCGCCGGGGAGGACTGGGTGCTTGAGGACCAGCCCGGACTACCCGAACCGGTAGCCGCGAAACGGCGGGCCATCTTCGAGGCGGCGGCGGCCTGCGACTTCGATGGCCTCGGAGCTCTGGTCCCGCTGAATGAACCGGGCTCGTTGTGGGGTTTCGTAGGTGGGAGGGGCGGCTCGGCAGAAGCGTGGCGGCACTCCGAGGCCTCCGGTGACGCTTCCGTGTGGTTCCTGCTCCGGACCCTCAATCTCTCCTTCGGGCCGGAGGCCTTCGCCTATGGCGAAGACCAGAGTCTGGAGTGGCGTGGCCACGTGTGGCCCGCCGTGGCCTCCGACAGCGAGAGCTGGTCACGCCTCCCTGCCGATCAGAGGGCCGACCTCGTCGATCTGTACGGGGATGAGGTCGTGGCCTCCTTCGCTGAACATGGTTCGTTCAACAGATACCGGGTCCTGATCCGGGACGACGGCACCTGGTGGTACTTCGGCGTCCAAGTCGCGTAGGCCTCCGGGCGGGAGCCGGACCAGCCAATCAGCAGCAAGGAATTCGGAGCGAGAACTCCACCCTGGTGAGGTTTTCGAGGGGGCCCCGAGGGACTCCTGACCTCCCTGCGAGGCGCCTTACAGCGGAGTGGCGTAGGCGCCGGGGTCCTGATGGGCCTCGTCCTGGGCCTTGCGGACCAGACCCATGAACCGGCTGGCTCCGAGGATCTGGCGGTCCAGCAGCGAGCCGAGGTGCTCGACGGTGTAGGCGGTGGCGTCCTCCAGGTAGACGTCCACCTCCCTGGCGTCGTCGGCGTAGAGGAGTCGGGTCCAATAGCTGTTGACCACCACGGTCAGGAACGAGGTCACCACGCTGTTGCGCTCGAGGGCGGCCAGCGGCCGCATGTAGAGCAGCAGGGCGAACAGCAGCACGGCCATGACGGCGATGCCCCCGACCACCCCGGCCTGGGCCCAGTTGTAGCCCTCCTCGGGGATGTCGGTGGCGATTCGGATCGCCGTGATCATCGCCCCGAGTGCGATCAGGAACACCACCAGGAACAGCCACTTCATGGTGGCGAAGGCGAACCGTTGCGAGCGGGCGGCCTTGAGGTAGTCGTTCTTGTTGGCCTGGATGACCATCCTGGCGAACGGCTCGATGGTTCCGCCCGGGTTCCTGGCGGTGTCGGTGTATTGGTCGGCCATGGAGGCCCCCCTGATCGCGGAGGTGTGGGGTGTTCGGGTGGTCAATCTAGCGGTTCTTCCCCGGATTGGGTCGGGACCCGCCCGCCGCCTGCAGCTACGTGTCCAAACGGAGGACCTCGCCGATCCGGGTGGCCATCGCGGCGAGTTCCTCGGGCGACTGCTCGGCAACCGGCGGCATCGGCAGATCGGCGAGTGAGGCGCCTGCAGGGATCAAGTGGACGTGGGCATGGGGCACGTCGATGCCGATCACCAGTACGAATACCCGCTCGCACCCGACCGCTTGCTTGATCCCGGCGCCGACCACCCGCACCGCCGCCCACAGCGCCTCGAAGTCCTCGGCAGGCAGGTCGAACAGTT
>JAHJML010000265.1 GCA_018821365.1 Actinomycetota bacterium | reverse complement strand
GGCCACGGCGGTCTTGCCCACGCCGGGGCTGCCGATCAGCACGGGGTTGTTCTTGGTGCGGCGGCTGAGGATCTGCACGACGCGACGGATCTCGTCGTCTCGCCCGATCACGGGATCGATCTTGCCGGCGCGCGCGGCGGCGCAGAGGTCGCGGGCATAGCGGTCGAGGGCGGACTCGTGGCCGGCATCGCCCTCCTCGTCACCCTGGTAGGAGCCGGCCGCGCCGATGGATTCCAGGGCGCGCTCGAGCTTGTCGCCGGTGACGTCGAAGGTCTTCAAGACACTGCCCGCACGACCGCTGCCCCGCGCCAGCGCCAGCAGCAGTTCGCGCGTACCCACCATGCCGCCCGACCGCTTGGTCGCGATGGACTGCGCCTCGAGCAACACCTGCTGCAGGTCGCGGCTGGGCGAGGGCACGTCCTTCATCTCGACGGTCGGCAGGCTGGACAGCTCGCCCTCGACCGTACGCAGGACGAGCTGGGGATCCAGCTCGAGACCGCGCAGGGCGCTGCCGGCCACGCCGGACTCGGACAGCAGGGCCCACAGCAGGTGCAGGGGCTCCAGCTCGGCGTGTCCGGCTTCGTAGGCGCGCGACTGGGCCCTCTGAAGGGCCTCGGCGGCGTTGACGGTCATGTTCTTCATCTTCGATCCTCCCTCGGTATGCGAACGCGCGGATCGGGGCGCGATGAGTACATCTCCGCCCGTATTGCAGATGGCGTGCCATATGCGGGCCGACCTGCTAACATCTTAATCGCTTTTATCACAATCGATTACATTACAATCTCCTGCGATGCACCCTACTGAACCGGCGCTGATGACATGATGACATGACACGCGCGGGGGTCGCGCAGCATTCTGTCAGGGCTCATCGTACACCTCTCTTCGCGACGATTCACGTCGTCACGAAGTGCCGCGAAGCAGAATAACACGGTCCAGTCCCCCTGGTCCTCAACATCATTGATTCAACCGTACACCGTCCCGCGTTATAATCCCCCGTCACCCATCTTGAAGCACGAGGTGCCAATGAACTGCTCGAAACACTTCCTCGCGGCCACGGCGACCATCCTGCTGACGGCCGCGGCCTTCGCCGCCTCTTCCCCCGCCGCCCTCTACCACGACCAGGAAGCGCTGACCACGGCCCTGCACGTGCTGGCGCGCAACAACGCCGACGCCACGCTGCAGTCGCTGGGCAGGACCGCCGGCGGACGCGAACTGCACCTGCTCGAGATCGCCCCTCCGCGCTCCGGCGACGGGCCGACCGCCCCCGCCGTGCTCGTGGTGGGCGATCCCCTCGGCGCAACCCCCCTGGCGACGGAGGCAGCGCTCGAGCTCGCCCGCCGGCTGGTGGACGCGGACGGCGGACGCGCGCGCGGCGTGGCCTGGTACATCGTTCCCTCGCTCGATCCCGACGGCGCGGCGGGCTTCTTCGCGACACCCCGACGCGACGACGGTGTCAACGGCAGGCCCGAGGACGACGACCGCGACGGCGCGAGCGGAGAGGACGGCCCCGACGACCTGGACGGCGACGGGCTTATCGCCTCGATGCTGCTGCCCGACCCGGCAGGCGCGTGGCTGCTGGACGACAAGGACCCGCGCCTGCCGCGCAAGGCCGATCCGGCCGCCGGCGAGCGCGGGCTGTACAGCCTGCTGACCGAAGGCGACGACAACGACGGCGACGGCCGCTACAACGAGGACGGCGCGGGCGGCGCGATCCCGGGCCGCAACTTCCCGCACGCGTTCGTCCACTGGCGGACGCGGCACGGCCCCTGGGCCGCCAGCGAGATCGAGACGCGCGCGCTGCTCGAGTTCGCCTTCGCCCACCCGGAGATCGCGCTCGTCCTCGTTTTCGGCACGACGAACACCCTGGCTACCGTGCCCGGCGGCGAGGACGCGGCCGATCCGCGCGCCACCAAGCACAAGCCGCCGCGCTGGCTGGCGCGCGAGGCGGGGCTCGACACGCAGACCGAATACGGCATCGACGAGCTGCTGGATGCGGTGCGCGACGCCTGGAGCAGACCGGACCTGAGCGAGGACGATCTGATCGCCATGCTGAATCTCGGTCCCGCCAGGACGCCGCCCGCTGGCGACAGCACGTGGTGGAAGTCGATCGCGACCGCCTACCGGGACTCGCTGGCCGCCGCGGGACCGGCTTCACCGCGCGTGGCCGCCGTCCCGTCCGGCCCCGGCTCCGTGGAGGAGTGGGCCTACTACCAGTTCG
>JAHJML010000187.1 GCA_018821365.1 Actinomycetota bacterium | reverse complement strand
GGGGTGGGGCGGAGTCCCGAGCCCCACGAGCAGCCAACCGTTCTGACGGGGCGCCCCCGGGGCGGCCGCCAGCACCATGCCCGCCTCGTGGGGGGTCCGATTGCCCTTGCGGGTGTTGCACGCCCGGCAGGCAGCGACCACGTTCTCCCAGGTGTGGGTCCCGTCGCGGGACCGCGGGATCACGTGGTCGAGGTTCTCGGCCTTGTCGCCGCAGTACTGACAGGTCGAGTCGTCCCTCGCAAAGACCGCTCTCCGATTGAGGGGAACCCTCCGCCGGTAGGGCACCCGCACGTAGCGGACCAGGCGAATGACCGTCGGAACCGGAATCCGCAGGTGCTCGGAGCGCAGGTGGCCGCCCTGGCTCTCCACCAGCTCCGCCTTGTCGCGCACGAGGAGCACCACTGCGCGGCGGGCAGACACCACCGAGAGCGGCTCGTACGAGGCGTTCAGCACCAGAGCCGGTTGCACAGAGGCAGACTACCAGCGGCCTTCTCGGTCGCCGGAAGAGACCACTCTCGGTGTCCCCTTGACACTCTGGGTATTGCCGGGCAGACTGGTTCGAGGAGGTGGAACGTGCGCGTGGTCGGCTATGCCCGCGAGTCGGTCGATGCCGAGCAGGCGCGGCCGGTCTTCGCCCAGCAGGAGGAGATCCGCCGCTGGGCCGCCC
Source organism: Actinomycetota bacterium (assembly GCA_018821365.1). GTDB lineage: Bacteria > Actinomycetota > Acidimicrobiia > Spongiisociales > UBA11373 > JAHJML01. The sequence continues at coordinate 9,681 of JAHJML010000187.1, read as the reverse complement.
AGCAGGGGCACCAACTGGTGGCGCTCTGCCAGGACCGCAGCGGTGACGGCCACCATCCCCTCGACCGCCACGGCTACCTGGCGGTGCTGGGAGCCGTGGCGTCCGGCGGCGCCGATGCGGTCGTCGTCCCCGGCATCGCCACGCTCTCCGACGATCAGATCGTCCAGGAGATCCTTCTGTGGGATCTGCAGGCACGAGGGGTGAGCGTGCTCTCGACCGATGCCGAGGACGCCGCCGTCCTCGGAGGCGAAGACCCGGGGGCCACCCGGATGCTGATCCGAGATGTGCTCGCCAGGATCCAAGAGCATGCCGCCACCTTGAGCCGGCACCCCCAGGGACGAGCCCGGCCGACCGGCGGTGTCGATGTGGTGGTGGAGCTCCTGGCGGCCCTCCCCGATCCGGGAGAGACGGACCCGACCGCCGTCAACGGCTGATCGGGAGATGACCGGGGGCGCCGATCAGGCGCCTCGCAGCGCCGACCAGGTGGCCCTGCCGACCGCATAAGCGGCGCCGACCTTCACGATGGCGGCACCGGCCGCCTTGCTTCCGTCGGCTCGCTCCAGCACCACCGCGATGGCCTGTGCCTCGCCGGCGTCGAGGGGGGTGATCGAGATCAGGCCGGGCGGGCTCCCGTCGGCGAGGATCCCAACCGCCGCGACCGCCGCCTCGTACATGCCGCCCTCGGTCGCCTCGCCGTGCTGGGTGCTGGTGCGGCCATCGGTCGCCGTCGCCGTCACCGACACGCCGTCCCTGGATTCCTCCACCGAGATCGAGGCCAACCCCGGGGAGTCGGCGGCAGGCTCCCGGCTCGGCGGGGCCGTCGGCGGCGCGCTCACCGGCGCCACCGGAGGGGGCGTCAACGGCGGGGGCGGGATGAGGGGTGCCGGGAACGGAGCCGGCTCGACGATCGGCGGTGGCGGAGTGGGAGGCACCGGCGCGGGCACCGGCTCAGGCGCCGGCTCCGGTTGGGGCGCAGCCTCGACAACCGGCACCGGTCGGGGGGCGGGTTCGATCAACGGTTCGGGGGCGGTTGCGGGGACAGGCTGATGCTCGTCCTGGGCGGTGATCCGGGACCGCAGGCCATGGGAGGCGAGAATCCGTTGCACCTCGACACCGATCAGCCTGGCATCGGCGTCGGGTTCCAGCCGAACCCGAACCCCGGATGGCGAGTCGGCGCCCTCGTCGACCTCCACGTCGGCCACACCGGCCAATCCCATCAGTTCTTCACGAAGGCTCTCCGCAGCCAAGGCGGCACTCCCTTCACTCCCGGTGCCCTTCACTCCACTCCCTGTGCCCATGCCGCTCCCACACGGCGTTGGCACGGATAGTAGTCACTTCCACCACGGATTGCATCCCCATTCCATTGGGGCAACCACCCCGGCGGCGGCACCGGCTGAACCGCCGACACCGCCCGCGCTGATATCCTGCTGTCGTCCACCGCCCAGATCAGGAGATGTCGTGGTTCCCGAGCCCGTCAGCCAAGAGGATCTCGCCTGGTTCGGAGAGCGCTTCGATGCGATCGCATCGAACATCGAACGGGTCATCCAGGGCAAGCGCGACGTGATCGATCTGGTGGTCCTCAGCCTGCTCTCCGAGGGTCATGTGCTGATGGAAGACGTGCCGGGCGTCGGCAAGACCCTGCTCGCCAAGGCACTGGCCCGCTCGATCCACTGCAACTTCCAGCGTATCCAGTTCACCCCCGACCTGCTGCCCAGCGACGTCACCGGCGTGTCGGTGTGGGATCGGGAGCGGAACGCCTTCGTGTTCCGGGCCGGGCCGGTGTTCAGCAACATCGTGCTCGGGGACGAGATCAACCGGGCCAGCCCCAAGACCCAGTCGGCGCTGCTGGAGGCCATGGAGGAGCGCCAGGTCACCGTCGACGGCACCACCCGGACGCTGGAGCCCCCGTTCATGGTCGTCGCCACCCAGAACCCGATCGAGCACGAGGGGACCTATCCGCTCCCCGAGGCCCAGCTCGATCGGTTCATGACCAGGCTGGTCATGGGGTATCCATCCCGGGTCAAGGAACTCGAGATCCTCGACACCCACGGCGCCCACAACACCTACACCGATCTCCAACCGGTCGTCACCGCCGGTGACGTCACTCGCATGGTCGGCATCACCCGCATGGTCTACGTGTCTCCCCCGGTCAAGGGCTACATCGTCGACACGGTGGAAGCCACCCGCCGGCAACCCAACCTGCTGCTGGGCGCCTCCCCGCGCGCCACGCTATTCCTGCAGAGAGCCTCCCGAACCAGGGCCTCCATCGAGGGCCGGCACTACGTCACCCCCGACGACGTCAAGGCGATGCTGCGTCCCGTCCTCACCCATCGCCTCATCCTGAAGCCGGAGTCCCAGATGCGGGGCATCTCGGTCGAGGACGTGGTGGACGGGGTTGCCGCCGGCGTCGAGGTGCCGGGCACCAGGATCGACGGCTGATGCCGACCATCCGCGGGTGGGTGGCGCTCGGGGTCGCCACCGCGTTGGCGATGCTCTGGATCGCCTTCGGTGAACTGGAGATCCTCGCTACGGCCATCTTCCTGGTGGCCGCCGCCGGGGCCGGGATCGTCTACACCCGCATCGCGATGCCGGACGCTTCGGTCTCACGGCGCATCGTCGGGGGCCAGGTGCACGAGGGCGACGAGGTCGTGGTGGAGATCGAGCTGACCACGACCCGCCGGGCCGGCAATCTGACGCTGGAGGATCGCGTCCACGGCCTCGGGATCGCCCGCTTCGCAGCAGCCCGCGCCGGTGCCCACCGCTCGCTGATCGCCCGGTACGAGGTGCTCTGCCGGGCTCGGGGGGTCTATGACGTGGGCCCGGCGATCGTCGGGGTGGTGGATCCGCTCGGGCTCGCCGAGCGCAGCGCGGCCGTCGGCGGGCCGGCCCGATTGACCGTCTTCCCCAGGATCGAGCCGCTCGACGGCTATCCGGCGGTGCGTGGATACGACGGCGCCGTCCAGGCCACTCGCCCCACCTTCGCCCCCCATGGCGGCGAGGACTTCTTCACCCTGCGCGAGTACCAGGTGGGCGACGATCTTCGCAAGGTCCATTGGCCGTCGTCGGCCAAGCGGGATCAGTTGATGATCAAACAACTGGAGATCCCCTGGCAGGCGAGGGCGCTGGTGCTGCTGGATCTGCGGGCCGGGCGATACCCCGACCCCGAGTCCTTCGAGCAGGCGGTGCGGGGAGCGGCATCGGTGATCGGCCACCTCTACCGGGGCGGGTTCGGGCCCGACCTGTGGGCCGGGGAGTGGGCGGCCGGACTGCGTTCCGGCAACCGGTTCATGCAGTCCATGGAGTTGCTGGCGACCGTCCGCCCCACCCACCAGATCGACTTGCACGGCACCGTCGGCCGACTGCAGCACAGCGGCGTGGGGGGCGGCGCCCTCGTCGTCGTGACCGGACGCCTCGATGCCGCAGTGCTCTCCGCGTTGCCGATCCTCTCCGCCGATTTCGCCAGGACCGTGGTCATGGCGGTGACCGCCCCCGGCGACGACGCCATGATCCGCCTGCAGGGCACCGGTGCCATCGCCGTCGGAGCCGGACCGGACGCCGCCTGGGCGCCGGCCTGGCGAACCGCAATGGAGTTGTCATGGTCTATCGCCTCGGCTGGGTAGCCGGCACCGGCGGGATGGTGCTGGCGCTGTTACGCCTCGATCGCCTGCTGCAGCCCAGCGTCGAGGGGGTGCCCTGGCAGGTGGTCCTGATGGCGGCCGCCATGCTCGGCGCCTCCCTCACCTGGGCCGGCATCGCCTACCGGCTCGATGGACGGGTGGTGACCGCGGTCAATCTGGCCGCCGTCACCATCACCGCCATCCGGGTTGCCGTTCCCGCAACCACCTGGATGATCTTCCCGACCCTCTCCTCTTTCACGGCGCTGCGCTCCGAGATCGAGTTCGCCAGAGAGGTGATCCGGGCCGGGATCGCCCCAGTCGCCCCACTGGCCGGGCTGCTGGCGATCCTCACCGTTCTCTTCTGGGGCCTGGGAGCGCTGCTCGCATGGGGCCTGCTCACCGGCCGCCCCTACCTGGCGGTGCTGGCCCCGATGGCGGTGTACCTCCAGTTTGCGACCATGGACCGCAGCCCCGCCGGCGGCTGGCTGTGGTTGTTCCTCGTCTTCCTGGGGGCATCGCTGCTGGCCGTCGCCCTCGACCGGAGGCGGGAAGGGACCGGCCTCCTCCTCAACGGGGCCACCCGGACGGCGGTGTCGCGTTCGCTGCCGGCCGCCGCCGTCGCCGTGATCGGCTCGGCACTGCTGGTCACCCTGCTGTCGACCCAGGCGATCGCCGGTGTCATCCCCAAGACCGGTGTGCTCCAGTGGAGGGTGCGCTCGGGGCTCGGCGGGGACTACTACGGGGGAATCGCCTACAACCCGTTCGTGGGCATCCGGCAGGGCCTGGTCTCCCAGACCAACGCCCCGGTGTTCGTCGCGGAGGTCGGCGGCGACCTCGCCCCCAACCGCATCTCCTGGCGCATACTGACCCTGGAGACCTTCGACGGCAGCCAGTGGTTCACCGCCGACCCGGTGCTCAAGGTGCCCGAGGAGGCCGCTCCCTACGAGGATCCCGCCCAGGCGTTCCGGGGGCCGGTGCGGGCCGTCACCCAGGAGGTCACCATCCTCGCCCTCGAGATGGGCTGGCTGCCCGCCGCCTACGCCCCGGTGGGCATGACCGCCGACAACCCGGCGGTGGAGCAAGGCTTCCGGGTCAAGGACGACGGCTCGCTGCGCTTCGATGCGATCAGCTACCGGGGCATGACCTACCGGGTCGAGTCGGAGGTTCCCGAACCCGATCTGGCGGTGCTCTCGATCGGTCCCGACGGCCGGCTGTCGCCGCTGTTCCAGGGAGCCGCCGACGACGACGCCTTCTCCGAATCGCCGGTCCCCGCCGCCCCGAACGCCCTCGAACTGCCCGGCGCCGCCACCTACCTGGCCCTCCCCAACGACCTGGCCCCCGGGGTGCGATCGCTCGCCGTCGAGCAGACCGAACACCTCTCCACCGACTTCGAGAAGGGACTCGCCCTCGAAGCGTTCTTCCGCTCCCCCGACAACTTCTCCTACTCGACCGCCATCGAACCCGGTCACAGCGCCGACGACCTGGCCGCCTGGCTGCTCGAACCGGGGAGCGCCAACTACCGCACCGGTTACTGCGAGCAGTTCGCCACCGCCATGGCGGTCATGGCCCGCCAGTTGGGCATCCCCAGCCGGGTGGTGCTCGGATTCACCCCCGGGGCGCTCCTGGACGACGGTCGGGTGGTGGTGCGGGACCGCAACGCCCACGCCTGGGTTGAGTTGTGGATGCCCACCCAGGGGTGGGTGTCCTTCGACCCCACCCCGCGCGGCGACCGGGCCAACCCGTCGGCGGCCGACGCTCTGCCGTTTCCGATCGGCACCTACCTCGACGACGGCGGGCCGGACTCTCCGCCCGCCACGGTGCCGGGAGCCGGGGGCCCGGCCACCGCCCCCACCACTCCCGCCGAGATCGTCGACCGAGACGGCGGCCCATCCGAGGGGAGCGAGACCGGTGCCGGCGTCCCCTGGTGGACCCTGCTGGCGGCGGCCGGAGTGGCCGCCGGCCTGGGGTTGCCGCCCGTCGTCAAGTGGGTCCGGAGAAGGGTCCGGATGCGCCGCCTGGCGGCCGGCGACATCTCGGCCGGGTGGGCGGAGATCATCGACCATCTCGACGATCTGGGGATCCATGCCGATGCGGCGTCCACGCCGCGCCAGGTGGCGGAGGCGGTGAGCGGGGTCATGGTGCCGCTCGCCGAGGTGTACGGGGACAGTCTCTACGGCGACCCGCGGCGGCGCCGGGCCGGAGCGGTCGCCACTGCGATCGGGAGCCTGGAAGAGACCCGCCGGGCCCTCGCCGTGAAGTACTCGCTCCCCCGCCGGATGGCGGCCCGCTACCGGATGACGTCGCTCGTCCCCCGGTGGACGCGAAGGCGGCCGAGCCGGGCCTGACGAGCGGCCACCGGTCAGCCTTCGGCGGTCTCCGAGGTGACGTCCTCTTCGACCCGGCGCAGCATCTCGAGGAACTGGTCCCGGTCGAGTTCGAACCGCGACACATCCTCCTCGACTTCTCTGGTGATCTCGTTGATCGCCACGAAGAAAGCGAGTTGCCCATCCCGGAGGGCGTCGACCAGTTCGGCATCGTCGGAAGCGACCCGGAAGATGCTTTGGCCGTCGGTGATCAGTCTGATCTCGGAGAGGTGCCGCTCCATGTCGCCGGTGCGGCGGAGGTAGTCCCACGCCCGGCGGACCCGCTGCACCGACATCCCGTTGTCGAGGAGGCTCTTGACCACCCGCAGTGCGACGAGGTCACGGAACGAATAGAGGCGGCGCTTGCCGGGACGGCCACCGGTGCTCTGGATGGAAGGGCGAAGCAGGTCCACCCGGTCCCAGTACCTGAGTTGATGCGGGGTGCATCCGGTCAATTGGCAAGCCTGTTGTGCCGTGAAGGCATCCACCGCGTTCCACTCCTCCCACGAACCGCCGGGTTCCTCTCCCGGGGCACCGATCGACGACCCCGGGGCGACGTAGCCTAGCCGTCGCCACCCCGCCGCCGCAGGCGAGCCAGGATGGCGCTCGAGGCACCCATCCCCCGGCCGGTCCGCCGCTGGACGATGGCGAGGATCCAGGCCACTGCGAGCACCATCACCACGAAGCCGACCAGGGCCACCGGGGTGCTGAGGGTGAAGAAGCCGAGCATGATGCCGACTCCGGCGACGAGCGCCAGGATCGCCCACTTCAGTTGCCGGGCCGAGATGGCGGCCAGGGTGGTGGTGCGGACGGTCTCCGCCAGTTTGGGATCGTCTTCATAGAACTGGCGCTCGATCTCCTCGAGGATGCGCTGTTCTCTGTCGTCGAGTGCCATGGGAACCCGTCTCCGCAGTGTCGTCGGTTTCCGCCGTGTCTTCGGTTCGAAGAGTATACCGCCGGGGGCCCTATGGATTCAGGGGCAGGAAGGGTCGCCGCCCTCCCCCCGATCGGAGGGTTCCGACGCCGTCCGGTGATCGCGGGCCAGGCTGGCGCGAGCCACCGCGTCGTCGCCGAAGCGAAGCCTGATCTCCTCGACCGCCCCCTCGAGATCCTCCCAACCGGTGCCCGCCAGGTCGAGTTGCCGGGGCACTCCGGCAGCGTCGAGACCCTCACCACCGACGCCCAACAGCCGGATCGGGCGGTACCCGACTGCGGCCCGATCCAGCAGGGCCACTGCGATCCGATAGAGGTCGTGGGCGGTGTCGACGGGGCCGACGACGGTGTGGCTGCGGGTGATGGTGGTGAAGTCGTCGAAGCGCACCTTGAGCGCCACCGTCCGGGCCGCCACCTTGGCCCGCCGTAACCGTTGCGCCAGCCGATCCGTCAGCCTCAGCAGCTCGCGTTCGAGTACGGCTCGGCCGACCAGGTCGGTCTCGTAGGTCTGCTCGACCGAGATCGACTTGGCGCCCTCCCCCGCTTCCACCGGCCTTGGATCGTCGGCGCGCGCCAGGGCCGTCAGATGGGCGCCCAGTGAAGGGCCGAGGCGCCTGGTGAGGATCTCCTCCGGCAGCGCCGCCAGGTCGCCGACCGTAGCGACCCCGAGTTGCTCGAGCCGGGCGTAGGTGGCCTCCCCCACCCCCCACAGCGCCCGGACCGCCTTGGGGTGCAGGTAGGCGATCTCGGTGCCGGCGGGGACCACCAGCACCCCGTCCGGTTTGGCGTCCTGGCTGGCCAGCTTGGCGAGCAGCTTGACGGTGGCGACCCCCACCGACGATGGCAACCCGATCTGCTCCCTGATCGCCGCTCGCATCGCATCGGCGACCGCCGCCGGGGATTCGAAGTGGAGGCGGAGCCCGGCGATGTCGAGGAAGGCCTCGTCCACCGAGAGCGGCTCGATCAGCGGGGTGAACGACCGGATGATCTCGAACACCCGGCGGGAGGCCATGCCGTAGGCCCGCTGGTCGGGTGCCACCACCCGCAGCGAAGGGCAGGTCCTCCTGGCGTGCGCCATCGGCATTGCCGACCGCACCCCGAAGCGGCGCGCCTCGTAGGAGGCAGAGGCCACCACCCCCCGGTTGCCGGCTCCGCCCACCACCACCGGGACGCCCCGTAACGACGGGTCCCTGAGGCGCTCCACCTCGACGAAGAACGCATCCATGTCGATGTGAGCGATGCGCTCGGTGAACCCGCTCATGACGGCGAGAGTACCGCCCCTAGACTCCCGGCTCGTGCTGGGCAGACTCCACCTCATCCGCCACGGAGAGGTCCTCAATCCCGACCGACTGGTCTACGCCGACCTGGCAGGCTTCCACCTCGGGGAGCGGGGCCGCGCCGAGGCTGCCGCCATCGCCGCCTACCTGGCCGCCGAGCCCATCGAGGTGATCGCCGTCTCCCCGCTGGAGCGGGCGGTGGAGTCCGCCGCCCCGCTCGCCGCCCGGCTGGGGCTGCCCTTGCTGATCGACGACCGCCTCACCGAGTGGCGTCTGCTGAACAGGTGGGCCGGGGTCGTCTGGGAGGATCTCGCCGTCCGCTTCCCCGGCGAGGTGGAGGCGTACCTCACCCACGCCGCCGATCTCGCCTTCAGCCCAGAATCGCTGGATGCGGTGGCGACCAGGTTGGCGGCGGTCGTCGACGACCTGGGCAGGGCGCACCCCCACGGAGTGGCCGCCGTCGTGTCGCACCAGGATCCAATCCAGGCCCTGCGACTCGCCCTCACCGGGCGGCCGCTCGCCGATCTGCCCATCGACAAGCCCCGCCACGGCGCGGTGCTCACGCTGGAAGCGGGCGAACCCTGGACCGAGACATCCCGTTGGCATCCCCCCGCACCGGTCTAGCCGTCCGCCGCCAACCCGCCCAGGAACTCCCGATCGGTCTCGAAGGCCAGGTCGGGGAGATCGTCGGGGCTGAACCAGCCGACCTCGTCTGCGTCGTCGCCGGCTTCCAGGCATCCACCGACAACGACCCCTTCGAACCACACCCCGACCGTCAGCTTGGCCGGGTCGTGGAAGTTGGAGGCGACGAAGAGCACGTCGCCGATCTCGGCCACCAGGCCGGTCTCCTCCTGCAGTTCTCGGGCGGCGGCGGCTCTGATCTCCTCGCCGTAGTCGACGAACCCCTCCGGGATCGACCAGTAGCCGGCCCGGGAGGCGCCGGGGGCCCGCCTCACCATCAACACCCGGCCGGACTCGTCGCGGATCACCACCGCCGCCCCCACCCCAGGGTTGCGGAAGTGGATGTAGCCGCACTCGGGACAAACGCTGCGCTCCCGGCCGTGGGCCCGGCGCCACTCCAACCGGGTGGCACACTGCGGGCAGAAGGTGAACTCGCCGGGGAATCCCATGCCTGCACGCTACCGGGACGGGACCCCGAAGACGGCGAGGGCTCAAAGTGGTCCAGTCGAGCGCCCCGACCCATAATGGGGCCATGCCCCGCGCTCCGCTGATCATCGCCGCCGTCTCGGCCGGCACCGCCCTGTGGTGGGCCGTCCATCTGGCACTCGACCCCGATCCCCTGGCACCCGGCCCCGCCGCGGTGCTGGCGATGAGCCTGGCGATCGGGGCCGTGGTGGCGGGGATGGCGCTGCTGATCTCCCGAGCCCGTTGGGCCAGGCCGATGACCATCGCCCTGGGCCTCACCGGGTTGGGCCTGGCCTCGGTGTCGCCTCTCGACGCCGGGACCGTCGGCGGGGCGGCCCTCTCGGG
>JAHJML010000186.1 GCA_018821365.1 Actinomycetota bacterium | reverse complement strand
TCCCCCGCCTCAGCGATGTCGACGAGGGCAAGGCCGTCATCGTCTCGACGGACGTGCCCGCCGCCGACGCCGCCATCGCCTCGCTGATCGGGGTCTACGGCGGAGCCAACTGGCACGAGCGCGAGGCATATGAGATGTTCGGCATCGACTTCGTCGGCCATCCCAATCTCATCAAGCTGTACCTCCCCGACGGCTTCGAGGGGCACCCGCTCCGCAAGTCGTTTGCCTTGCTGAGCCGCCGGGTCAAGGCATGGCCGGGCACCGTGGACGTCGAGGCGATGCCGGGCGGCGGGGCCGGCGAGGACGGGCCCTCGACCGAGAACGTCGAGGGCGGTGACGCATGACCTCCTACGACCCGATCGTGGCCATGCACCACTCCGAATCCCAGGTGTCTGTGGAGCTGCAGACCCCCGACATGACCCTCAACCTGGGGCCCCAGCACCCCTCCACCCACGGGGTGCTGCGCCTCATCGCCAAGGTCGACGGCGAGCGGGTGGAGTCGATCGAACCGGTGATCGGCTACATGCACCGCGGCTACGAGAAACTGGCCGAGGTCCGCACCTACCCCCAGATCACCGCCCTGGTGAATCGGATCGACTGGGTCTCCGGCTTTGCCAACGAGATCGCCTTCGTGACCGCCGCCGAGCGCCTCATGGGCCTCGAGGTGCCGGAGCGGGCCCAGTACATCCGTCTGATCCTCACCGAGATGACCCGGATCTCGTCGCACCTGCTGTTCCTGTCCTCGTATCCCTTGGAACTCGGGGCGGCCACCCCGCTCATGTTCGCTCTCCGCGACCGTGAGCGGTTGATGGACCTCATCGAGGGCGTCACCGGCGGCCGCTTCCATCCCAACTTCAACCGACTCGGCGGCGTCAAGCCGGCCGCCGGTGGGGGGTCCACCCAGAAGACCAGGGTGCAGGACCTCCCGGCCGGGTTCCTGGCCGACACCCGGGTCGCCATCGAGCACGTCTACGAGGTGTGCGACGAGATCGACGGCCTCATCACCGGCAACGAGATCTTCCACGAGCGGACCAGGGGGATCGGCGTCATCCCGGCCGCCAAGGCCCTGGAGTACGGGGTGTCGGGCCCCAACCTGCGGGCGTCGGGGGTGCGCTTCGACCTTCGCAAGGTGGAGGACTACCTGCCCTACGACCGCTTCGACTGGCAGGTGCCCGCCGGCACCGAGGGGGATTGCCTCGACCGCTACCTGGTGCGCCTCGAGGAGATCCGCCAGTCGGCCGGCATCATCGGACAGGCGATCGACACGATCCCCTCCGGCCCGCTGCAGGCCAAGGTGCCCAGGGTCATCAAGGTGCCGCCCGGCGAGATCTACGTCCGTGCCGAGAACCCCAAGGGCGAGATGGGCTACCACATCGTCTCCGAGGGGGGCCGGGTCCCCTACCGGGTCAAGATTCGCTCGGCCTCGTACTCCAACATCTCGATCCTGCCGTGGCTGCTGAAGGGCGTCCTGGTGCCCGACATCATCGCCATCATGGGCAGCCTCGATTTCGTGCTGGGGGACGTCGACCGATGACCGTCGCCCTCGCCATCCTCGACAACTTCTGGGTGTTCCTCGTCATCAAGTTGCTGGCGGTGGTGCTGGTGCTGCTCGGCTTCTCGCTGGCGATCATCTACGCCGAGTTGAAGATCATGGCCCACATGCAGGCCAGGATCGGCCCCTACTTCGCCGGGGGCCGCTTCGGCTGGGCCCAGCCGTTCGCCGATGCCCTCAAGTTCCTCCAGAAGGAGGACCTGGTCCCAGACGAGGCGGACTCGCCGGTGTTCCGACTGGCGCCCGCCGTCTCGCTGATGAGCACGGTGGCGGTCTTCGTGATCGTCCCTTTCTCGCCCACCCTGATCGCCAGGGATCTCGACGTCGGCATCTTCTATGCGCTGGCGGTGAGCAGCATCGGGACGCTGGGGGTCCTGATGGCCGGATGGTCGTCGGCCAACAAGTACTCCCTGATGGGCGGTTTGCGGGCCGCCGCCCAGTTGATCGCCTACGAATTGCCGATGGTGCTGGCGGTGGCGGCGGTGGTGGTGCAGGCGGGCACCATGTCGATGGTGGGCATCGTCGAGGCGCAGGGCGGCACGGCGCTGTTCACCATCCCCGGCACCGACATCGGCCTCCCGTTCGTGATGGTGGGCCAGATCGTCGCCTTCGGGATCTTCATGACGGCGGCGCTCGCCGAGTTGAGCCGGATCCCCTTCGACATGCCGATCGCCGAATCCGAGTTGGTGTTCGGCTACCTGACCGAGTACTCCGGCATCCGCTTCACGATGTTCTTCCTGGCCGAGTACGCCGGGATGTTCTCGATGGCGGCCCTCGCCACCACCCTCTTCCTGGGCGGCTGGTACCTCCCGGGTCTCGACCCGACGATCTTCGGGCCGTTCGTCATGATGGGCAAGGTCAGCCTGCTGGTGTTCGTGATGATCTGGGTGCGGGTCACCTGGCCCCGCCTCCGTGAGGATCAACTCCAGTCGTTCGCCTGGAAGTGGCTGATCCCCGTCTCCCTCGCCAACATCATGGTGACGGCGGTCCTCAAGGTGGTGCTGTGATGCGGCTGCCCGGACTCGTCAAGGGGATGTGGGTGACCTTCACCACGATGCTCAAGAAGCCGGTGACGGTCAACTACCCCCTCGAGAAGGAGATCCTGGTCCCCCGGGCACGGGGGGTGATCGCCCTCGACATCGCCAACTGCACGGTGTGCATGCTGTGCGCCCGGGAGTGCCCCGACTGGTGCATCTACATCGAGGGCCACAAGGAGGAGCAGCCTCCCTCCAAACCGGGGGGCCGCCCCCGCGCCCGGGCCACCCTCGACCGCTTCGCCATCGACTACGCCCTCTGCATGTACTGCGGCATCTGCGTGGAGGTCTGCCCCTTCGACGCCCTCTACTGGTCGCCGTCCCACGAGTACAGCGAGGGTGACATCGGCTCGATGCTCCACGAGATGGAGCGGCTCAGCGATTGGATGGCGACCGTCCCCGAACCACCGGATCTGGAGTCCTGATGGCGTTCTCCGACTGGATCACCGACGCCCGCAACATCGTCTTCTTGGTCATCGCGCTGACGATGGTCGGAGGTGCGCTGGTGGTGGTGACCACCCGCAACGTGGTCCATTCCGCCCTGACCCTGGTGGTCGTCCTGGGCGGGTCGGCCGCCCTGTTCCTGATGCTGGGGGCCGAGTTCGTGGCCTGGGCGGTGATCCTGGTCTATGTCGGCGCCGTGGTCGTGCTGTTCCTGTTCGGCATCATGATCACCAGGGCGCCGATCGGGCGGGACTCGGTCCGCCTCGATCACGAGCGGCGCTGGCCGCCGGCCCTCATCGCCCTTTCGGTGTTCGTGGTGATGGCCTGGTCGACGACGCTGGCCTTCGGCTCGGAGCAGATTTCGGGAGGCGTCATCCGGACCGACGCCATCGGCGACCTGCTCTTCAGCCGCTACGTCATCCCCTTCGAGGCGGTCTCCTTCGTGCTGCTGGCCGCACTGATCGGCGGCATCGTGCTGGCCAGGAAGGACCCCGACCGATGATCGTCAACCAGTTCCTCGTCCTCGGCGCCCTGCTCTTCTCCATCGGGGTGTACGGCGTGCTGGTTCGCCGCAATGCGGTGCTGGTGCTGCTGTCGATCGAACTGATGCTGGCGGCGGTGAACATCAACCTGGTGGCCTTCGGCGCCTACGTCGACGACGCCGTTGCGGCGGGCCAGGTGTTCGCCCTCTTCGTGATCACAGTGGCCGCCGCCGAGGTCGGCATCGGCCTGGCGATCGTGGTGCTGATCTTCCGGAACCGGTCCTCGGCCAATGTCGACGAACTCGACCTGATGAAGTGGTGATGCGGCGATGACGACGCTCCTGGGCTTGCTGGCTCTCGCCGAAGGTGGCGAGCACGCCGTCGAGGTCGTCACCGACCCGGGCGGTTTCGTCGGGGTGCTCGCCGACTTCGCCTGGCTCATCCCGGTGGTGCCGCTGCTGGCCACCTTTGCCATCGTCCTGGTCGGCAAACGGCTCCCGCTGAAGGGTTGGGAGTTGGCCGAGGGAGCCATCGGCTTCGTGGCGATCTATGCGGTGGCGCTGCTGATCGCCAACTGGGTCACCCCGATGGCGGTGGAGCACCACATCGAGATCAGCCGGATCGGGTCGCTGCCCGGCCTCGGCGATCTGGTGCTCGAGTGGGGCTGGGTGGTCGACGGACTGTCGATCATGATGTTCACGGTGGTGGGCGTGGTCGGCTTCTTCGTGTTCACCTACGCCAAGGGGTACATGGAGGGGGACGTCCGCTTCACCTTCTTCTTCGCCTCGTTCAGCCTCTTTGCGGGCGGGATGCTGGTGCTGGTCATCGCTCCGAACCTGATCCAGTTGATCGTCGGCTGGGAACTGGTCGGGGTCGCCTCCTACCTCCTGATCGGGCACTGGTGGGAGGACCACGACAACAACGCCGCCGCCATCAAGGCGTTCATCACCAACAAGATCGCCGACGTCGGCCTGTTCGTCGGCGTGATCATCCTGGGGATCACCGTGGGCTCGTTCCGGATCACCGATGTGCTCGATGCGGTCGCCCGCCACGACTCGGCGCTGGCGGCGGTGGCCTTCTGGGCCGGTCTGGGGCTGTTCATCGGGGCGATGGGCAAGAGCGCCCAGATGCCGTTCCACGTGTGGCTGCCCGACGCGATGGCGGGCCCGACCCCGGTCTCGTCGCTGATGCACGCCGCCACCATGGTCACCGCGGGGGTGTATCTGGTCGGGAGGATGTTCCCGCTGTATCAGACCGGTGGGATGGCCGACGACGTCAAGACGATCATCATCCTGGCCGGCGGCGCCACCCTGCTGCTCACCGGCCTGATCGCCCTGGTGCAGGACGACATCAAGAAGGTGCTGGCCTACTCCACCCTCAGCCAGTTGGGCTACATGACGGCCGCCATGGGGGCGGGGGCCTACACCGCCGGCCTCTTCCACCTCTTCACCCACGCCTTCTTCAAGGGCCTGCTGTTCCTGGCGGCCGGTTCGGTGATCCACGGGGTCCACAGCAACAACATGAGCGACATGGGCGGGTTGCGGCGCTTCATGCCCAGCACCTACAAGACGTTCCTGATCGGGTCGGTGGCCCTGGCCGGCATCTTCCCGCTGTCGGGGTTCTGGTCCAAGGACGAGATCCTCGCCTCCCTCAGCAACGACGCCTCCCACGGCGGGGGAGCGGCGGCCACCCTGGTGCTGGTGCTGGCGATCCTGGGCGCCTTCATCACGGCCTTCTACATGACCCGGGCGGTCTACCTGACCTTCTTCGGCGAGTACCGGGGCGACGGCCACCCCCACGAGTCGCCGCGGGTGATGACCTATCCGCTGTGGGGCCTGGCGGCCCTGGCGGCGGTGGCCGGATTCGTCAACATCCCCGGTGTGTACACCCCGTTCACCGAGTGGCTGGCGTCCCGCATCCACGTGATGGGGGACCACCATGCCGGGGGCCTCAACTGGGCGCTGGCCCTCATCGGCACCGCGGTGGCACTGGCCGGCATCGCGGCGGGGACCAGGCTGTTCCGCCGGGACGCCGCCACCCAGGCGGAGAGGGATCGCTTCCGCATCCCGGTGCTCTACCCCCTGTTGGAGCACAAGTACTACTTCGACGACCTCTACCTGAACGGCATCGTCGGCCCCATCAAGGGCCCGATCGCCCGCTTCGTGGTGTGGACCAACCAGGTGGTCATCGACGGGGTGGTCAACGCCTTCGGGGCGGCGGCCAGATTCGCCTCCGGGTACGTCTACGGCTGGGTGGATCAGCGGGGCATCGACCTCGCCATCAACGTTGTCGCGGCCGGAGCCGGGGAAGCGGGGGGAGTGGTTCGCAAGGCCCAGACGGGCAAGGTCCAGCAGTATGCAGGGGCGCTGTTTGCCGGTGCGGTGCTGCTGGTCGTGGGTTTCCTGATCTTCAGCTAGCGGGAGGACGAACGAGATGAGTTGGTTTGACCAGGGGTGGGGCCTGAGCCTCACCGTGTTCCTGCCCCTTGTCGGGGTGGGGATGCTGCTGCTGATCCCCAAGTCCCAGGAACGGCTCATCAAGTTCGTGGCGCTGGGCTTCGGCCTGGCGTCGTTCGCCGCCTCCATCTTGCTGCTGTTCCGATTCGAATTCGGCTCGTCGGAGGCGTTCCAGTTCGGGACCGATCTCACCTGGATCCCGGCGATCGGCTCCAACTACCACATCGGCATCGATGGCATCAGCCTGCCGATGATGGTCCTCTCCACCTTCATCACGGTGCTGGCGATCGTCTACTCCTGGAACCACTGGCCCGATCCCCACAACCCCAAGGCCTTCCTGGCGCTGATCCTCCTGCTGGCGACCGGGATGGCCGGAACGTTCGTGGCACTCGACCTGATCCTGTTCTTCATCTTCTTCGAACTGGTGCTGCTGCCGATGTACTTCATGATCGGGGTCTGGGGTGACCGAACCATGATCCGGCTGCCCGGCTTCAAGCGCGAGGTGGAGACGCGGCTCTACGCCTCGATCAAGTTCTTCCTCTTCACGCTGTTCGGCTCCGCCTTCATGCTGCTGGGGTTCCTGGCGATCTACTTCAAGTCCGATCCGCACACCTTCGACATCGTCGCCCTCCATCAGGCCGGGTCGATGGGGGTGTTCGACGGGACCTACGGGATGTGGGTGTTTGCGGCCCTGTTCCTCGGGTTCGCCGTCAAGGTGCCGATGTGGCCGCTGCACACCTGGCTTCCCGACGCCCACACCGCCGCGCCGACGGTGGGCTCGGTGCTGCTGGCCGCCATCCTCCTGAAGTTGGGCGCCTACGGATTCATCCGGATCAGCCTCCCGATCCTGCCGGAGCAGGCCCAGACCTGGGCGCCGGCGATCGCCATCCTGGCGGTGATCGCCATCGTCTACGGCTCACTGGCCTGTCTGGCCCAGACCGACATGAAGCGGCTGATCGCCTTCTCCTCGGTCGGCCACATGGGCTTCGTGATGCTGGCCATCTCCACCCTCACCGAGGCCGGCCTCAACGCCGCCGTCATAGGGATGGTGGCTCACGGCGTCATCACCGGCCTGTTGTTCTTCATCGCCGGGTCGATGGCGCACCGCTACCACACCAGGGAGATGGCCCGCCTCGGTGGCAACCAGACCCTGATGCCGATCATGGCCGGGATCCTGGCCTTCACCGCCATGGCCTCGCTGGGCCTCCCCGGCCTGGCCGGGTTCTGGGGCGAGTTCATGGCGCTGCTCGGCGCCTTCAATCCGCTCGCCGGCCTGAGCCTGGGAGTGTTCCGCACCGCCATGGTGGTCGGTGCCGTCGGCACCGTGCTGACGGCCGGCTACCTGCTGTGGATGCTGCAGAAGGTCAACCTGGGGGAGCCTTCGGAGGAGTGGCTCGGCAAGGACCTCCACGACGCCGACCGCTTCGAGTTGGCGGCCTGGGTGCCGCTGGTGGTGGCGATCCTGGCGATCGGCATCTGGCCCAAGATCGTCTTCGGGGCCACCGAGGGCGCCGTCGCCAACCTCATCAAGACTGCGTTCGGAGGCTGAGTGTTCGACTACCACGCCCTGGCTCCCGAGCTGATCATCGGCGGCACGCTGCTGGTGGCGCTGCTCGCCGACCTGGTGCTTCCCGAGAACCGCAAGTACCTGGTGGGGGTGATCGGCCTGGTCGGGTTGGCGGCCGCCCTGCTCCCGTTGCTGACGGTGGGCTTCTGCGACGACCTGCCCTTCTGTGAGGGCGGGGCCGCCAGGGTGATGTTCGGCGGCTCGTACGTGGTGGACGACTTCGCCCTGGTGCTCAAGGGCCTCTTCGTCCTCACGGGCATCATCAGCGTGCTGATGTCGGTCGCCTACATCGAGAGCGACCGCTACTACCAGGGCGAGTTCTACTTCCTGATCATCGCCTCGGTGCTGGGGGCGGTGATCATGGCCTCCAGCCGGGACCTGATCACGCTGTTCATCGGCCTGGAACTGGTGTCGGGACCGGCCTTCCTGCTGGCGGGATGGCGCAAGGGCGACGTCCGCTCCAACGAGGCTTCGCTCAAGTTCTTCCTGATCGGGGTGCTGTCGGCGGCGATCCTGTTGTTCGGGATGTCGCTGGTGTACGGCCTGACCGGTGAGATCACCTTCGAGGGCATCCGGGTGGCGTCGGCCGGCCTCTCGGAGGAGCCGGCCTTCATCCTGGGGGTGATCTTCATCCTGGTCGGCTTCGGCTTCAAGATCGCCGCGGTGCCGTTCCACTTCTGGGCACCCGACACCTACCAGGGCGCCCCCACCCCGGTGGCGGCCTACCTGTCGGTCGGCTCCAAGGCCGCCGGCTTCGTCGGGCTGCTGACCATCTGCTACCTGGCCTTCGCCAACGTGGCCGACATCTGGGGTCCCGTCCTGTGGATCCTCGCCGTGCTGTCGATGACCATCGGCAATCTGACCGCCCTCAAACAGACCAACATCGTTCGCCTGCTCGGCTACTCGTCCATCGCTCACGCCGGGTTCGTGCTGGTGCCCTTTGCAATGGCGGCCGCCTACGACGCCGAGGGCCTCGAGAGCGCCTTCTCCGCCTCGATCACCTACCTGCTCTTCTACGCCTTCATGAACCTGGGAGCCTTTGCGGTGGTCATCGCCGGCGCCGAGAAGGCCGGCAGCGCCGAGATCGACGACTGGGCGGGCCTCAGCCGGTATGCGCCGGGACTTGCTTCGCTGCTGGGGATCTTCTTCTTCTCGCTGGCCGGCATCCCGCCGCTGGCGGGGTGGTTCGCCAAGTTCGTCATGTTCCGCTCGGTGATGGGCGGCGGCGCCGGCGCCTGGGGCGTCGCCCTCGCCGTGATCGCAGCGGTCAACGCGGTGGTGGCCCTCTACTACTACGCCCGGGTCGTCAAGACCGCCTTCATGGACCCGGTCCCCGCTACCGCCCCACTGGAACTGGCCGCCCGTCACCAGACCGCCCCCGCCCTGGCACTGGTGTTGGGGATCACCGCGGCGGTGGTCATCGTGGCGGGGTTCTACCCGCCGATCCTTTCGTTCTTCGGCGACGCCGCCCGGGTGCTCTCCTTCGGCGGGTAGGCACTTGCCGTCAAGGTCCGGCTCAGGGCTGCCGATGGTCGGGCGATGCAACCCGATCAACCCGCCCGCCGGGACGCTGGATTCACCCTCATCGAGTTGATGGTGGTCGTGATGATCATTGCGGTGCTGCTGGCGGTGGCGATCCCTGCCTTCGTCGGGTTCCGCCACCGGGCTCAGGACTCGGCGGCCCAGTCGACCCTCAACAACGCCGAGACGATCGCCACCCTGGTGCTGGTCGAGGAGGAGGAGTTCCCGGGGACGGCCGCCCTGCTGATCCGCCTGCCTGCAGAGGAACCCCGCATCGCCTGGCTCGACCACATGGTCTCGTCGACCGGGCCCCGCCAGGTCTCGATCGACGAGGATGCCGGCGGCACCGAGTTGGCGATGGCGACTATGTCGGAATCGGGCACCTGCTACTACCAGCGCCTGGACCGCGACGGCCCCACCGCCAAACATCACGTCGACGACGCCGCCACCTGCAACGCCCACACCTTCCAGGACGGCGCCGGCGCCGGGTGGTAGGCCCGGTCAGCCCTCCGCGGCCTCTTGCCAGTTCTGGCGTGCCTCGTTGAGGGCTGCGACGGCCACCAGCAGGGCGGCGGCGGGGTCGGCCCACCACCATCCCGCAACCGCATTGAGCGCCAGGCCGATCGTGGTGCCGGTCGCCAGCATGCCGTCGAGGAAGGTCAGGGTCGCCTCGGACCGCAGCGGAGCGGACTCCAGGCGCTCGGCAATCCGCTTCTTAGCGAGCGCGAGGCCGAACATCACCAGGGCGGTGACGGCCAGGTAGGCGATCCCCCAGATCGACTCCTCGGGCCGCCGTACCGTGGCCAGATCCCGGATCGACAGGGTGGCCAGGACGACGGCGAGCAGCAGGAAGGCGGCGGCCACCAGGCGGAGCGCACGGGCGGTCCGTTCCGGGCGATCGACCGTGTGCCCGGGGGCGATGTGCCACACCACCACCCCCGAGGCAAAGACCTCGATGATCGAATCGGTCCCGAACCCGATCAGCGCCAGCGAGGCGGCGGCGATGCCGAGGCCGATGGTGAGGACGGCCTCACCGAGGTTCCAGACGATGGTGCCGTATTCGAGCACGATGGCCCGGCGCTGGAGGGAGGAGCGGGTGGCTTGGGGCATCGAGGGATTCTCCCACTCCGGAGACCGGGCAGAATCACCCCTGATGCGTGATGCGCTGATCGCCCGGATCGAGGCCGGGGGGCCGATGCCCTTCGAGGAGTTCATGGGCGCCGCCCTCTACGGCCCGGCCGGGGGTTTCTTCGCGGGGCCGGTGCTGCGGTCCGAGAAGGAGGGCGACTTCCTGACCAGTCCCGAGGTCAGCCCCCTGTTCGGGGAGACGCTGGCCGGTTTCGTCCGGAGTGAGGCCGACCGGATCGGTGAGACCGAGCCGGCGGTGGTGGAGGCGGGGGCCGGGTCCGGCTCGCTGCTGCGGCCCCTCCTCGACGCCCTGGGCCGGGTCGGCGGGGTGTGGGCGGTCGAGAGGTCGCCGGCAGCCCGGGCAGCGCTGGCGGGGCGGGTGCCGGAGGCGGCAGGGGTGGAAGACCTCGGCCGGGTGCCGGGGGGTTTGCGGGGGGTGATCCTGGCCAACGAGCTCCTCGACAACCTCCCCGCCGCCCTGGCGGTCCGCATCCCGCAAGGGTGGGAGGAACAGTGGGTGGGGGTGGCGGACGGGGCACTGGTCCCGGTCGGGGTCCCCGCCCGCCCCGAGGTGGCCGCCTGGGCCGACGCCCACGCCGGCGAGGTGCCGGTCGGGAGCCTGGTCGAGGTGCAGATCGAGGCGGGGGAGTGGGTGGCGGCCGCCGTGGGCCTGCTGGAGCGAGGGGCGCTGGTGGTGATCGACTACGGGGACATCGCCGAGGGTTTGCTGCCCCGCCGGGCCGGGGGAACCCTGCGCACCTATCGGGCTCATCACCTGGGGCCCGACCCGCTCCTCGAACCGGGGGCGACCGACATCACCATGGATGTCGACTTCGCGGCGCTGATGGCGGCGGCGGGGGCGGCCGGAGCCGAGGTGTCGCTGCACCGCCAGGACGACTTCCTGATCGGGCTGGGGCTGGAGGATCGCCTGGCGGCGCTCCGTCGCCGCGAGTTGGAACTGGCCGCCACCGGGGACGCCATGGAGCGGCTGCGGATCCGCTCCGCACTGGCGGACGGCAGGACCCTGCTCCACCCGCGCGGGCTCGGCGACTTCCGGGTGATGATCGCCAGGGTGTGAGCCGGGAGGCTACGGCCGACCCACCGGTATCCTGGGGGCATGCGCAACAACTTCAAGACCCTGGTGCTGATGGCCGGTCTCGGTGCCCTGTTCGTGATGGTCGGGACCTTCGTAGGGGGCAACTCGGGCGCCATCATCGCCCTCGGGTTCGCCGCCCTGCTCAACATGGGGATGTACTTCTTCTCGGCCAAGATCGCCCTTGCCTCTGCCAAGGCCCGGCCGGTCGAGGAACGGGAACTGCCGAATGTCTACTCGATCGTCCGGTCGCTGACCCAGCGCGAGAACCTGCCGATGCCGGGCATCTACCTCATCGACTCCCCGCAGCCGAACGCCTTCGCCACCGGGCGCAGTCCCAAGCACGCGGCGGTCGCCGTCACCACCGGGATCCTCCAGATGATGGACTACGCCGAATTGGAGGGGGTGCTGGCCCACGAGTTGTCCCACGTGCGCAACCGGGACATCCTGATCTCGTCGATTGCCGCCACGGTGGCCGCCGCCCTCTCGATCTTGATGCGTCTCGCCTTCTGGACCGGGATGGGGCGCGACCGCCGCAACGACCCGATCTCGGGGATCGTCACCATCCTCGCCTTCATCCTGGCGCCGCTGGCGGCGATGGTCATCCAGATGGCGATCAGCCGCTCCCGGGAGTACGAGGCCGATCGCAGCGGGGCCACCATCACCGGCTCCCCGCTGGCGCTGGCCAGGGCGCTGGAGAAGCTCGAGGCAGGAACCCGGCAGATCCCGATGCAGGTGAGCCCATCGACGGCCCAGTTGTTCATCGCCGATCCGCTCAAGGCGTTCGGCCGCCGCTCCGGAGGCATGGGCACCATCAGCCGGTGGTTCTCCACCCACCCGCCGATTTCGGAGCGGATCGACCGTCTCTCCGAGATGGCGGGCGGAATCCGCTAGCCGGAGGGACGTCCCCGAAGCCGTTGGGCGGGCGTCCGTCGATGCGATGGCCGGCTTGGGGGCGCCGAATCCTGCCGGGTGCCGGAGCCTTCCCACAGGCGGTATGATTGCTGCCGCTCTGAGGAGCCTCGGGGGGATGCCCGAGCGGCCAAAGGGAGCAGACTGTAAATCTGCCGGCTACGCCTACGGAGGTTCAAATCCTTCTCCCCCCACCGGGTGCGGTAATCTGCACCCCCTGGCCCCCTTAGCTCAGCGGTAGAGCACTTCCATGGTAAGGAAGGGGTCCGCGGTTCGATTCCGCGAGGGGGCTCGGACGGCGCCTGGCGCCGTCCGCGGCCGCATGCCGCGACCAGGCGGCGTAGCTCAGAGGCAGAGCACCCGGCTCATAATCGGGTAGTCGGTGGTTCGATTCCACCCGCCGCTACGCACGAACGAAATATCGACACGACCAGGAGAGCCTGATGGGTAAGGCGAAGTTTGAGCGGACGAAGCCTCATTTGAATGTGGGGACGATGGGTCATATTGATCATGGGAAGACGACGTTGACTGCTGCGATTACGCGGGTGTTGGCGGAGTCGAATCCGAATGTGA
>JAHJML010000185.1 GCA_018821365.1 Actinomycetota bacterium | reverse complement strand
CGGGGGGTCCCGTAGGGGTGGTAGTAGTGGTAGTTGCGGTAGGTGCCGCCGGCGGTTCCGGCCTGGTAGGTGGTGGCGACCGATCCGAGTTGGTCGGCGAACTGGTAGGTCAAGGTGCTGGTGGCCCCTTGGACGGTGCGTACCGCGATGTGGTCACCGGCGAAGTAGTAGTGGGTCAGGTAGGTGGTGGTGCCGTTGTCGTCGATGACTTCGTAGAGGTCGCCGATGTAGGTGACGGTGGTTGAGCCTTGGGTGCGGGTGACCCGGTTGCCGTCGGCGTCGTAGACCATCGCCAGGTCATCGCTGGTGTTGGGGAGATCGACGGCGGTGAGTTGTTGCCGATGGTTGTAGGAGTAGGCGGCGACGGTGACGGCGCCGTCTTCGGCTTCGGTGAGGTTCCCGGCGTCGTCGTAGGTGTAGTCGATGCCACCGGCGACCGTGACGGCGTGGGGTCCGGCGTCACCGGTGCCGTAGTCGTTGCGGGTCCCGTAGGTGTAGTCGGTGACCGGCCCGAGGCGGGTGATGTTGCCTCCGGCGCTGTAGCGGTAGATGTGGTTGTAGCCGCCGTCACCGATCCCGGTGTCGGGGGTGGCGCATCCCGGGTCGTTGTCGGTGAACGCCCGGGTCAACCGGTTCAAGTCGTCGTACCGGTAGCACTGGTATTGCTGCCTCACTCTCATTTCACGCGGTCCCTAGCTCTCGGGACGCATTGCGGGGAAGAGGATGACCTCGCGGATGCTGGCCTGGTCGGTCAGCAGCATCACCAGGCGGTCGACGCCGATGCCGAGGCCGCCGGTGGGGGGCATGCCGTGCTCCAGTGCCCGCAGGAAGTCCTCGTCCATCGGATGGGCCTCGTCGTCGCCGGCGGCCCTCGCCTCCAACTGGGCCTCGAAACGGCGGCGCTGGTCGACCGGGTCGTTGAGCTCGGAGAAGGCGTTGGCCAGTTCCCGACCGGCGGCGATCACCTCAAACCGTTCGGCCTTGTGGGGGTCGTCGCGGTGGCGGCGGGCGAGGGGCGAGATCTCGACCGGGAAGTCCATGACGATGGTGGGCTCCCACAGGGTCGGCTCGACGTGCTCCTCGAACACCTCGGCAACGATCTTGCCCACCCCCCAGGCGTCGTCGATCTCGAGGCCGAGACCGGAGGCCGCCTTGCGGGCATCGGCCGGCGGCATCCCCAGGTCCCAGTCGATGCCGGTGGCGGCGGCCGCCGCATCGACGTACCCGAGGCGGGGCCAGGGGCCGCCCAGCGGCATCGGCCGGCCCTGGTAGGTGAGGTCGGTGGTCGCACAGACGGCGAGCGCCACCTCCCCGATGACACCCTCGATCAGGTCCATGACGTCGTAGTAGTCGGCATAGGCCTGATAGGACTCCAGCATCGTGAACTCGGGGTTGTGGCGGGGCGAGACCCCTTCGTTGCGGAAGGTCCTGGCGATCTCGAAGACCCGATCCACCCCGCCGATGATGAGGCGCTTGAGGTACAACTCCACGGCGATCCGCAGGTACATGTCCGTGTCGAGGGCGTTGTGGTGGGTCTCGAAGGGCTTGGCCATCGCCCCACTGGCGATCGGCTGCAGCACCGGGGTCTCCACCTCGATGAAGCCACGCCGCTCGAAGGAGTCCCGCAGGGCGGCGATGGTGGTGCTGCGGGCCCCCAGGATCGCCCGGGCGTCCTCGTTGACGATCAGGTCGAGGTACCGCTGCCGGTAGCGCTTCTCGACGTCCTGCAGTCCGTGCCACTTCTCCGGGAGCGGGCGAAGGGCCTTGGCCAGCAGGGTGAACTCGTCCACCCGGACGCTCAACTCGCCCCGCTTGGTCTTGATGACCTCGCCCCGGGCGCCGACCAGATCCCCGAGGTCGAGGTCGGTGAAGTCGTCGAAACGGCTCCCGAGGCGGGTGGCGACGGAGAACAACTGGATGCGGCCCGACCCGTCCTGGAGCACCCCGAAGGCGAGCTTGCCGACGTGGCGGAGGCCCATCAATCGGCCCGCCACCACCACCTCGACACCGCTCTCCTCACCGTCGGCGAGGTCACCGTGGGCCTCGGCGATCCCGGCGGCGGTGGCGTTGGGCCCGAAGTTGGGCGGGTAGGGGTCACCCCCGGCCGCCCGGATCGCCTCGACCTTGGCGAGGCGGACCGCGGTCAGTCGGTGGTCCTCGAGACCTGCGGTGTCCTCGTGCTCGCTCATGCCTCGTCCCCCATGTTCCTCTCGAAGATCAGCCGCAGCCCATCGAGGGTCAGACGGTCGTCGACGATCTCGACCGAGCGGCAGTGGGGCACGATGGTAGAGGCCAACCCCCCGGTGGCGACCCGGGCCGGGTTGCCGCCGACCTCGAGGGCGAGCCGCTCCATGATCCCGTCCACCAGGCCGGCGTGGCCGTAGATCAGCCCGCTCTGCATGGCCTCGACGGTGCTGCGCCCGATCGCCGCCCGCGGCTCGACGATCTCGACCCGGCGCAGCGCGGCGGTCGCCGCGATGAGAGCGTCCTCGGAGACCGCCAAGCCCGGTGCGATCGAACCCCCGATGTAGGCGCCGTCGGCGTCGACGACGTCGAAGTTGGTGGAGGTCCCGAAGTCGACGCTGATGACCGGGGTGCCGTAGCGGGCCTGGGCGGCGACCGCATTCACCACCCGGTCGGCCCCCACCTCCCGCGGCGAGTCGATGTTGATGGCCATCCCGGTCTTGACGCCGGGGCCGATCACCAGCACCGGGCCATCGACCATCTCGTGCGCCATGGCGGTCAGCGCCTCCTTGGCCTCCGGCACCACCGAGGAGAGGGCGACTCCCCCAACTCGATCCAGGCGATGGCCATCCTGACGCAGCAAGCCCTCGAAGAACAACCGGTACTCGTCGGCGGTGCGCTCCCGCACGGTGGAGAGCCGCCACTGGTCGACGAGGTCGTCGCCGTCGAACAGGCCCATCACCGTCTGGGTGTTGCCGACATCGATGGTCACCAGCATCAGTCGCCTCCTCCGTAGAGCACCGACGGCCGGCCGAGACGGGCGCCGCGATCGGCCGTCCCATCCGGTTTCAGCCACACGTTGTCGATCAGCCGGGTCCGCCCGGACCCGGCGGCCACCGCCAGGAAGGCGGGCCGGTCCAATACGAGCAGCCGGGCGGTGTCGGCCGCATCGGCCAACTCGGCATACTCGATGTCGAGCGCCTGGCGGCTCATCTCCTCGATCACCAGGCCCTCGAGCGCCGCCCCGCTGCGCTCCCCCGCTTCGGCGGCATCGGCGGCCGCCATCAATCCCCGGGAGATGCCGAGGGCGGCTCGCCGTTCCTCCCCGGAGAGGAACACGTTACGGCTCGACAGGGCCAATCCGTCCGCCTCGCGAATCGTCGGCCCCCCGATCACCTCGACCGGCATCGAGAGATCGGCCGCCAACCTGGCCACCACCACCAACTGCTGGGCATCCTTGCGGCCGAACACGGCGAGATCGGGTTGGAGGCCGCCGAGCAGTTTGGCGACCACGGTGACGACACCGTCGAAGTGGCCGGGCCGCCGGGGGCCCTCCATGGTGTCGGTGAGGCCGGACACCACCACCCTGGCGAGCGGCGGGGCCGGGTACACCTCGGCGGCCGGCGGGGCGAACAGCACGTCGCACCCCGCCAATTCGAGCAGGGCGGCATCGCGATCGAAGTCGCGGGGATACCGGTCGAGGTCGGAGGGGTCGTCGAACTGCAACGGGTTGACAAAGAGACTGGCCATCACCGTGTCGGACCGCTCACGGGCGATCCCCACCAGGCTCAGGTGCCCCTCGTGCAGATAGCCCATGGTCGGGACCAGGCCGGTGATGCCCGCCCGCAGCGAACGGGCCCCGGCGAAGGTCCCCACAACCCTCACCGGAGCACCTCGCCGAATCGGTCGGTCGTGCCCGCCACCCTGGCCACCGCCCTCCCGAATGCCAGGAAGTCCTCGGCCAATTCGGGAACCGCGGCTTCGACAGCGGCCCGCTGTGCTGCCACCGTGCCGACGTCGCCCCGGACGATCGGCCCGGTGAGGGCGGCCTCCGGCCCCAATGCGAAGGCGTTGTCGACCACCGCCCGCACCAGAGGCGCGGCGGCCTCGAAGGGAACCCCGGCCGCCTCGAAGAGCCTGCGGGACATCGCCAGCGCCGCCAACGGGTAGTTGGCTGCGGCGGCGGCGGCGGCGTGGTAGAGCGCCTTGGCGGCGTCGGGGAGTTCGAAGGGATGGGCGCCCATCGACCGCGCCAGTCCGAAGAGCGCGTCGGACAGCAGGTTGTCGTCGCTGGTGATCGCCATCCAGGCACCCTCCAGCCGGGCCGCCCCCACCGCCGGATCGGGAAGGGTCTGCAGGGGATGGAGCGAGCCGATGGCGCAGACGCCGCCGAGCGGAGCGAGGACGGCCACCGGGGTGAGGCCGGAGAGGTGGACGGCGGCCTCGATCTCACCGGCAAGCGGGGCCAGGTGGGCGGCCACCTCGCCGATGGCGTCATCGCGCACCGCGATCACCAACAGGTCGCTCGGCGGGAGGGGGGCGTCCCATTCGAGAGCCGTGGTGCCGAGGGCGAGTGCGGCCTCGGCAGCCCCCGCCGGGTCCCGCCCGGCCACCCCGGTGATCTCGTGGCCGGCGGCGGCCGCCCGCAGGAACAGGGAGCGCCCGGCCCGCCCGGGGCCGGCCAGCAGCAGTTTCACATCGACTCCAGTCCCATCGGGTACCGGGACGTCCGCAGTGTACGGCCGGGATCCCTTCCCCGGTAGCCGGGCGGGCGCCCCCCCGGGCGGCTACCTTTGCCGCATGGGACTCCTAGAACACAACCGCATCATCATCAACCAGAAGGCCAAGCTCATCGAGTTGGTCAACGAATACAAGATCCGGGACGAGCAGGGCAACGAGATCGGCGTCATCCGCCAGGAGGGCCAGTCGACCCTCAAGAAGGTGGCCAGGTTCGTCTCGTCGCTCGACCAGTTCATGACCCACAAACTGGCGGCCTACGACGCCGACGGCAGCAAGGTCCTCGAACTGGTGCGACCCCGCAAGATCATGAAGTCGACCGTCCAGGTCCTCGACGGCCCCGGCGCCCCCGTCGGCGAGATCCGCCAGCAGAACATGATCGGCAAGATTCGCTTCGGCCTCCACGACAGCATGGGCCAGAAGGTCGGCGAGATCCGGGCCGAGAACTGGCGGGCGTGGAACTTCGCCATCGTCGATGCGATGGAGCAGGAAGTCGGCAGGATCACCAAGACGTGGGAGGGGTTGGCCAAGACCATCTTCACCACCGCCGACGACTACCTGCTGGACATCAGCCCCTCGCTGCAGGGCCCGCTGCGGACCCTCGCCTTTGCCTCGGCGGTCGGGGTGGACACCGCCCTCAAGCAGGACGCCAGGGGCTTCGGCTAGACCACAACGACCGACCAAGAGCACGGGAAGGAGCCGCAACCTATGGAGGCGCTGATGAGCGACGGGGTGACCGGGTGGGCGACATGACGATGCATCGGTTCTCCGAGCGGATCGGCGGGTTCCGCAGATACCTGGGGGCGGCCTGGGTCGTCCTCGCCGGGGTGGTGATCCTGTACTGGCCGGGAAGGCTCGGCACCGACAACCAGCGGAAGATGTTCATCGTCCTGGGAGCCACGCTGCTGGTCGGCGCCATCGGGTGGGTGTTCCTGACCCTCGACCGCCAGGTCTCCGACGACCCTCGATACCAGCGCCCGGTCTACACCGAGGAAGACGATCCCGACCCCGAGGTCTGATCCCCGAGGGCACCGTCGAAAGCGGCCAGCAGCAATCCGGCGTGCTCCTCGCCGAACACCAGGGGCGGGCGGATCTTGAGGACCTCTCCGCCCCCGCCGGTGCGCCCCACCAGCACCCGGCGGGCCCGCATCCCCTCCATGACCTCCTGCGCCAGTCGGCCGGTGCCCAGATCGACCCCGACGAACGACCCGGGGCCGCGCACCTCGCGGATCGACGGATGCCTCCCGGCGAGTTCCCGATGGAGGAGAGCGCCGACCCGGGAGGCCCGGGCGGGGAGGCCGTCGCCCTCCATCACGTCGAGCACTGCCATCCCGGCGGCCGCCGCCACCGGATTCCCGGCGAACGTCGAGAAGTAGTAGCCGTCCGCCCGGAACGCATCGGCGATCCGCCGGGTGGTCACCACCGCGGCGAGGGGGTGGCCGTTGCCCATCGGCTTGCCGAGCGTGACGATGTCGGGCACCACCCCGTGGCCGGCGAACCCCCACAAGCGGGGACCGACCCGGCCGAAACCGGCCTGGACCTCGTCGGCGACGAACAGGCCCCCCGCCGTCCTGACCTCCCCGGCCGCCGCCGCCAGCCACCCGGCCGGCGGCTCGAAGATCCCGTCGCTCGAAAAGACCGTGTCGCAGGCAAGGGCGGCGGGGAGATGCCCGGCCGCCGCCAGCCGGGCCACCGCCGCTTCGACCCCCGGCTCCGACCCGGCCACCGGAGGACCGATGGTGGCCACCCAGGGGGGCAGGCGGTCGTGGCCCAACTCCTCCGGAGACGTCGCCATGGTGAGATGGGTGGAGCCGTGGTAGGCGTTCCTGGTGACGATCATCCCCTCCCGCTCGGTGACGGTGCGGGCGATCCGCCAGGCCAGGTCGTTGGCCTCGCTGCCGGAGTTGGCGAACCAGACCACCTCGAGGGGATCGGGCAGCAGCCGGGCGATCCGCTCGGCATAGGCGACGACCCCATCAACCAGGTATCGGGTGTTGGTGTTGAGCACGGCGGCCTGCCGTGCAATCGCTTCGACCACCTCGGGCCGTCCGTGGCCGACGTGGGCGACGTTGTTGTAAGCGTCCAGGTAGCGGTCCCCGCCGGCGTCGGTCAGCCACACCCCCTCGCCGGAGACGATCCGCAGCGGCTCCCGATAGGCCAGCCGCATCCCCGGCATGACCACCCGGCGCCTGGCCAGCACATCGTCGAGAGTCACCCGGCCACCTCCCGCAGCAGCCATCCCTCGGGCAGCACCAGCATCCTCCCCAGCGCCTCCCAGACCGGCTCGGCATGGATGAGGATGTAATCCCGGTTCCCGGGATGGAGCGATGCCCGCCACGCCGAGATCGTGTGGGACTGGACCAGCCGGGCCACCACCAGCGCCGGGACCAGGGCGATCTCCTCAGAACGCAGCGGAAGGTGACGGTGGTAGGCCGTGGTCAGATCCGCCACCACCACGGTAGGGTCGGTGCGGCCGAGGCACTGGTAGGCGGCCGCGATGGCAATCTCGGCGACCAGGGGTCCCTCCCCCAGGTCGCCGAAGTCGACGATCCCCGCCATCCGGTCCGGATTCCCCGGTTCGGTCAGCAGGTTGGCCGGGTTGGCGTCGGCGTGGATCATCTGCCACCGGACCGAGCCGAGCGCCGGCAGGACGATGGCCTCAAAACGATCGATCTCGGTGACGATGGCGCTCCGCCGCCCGGCGGGGAGATGACCGGTTCGCTCCCGCAACAGGGGAAGTCGCGTGAGGTCCCACGGGTTGGCCCGGGAACCGCCCGGATGGGAGAAGCCGAGCAGGGCGGCGTCGAGCCGCGCCAACAGGGCCGCCAGGGAGTCGCGGCAGGCGGGGGTCGAGTGCCCGTCCGGCAGAGGATCGCCATCGAGATAGGTCACCATCCGCACCAGGACCGGGGTGCCGCCCACCTCGGCCCAAGCCACCGCGGCGCCATCGGAGGCGGGGACCACCCGGGGGATGGGGAGGCCCGGGTCGGCCCCGGCCAGGTACTCGAGGGCGGCCTGCTGCATGTCGAGCAACGCCGGGTCCTGGGAGGGATTGGCGACCTTGAGTGAGAACCGGCCCCGATCGGTCACCAGCAGGAAGTTGCGATCCCTCTCCCCCGTCAGGGGCGTTGCCTCGCCGCCGATCCCGAACACGGCGAGGGCCAGGGCCGCCGCCTCGTCGGCGGAGACTTCGATGGGCGGGGTCTCGAGGACCTCGGCGGCTGCCCCGGTCTCCCACCATTGCTCCCCGGGGAGTCGGGTCACCTGCTGGCCGGCGACCCCGCCGAGCAGGGTGGCCAAGGCGGTCCCATCGGGCAGGGTGGCGTCGGGCCAGGCGTCGAGCAGCGGTTGCAGCACGAAGCGGCGCTCCCCGAGCCGCGGGTGGGGCACCCGGAGGCCGGGGCCGTCCAGCACCGCATCGCCGTACAGCAGTATATCGAGATCCAGGGTACGGGCACCCCAGCGCTCCCGCCGCTCCCTGCCCCGGCTCCGCTCGATGGCCAGGCACTCCTCGAGCAGGGCGGCGGCGTCGAGAGGCGTGTCGAGCACCACCACCGCGTTCAGGTAGGGGCCCTGGTCCGGCCCGCCGACCGGAGCCGTCTCGTACAGGGGGCTCACCGCAACGACCACCCCCAGCCTCGACAGACCGGTGACGGCCGCGATCAGGCTCTCCCTGCGATCGCCCAGATTCGAACCGAGACCGACGGCGACGCGGGTGGTCAGGTGCCCACTCCGATGGGGATCACCGCCCGGCCCACCGGCCCGAGGGGCCGCTTGAGGATCTCCTGGATGGCTGCAGTGGCGATGATCGGGTCCTTGATCAGGCCGGAGTAGACCAGGTACCCGGCCAGGATTCCGGCCATGGCATCGTCGATGGTGTCGCGGTGGACCAGCAAGACGGTGCCCCGAACCTCGAGCATGGAATGGATCTTCTCGAACACGGCGGCGACGGATCCCGCCTCCAGGTCCTCGAGCGGCTGGTGGGCGAAGGTGAGCCCGGCTCCCTCATACGAGGCGAGGTTCTGGTTGCTCTCGAGCAGGGAGAGCACCGAGTTGACCCCGTGGTGTTTGAGCCAGGCGATCTCCTCCTCGCGCCGCACCCGCCGGTGCTGGAACCCCCGCCCCCCGATCCGTTCGGACACGGCAAGGCGCCGGGCGATCACCCAGGTGAACTCCCGCGGCTCGAGGCCGGTCATCATCTCGGAGACCTTTATGCGAAGGATCGAACGATAGCGTCTGTGGTGCGCGCCGAACGTAGCCCCATGACCACATCGTGCACACGGATCATCGAGGCGCCGCCTGCGATGGCCAGGGCATGGGCGACGGCGGTCACCGGATCCCGCTCCTCAGGGCTCAGATCACCGAGCAGGTGGGTCATCCACGACTTGCGCGACGCTCCCATCACCACCGGGTAGCCGGCGGCGGCCAGGGCGGGGACGTTGGCCAACAGGGCCAGGTTGTGGTCGAGGTTCTTGCCGAATCCGATGCCGGGATCGATGCAGATCGCCTCCCGGGGTATCCCGGCGCCTTCGGCCCGCTCCGCCCGCGCCACCAGGAAGTCCCGCACCTCTGCCACCACGTCGACATAGTGCGGGTCGGCCTGCATGGTGCGCGGCGAGCCGAGCATGTGCATCAGGATCACGCCGGCGCCGGCGGCGGCGACCAGGTCCGCCATCCCGGGGTCTCCGAGTGCGGTCACGTCGTTCACCACCACCGCTCCGGCGGCGAGGGCGGCGGCGGCGACTTCGGCCTTGCTGGTGTCGATGGACACCAGCACCTCCCGTTCGGCGAGCGCCCGCACCACCGGGACCACCCGATCGATCTCGATGTCGGTGCCGACCTCGGCCGCCCCGGGCCGGGTCGACTCCCCGCCCACGTCCACGAGATCGGCGCCTGCCTCGGTCATCGCCAGGCCGTGGGCAATGGCGGCATCGTGGGCCAGGAACCTTCCCCCGTCGGAGAAGGAGTCGGGGGTCACGTTGACGATCCCCATGACGAGGGTGTGATCCGCAAGGTCGAACCGGCGGCCGCCGCCGACCGCCCAGCGAGCGGGACGGGCGGGGTCAGCGATCGTGGTGTTCCTCGCTCAGCGACGCCGCGATCCCCTGAGCCTGAGAACCGTTGGCCTCCGGCTCCTGAATCCGCATCGTCCCGTTGGGGACATGCTGCCACTTGGCGACGTCGTGGAGGACCGCGCGGATCTCGCTCTCGTCGAGGGTCTCCCTCTCGATGAGGGCTGCGGCGAGACGGTCCAGCGCCTCCCGGTGCTTGGAGAGGATCGCCCTCGCTTCGTCGTGGGCACGAGTGATCAGCAGACGGATCTCCTCGTCGATGATGGAGGCGACCTCGTCGCTGAAATCCCGCTGATGGGCGTAGTCGCGGCCCAGGAACACCTCCCCCTGGGGCTCGCCGTACTTCATCGGCCCGAGCCGGTCGCTCATCCCCCACTCCATCACCATCCGCCTGGCGAGTTCGGTGGCCTGCTTGATGTCGCTGGTGGCTCCGGCGGTGGGGTCGATGAACACGATTTCCTCGGCGGTCCTCCCGCCCAGCATCATGGCCAGCTTGTCGACCATCTCGGACCGCCGCATGTAGAGCCGCTCCTCGGTCGGGAGCGAGAGGGTGTGCCCCAGCGAACGGCCCCGGGGAATGATCGTCGCCTTGTGGACCGGATCCGCATTCGGGAGGGCGAACCCCACCAGGGCGTGGCCGCCCTCGTGGTAGGCGGTGATCCGCTTGTCCTCGTCGGTGATGATCATGCTGCGGCGCTCCGGGCCTGCGATGACCCGGCTGACCGCCTCTTCGAGTTCATCCTGGCCGATCTCGCTCCTCCCGAACCTGGCTGCCAGCAGAGCGGACTCGTTGATGAGGTTGGCGAGGTCGGCTCCGGTGAACCCCGGGGTCTGCCTGGCCAGCACGGCGAGGTCGATCCCTTCCGCCAGCGGCTTGCCCTTGGCATGCACCCTGAGGATGGCCTCCCGGCCCTTCAGGTCGGGCCGGTCCACCATGATCTGGCGGTCGAAACGGCCGGGGCGGAGCAGTGCCGGGTCGAGGATGTCGGGGCGGTTGGTGCCCGCGATGAGGATGACTCCGGTGTTGACGTCGAAGCCGTCCATCTCGACGAGCAACTGGTTGAGGGTCTGCTCCCGCTCGTCGTGGCCCCCGCCCAGGCCCGCTCCCCGATGCCGCCCCACCGCATCGATCTCGTCGACGAAGATGATGGCCGGCGCCTGCGCCTTGGCCTGCTCGAACAGATCGCGCACCCGACTGGCGCCGACGCCGACGAACATCTCCACGAAATCCGAACCGGAGATCGAGAAGAAGGGGACGCCCGCCTCACCGGCGACCGCCCTGGCGAGCAAGGTCTTCCCGGTGCCGGGTGGGCCGAACAACAGCACGCCCTTGGGGATCTTGGCGCCCATCGCCCTGAACTTCTGCGGCTTGGCGAGGAACTCCTTTATCTCCTGCAACTCCTCGACGGCCTCCTCGAGGCCGGCCACGTCCTTGAAGGTGACCTTGGGCTGATCCCGGCTGACCTGCTTGGCCCTGGCCTTGCCGAACGACATGACGCGGTTGCCGCCACCCTGCATCCGCATCAGGATGAAGATGAAGACCCCGAAGATGAGCGCGTAGGGGAGGAACGTGCCCAGGATCACCTGCCAGAACGAGGCCTTCTCGACGTCGACCTGGACGTCGGCGACGGTGCCGAGCAGCCGCGCGGTCAGTTCGCCCTCGTAGTCGTCGGGGTACGGCGTCTCGAAATTGGTCGCCCCGCCGTCGAGCACACCCGAGACGAGTTCGCCGACGACGACGTTGGATTTCTCCTTGATGACCACCGATTCCACCTGGCCGGCCGCCATCAGGCTTCCGAGACGATCGAGCGAGAGTTGCTCGGGCGCGGTTGCGGTGCTCACGAAGGAGTTGACGGCCATGATCGCCACCGTGATCACGACCAGATAGATCAGCACCGTGCGGGCCGTTCGGCTCACCTATTCCTCCAGGGTCGGTCGGCGGCTTGCGGCGACGCGGGCCATCGTATCCAGGCCACCGGCTTATGCCGCCGGGTTGTTCCTACCGCATCGGACGATTGCGGCCGAGATTGAGGGCTACTCCTCCTCGAGGACGGCCACGTAGGGGAGGTTGCGGTACTGCCCGTAGTAGTCCAGGCCGTAGCCGATCACGAAGTCCGGCGGTATCTCGAAACCGACGTACTTGATGTCCACATCCACCTTCTGAAGGCCCGGCTTGCGCAGCAGGGTGGCCACTTCCAGCGAGGCGGGGGCGCGCACCTCGAGGTTGCGGAGCAGGTAGGACAGCGTCAGGCCCGAGTCGACGATGTCCTCGACGATCAGGACGTGACGGCCGGCAATCTCATGATCGAGATCCTTGAGGATGCGGACCACCCCGGAGGTCTTGGTGGCGTCGCCGTACGAGGAGACCGCCATGAAGTCCATGTCGACGGGGAGGGCGATGTGGCGGGAAAGGTCGGCCAAGGACATGAACGCCCCTTTGAGGACCGCTACCAGCAGCAGATCCTTGCCCTGGTAGTCGGCCGTGATCTCGGCGCCCATCTCGGCGAATCGCGCCTGGATCTGCTCTGCGGATACCAGCGTCCGGTGTCTCACTTGGCCTCTCTCACTCGCAGGACGGTGGCCGGTCGGCCCGCCTCGGCCGCCGCCCCGGCGGCATGACGGGACCCGATCACCCAGACCATTCTCCCAGCCTCGGTGACCACCGGCCACACCACCCTCAATCGGGCGGGCACCCCCGCCTCCCGCAGCGCCTCGGCAACCGACTTGGACCCCTCCCCCATGGCGATCGTGTCGCCGGATCGGGCGGCTCGCACCAGCAATCTCCCGTGATCGGAGGGCAGCGCCAGCACCCTTCGGCTGAGTGGAGGGAGCGGAGCAGCCTCCACCCGATCGGCCTCGATCACCCAGCGCCCGAAGCGCACGTCGCCGGGTACCGGGAGCACCGCCTCCAGCGGGGGTGGAAGGGCGCCCGGTTCGAAGATCGTCACCCAGGGACCCTCCCGGGCGGCCACCAGTCCGGTGGAGATCGAAGCGGCCGGGGCCTCCCCGGCTGCGACGGAGAGCACCGCGATCACATCGCTGAGATCGCCTGCATAGGGATCGAGCAGCATCCGCAGACCGCGGCGCACCGCCCGGGATGCCACCGCCTTGGGGACCGCCGCCAGGGCGGCGGCCGCCATCCGAACCTCCCCGGCGGCCCACCCGATCGGCACCGCAGATGCCCTCCCCTCCAGGGCGGCCTCGTCGTCGGCAGAGAGTTGCGCCGTTCGAACCAGGGCAGGGCGCAGCGACGGGTTGAACTGTTCGAGGTAGGGGATGACCTCGGTGCGGATGCGGCTGCGCCGTATCCGCACATCGAGATTGCCGGGATCATCGGCAAAGGGGAGCCCCAACTCGACGGCAGCCTCCCGGACGACCGCCCGGCTCTCTCCAAGCAGCGGACGGTGCCACCGGCCCCGCCGGGAAGGGATGCCGGCCAGACCGAGAGCCCCGGCGCCCCGCAGCAGGTTGCCCAGGGTGGTCTCGGCCTGATCGTCGGCGGTGTGGCCGCTCACCAGGGACTCCCCGGGGGCGGCGGCGGCCTCCAGGGCCGCATAGCGGGCGACCCGGAGCCCGGCCTCCGAGGTGTCGTCGCAACCGGCCGCCACCACCCGATGATCGAGTCCGAGCATCGCCGAGATCTCGACGGCAGCCGCCACCAGGGCGGCCGATTCGGGCAGGCCGTGATCCGCGGTGATGGCCCGCACCTGCCGCCCCGCCGCCATCGCCGCCCAGGCGCACACCGCACTGTCGGCGCCGCCGCTGAGGGCGACGGCGATCGGGCCGGACGGGAAGCCGCCGCCCACCCGCTCCAGCAGTGAGGCGGCGGAGGAGGTCAGGCGACCCGCTCCAGCCACCGCTGCGGCGCGGAGATCTCCTCGAGGGTCGGCAGGTGCTCGGGCCCCTCCCACACCCGGTCGAGTGCGGAGAAGCCGGCGTGGCGCTCCACCCCCTCGATGAAGCGCTCCCCCAGTTCGTACTGCTTCATCTTCATCTCGAGGCCGGTCAGGCGGAGGAGCGCCTTGGTCCTGGGATCCTGGCGGCGGGACTTGAGCACCCGGGACATCCGATCCTGGGTCACCAACTCCCGGGCGCCGATCCGGTCCATCACCACGTGCCCATGGCCCTCGAGCAGCGACATCAGTGCCTGCATCCTGTCGATGAGCCGGCGTTGGGCCGGAGTCGCCAGCAACCCGAGCAACCCCGAATCATCCATCAGCGGCTTGCCGGCTCTGGCCGCCTCCCGCCATTCGGACAGGCGGCCGGGCCCGTCATCCGCCGGCACCGATGCCTCGATGAGGTCGCGGACCAGCGACATGAAGTAGTCCTGCATCCAGGGGACGCCGACGAATTGGAGACGATGCGTGCACTCGTGGAGCGCCACCCAGAATCGGAACTCGTCGGGCCGGAACTCGTAGAGGCGCTCCATGGCCAGCACGTTGCCCCCCACGAAGAGGATCGTGTCCCCCGAGCGGTCGCCGTCGGCTGGGAGCACCAGTTCGTACTGGCCGAGCACCTTGCGGGAGAGAACCCCCACCAACGCCCCCACCTCGGCACCCATCAGCCGCGCCGCCAGGCGCTTGCCGAGCCCACCCTTGAGGGCGAGACGCTCCTCCGCCGGTGCCAGCATCCTGGCGAACGCACCCAGGTTGGCCCCGGCCCACTCGACCCGGGACACCACGGCAACCGAGGGTATCCCGGACCAGGCCAGACCGGTCTCCTCGGCCACCAGGCCGGCCGCCCGCTCCACCATGTCGGGAGCGCGGCGAGCAAACAGCGCATCGTGGTAGGTCCCCTCGAGGGGATGAGCCCCGGCCATCCGGCGGGCCACCTTCTCCGCCAACGGCCAGTGGATGCCGCTCACCGGGTGACCCGGTACCGGCCCTTGACGCCGAACCCGTACCAGACGAAGACCCCCAGCACCGCCGCCCCGGTGACCACCAGCAGCGTGGGAACCAGGTAGCGGAAGGTCCAGGCGGGATCGTCGACAACGGCCGATCCATCCGAGATGACGACCGCCGGTTCCCGGCCGTCTTCGAAGCCGGCGGTGGTCGAGGGGGTGTCGCCCTGTTCCTGGGCATACGACATGCCGGCAGTGGCGAGTGCGATGGCGGAGACGATCCCCAGGGCAAGCAGTATCCGAACCGGACGGCGTGTCACGGGCGGGAGGATACCGTCACCTCGCCACCGACGCGGCGCTCAGGACTCGGGAGCGACCCGGCCTCGCAACCGGGGGAACTTGGTCGGGGCGTGGGCGTAGCAGTGGTCCCGATTGTTGTAGCGCGAAAGCAAGGTGTTGCAGCCCTTCTCGGCGCAACGGCGTTCGCCTTCGTGCGCCTTGGGCGCCCGGAGCTTTCCTTTGATGCGGTTGCCTCGCATGATGTCGGACATATCTGCCTCCAAGGGCGAGCACGGCACTCTAGCGGGATTCACCGCTGGCGCCGTGTTGCTGCAGGAACGTTCGCAGCCGGTCGTAGAGTTCCGCCGGCGGTTCGTCGTGACAGCCGGTTCTGATCCGATCCTTGAGTCTGGTCTCGAAGTGGAATCCGTCGGCACAGGGCGGGCAGCGGTGCAGGTGCATCCGGATGCGAATGCGGCGAATGACCGTCATCTCCTGGTCGAGATACGAGTACATGAGCGCCGCGCTCTTCTCGCAATACCGGCTCATGCGCCTGGCTCCGTCAGTCCGCGTTCCTCTGCTGTTCTCCACAACGCCCGCTGCAGCGCCTTTCTTCCCCGATGGAGCCTGGACATGACGGTGCCGATCGGCACATCCATGATGGCGGCGATCTCCTTGTAGGAGAATCCCTCGACGTCGGCGAGGATCACCGGGATGCGGAAGCTCTCGGGGAGGTCCTCGACGGCCCGCTTGATGTCCTGATCGACGAACAGGTCGAGGGCCTCTTCCTCGGCGCTGCGGGTGGCCCCGCCCAGGTCGGAGCCGATCCGCTTGAAGAGGTACAGGTCTTCGAGTGCGCCGAGCTCCACCTCGGCCGGCCGGCGAGCGGTCTTGCGGTACTTGTTGATGAAGGTGTTGGTGAGGATTCGGTACAGCCACGCCTTGAGATTGGTGCCGGCCTTGAAAGTGCCGTATCCCCGGAACGCCTTGAGCAGCGACTCCTGCAGCACGTCCTCGGCATCGGATGGATTGCGGGTCATCCGGAGCGCGGCGGAGTACAACTGGGGGACGAACTCCATGACGTCGGCTTCGAATGTGGCTTGGTTTGCCAAGGGAACCCCACCCCCCGGGGTGCGCATCGCGTATCGGGGAAGACCAGGTTACCAACGCCTGACGGGGACGAGTACGATGCGGGCCGCGCCGGGGTAGCTCAGGGGTA
Organism: Actinomycetota bacterium; assembly: GCA_018821365.1. GTDB lineage: Bacteria > Actinomycetota > Acidimicrobiia > Spongiisociales > UBA11373 > JAHJML01. The sequence continues at coordinate 7,066 of JAHJML010000185.1, read as the reverse complement.
GAGCAGCTCACTCGTAATGAGCAGGTCCGGGGTTCAAATCCCCGCCCCGGCTCCGCCGACGCGACCGGCTGCTAGCCGGTCGCCTGGTCCGGGTAGATCACCTTGAAGGCACGCGGGGGGGCCGGGAGCTCCTTGCGAAGCCGCACTTCGAGATAGGTGCGGCCGGGGTATCGGGAGTCCTCGAAGATCTCTACGTCGATGTCGCCGGGGAGGATTTCGGCGACCTTCAGCATCTCCCGGCGGTCCTCGGGCGTCATTCCCACGAAGCGGGCGAATTCACCCTTGTCGACCTGGCGGACGATGTAGTCGGCGACGCGGCGACGCCACGCTCTCCTCGATTGTCCCTCTGACATCAGTGGCGCCACGGCACATCCCCGGCAGGTCCGAATGACACTGATGTGATCTTATGGGAAGGACCCGCGCCGAGCAGGGATTTCTGTCGGATTCTTGCCCGGCCGATGCGGGCTTCGGGGGGGCTGCCGGCGCATCGGAGTCGAGGCCGCCGTCACCGCTCAGCCTGGACGCCGATCACCGACGAGGTGCCGCCGACCGGCCCATCAGGCGTCGTCCTCCAGCAGTTGCTCTACGAGGGAGGCGACCCGGGGCACCGCCCCCCGCACCTCGGGGGTCAACGGCCCCCCCACGCAGACCAGGTCGGCGGCCTCGACCACCACCAGCACCACCTCCCGGGGGACGGCGAGTCCGAGTGCCCTGCCCAGGCGGATGGTGTCGAACAGGCCGAGGGCGTGCTGCCACCCCCCCGGGCTTGCCGCCAACTCCTGCTCGGTCACCACCCGGACCGACCCTGGGGCGGTGCTCCCGGTGAGAATGGCGTCGACCACCACCAGGCGATCGGCCCCCACCAGATCGTCGAGGAGGGCGAGTCCGTCCAGTGCCGATTCGGCCAGATCGACATCGGCGCCGCGGTTGCGCAGTTCGGCGGCGACCGCCGGGCCGACCCCGTCGTCTGCGATCAGTTCGTTGCCGAGGCACAGCACCCGGGTGCGCCGGCGTCCTCGCTCACCCACGGGTGACCCGGCCGTCGAGGTCCCTGCTCAGCCGGGCCACCTGCTCGCCCTGCTGGTCCCGGATGGTCACCACCAGGGGCATCGCACCGGGGAGGGAGTGGGTGGCGCAGGCGTGGCAGGGGTCGTAGGCCCGGAACGCCATCTCGATCTTGTTGAGGATGCCGTCGTCCACCTTCCCGGCGCTGATCAGGCCCTTGGCGGCCTTGTCGACGCTCATGGCGATCCGGGCGGCGTTGTTCTGGGTGGCAACGATCAGGTTGGCGGCCGTGATGATGCCGTTCTCATCGGTCTGGTAGTGATGGAACAGGGTTCCCCGGGGTGCCTCGACCACGCCCATCCCTTCGGTGGGCTTCCGGGTCGGCAGCACCCGCACCTCGGGATCGATCAGCACCGGATCGGAGGCGAGTTGCTGGAGTCGTTCGGCCGCCCCCAGCATCTCGACGACCCGGGCCCAGTGATTCGCCAGGGTGTGGTGGACCGGCTTGCCGCCCAGGGTCGCAAACAACTCGTCATGTGCCTGTTGGGCCAGCGGCGTCGCCATGCCCGCCGAGGCGTTGAGGCGGGCAAGCGGTGCCACCGAGAACAAGCCGCTGTCGGGCCCGTCGATGAAGCCCTTCCACCCGAACGACTTCAGGTAGGGGAACTTGACGTAGGTCCACGGTTCGACGTGCTCGGCCACGTGCTCGGCGTACTCCCGAGCCGTAAAGCGAACCGTCTCGGCCCCGTCGGGGCCGACCACCCGCACCGTGCCGTCGTAGAAGTTGACCCGGTCCTCGTCGTCGACCAGGCCCATGTAGTGGGTGCGATGGGTGTAGGCATCCGAGGTGATCATCTCCACGTAATCCGGGTTCCCGAGGACGACATCGCGGAAGACGTCGAGCGTGAAGCCTGCGAACTCCACGGCTTCGGCGGCCACCGCGGCGAACCCCTCCGCCTCTTCGGGCTTGATCCGGCGGGAGACCCCTCCGGGAAGACCGAAGACGGGGTGGATCACCTTGCCGCCGGCCAGGGTGATGATCTCCCGCAGTCGCCGCCGCATGCCGATGACCTTGAGTCCCACCTCCTCACCGACCTTGGCCACCACCCCGAGCACGTTGCGCTCTGCGGCGGGGGCATCCGGCCCGACCACGAAATCGGGACCGCCCAGGAAGTAGAAGTGGAGGGCGTGATCCTCGGCCATGAACGCCGAGTAGATCAGTTCCCGGATCGCCCGGGCCGCCGGGGGCGGCTCGACCCCGTACAGCGCATCGAGCGCCTTGGTCGCCGCCGTGTGGTGGGCGGTGGGGCAGACCCCGCAGATCCGGGAGGTGATCTGGGGCATGTCCTCGGCGGGACGCCCCACGGCGAACTGCTCGAAGCCTCGCAGTTCGGGTATCTGGAAATAGGCCCGTTCGACCTCTCCGACATCGTCGAGGAAGATCTCGATCTTCCCGTGACCCTCGAGGCGGGTGATCGGGTCGATCGTGATCCGCCGCCCGTTGCCGTTCGTCTTCGTGGACATGGCAATCCTCTCCTAGGCCGTTGTCTCGACGGTGTCTTGCCTGCGCCGCACCATCAGTGAATGGGGCAGGCCGTACCGGTAGAAGGTCCCGATCGGATCGGGGATTCCGTCGAGGATCCGCTCGATCTCGGCGGGATCGTCGGCGCCGACCAGCGAGGCGATGGCCGAGGCCGCCTTGGCCCCCTGATCATGGACCCGACTGGTGGGCCCGAAGCACCCGGTGCACGGCATGTTGGCACCGATGCACTGGGCACCGCACCCGGCCCGGGTGGCCGGGCCCAGGCACAGAAGCCCCTGCGCCAGCAGGCAGGTCTCGTCGTCGGCGATGATCTCGTGGGGCCGCTTGAACGCCGTGATGTGGAGGTCTTCGGGCTTGGTGTCCCTCCGGTCACACTCACTGCACAGTGCCACGTCGGGTGCCAGCACCGTCCCCAGCGGCGGAAGGTCCCCGCTCAACAGGGCTCCCACCGCGGCGGCGATCAGGTTCGGGGTCGGAGCGCACCCAGGAACCGCGTAGTCGACCTGGGTGACTTGATCCAGCGACATGACCGTGTCGTAGAACCCCGGCAACTGGATCCGGTGCCCGTTGGCGGCGTAGTCGGTCAGCGGCACCGTCCCGGCCGGGTTCTCGGTGGTCGGGGAGGTCAGGTAGGCCCGCTCGAAGATGGCCTCCCGATCCCACAGGTTGGCGAGGCCGGGAATGCCGCCGAGTTGGGCGCACGCCCCGAAGGCCACCAGCACCTTCGACTTCTTGCGAAGCAGGTGGACCATCTCCTCCTGCTCGGTCGTGCGGATCGCTCCGTTGACGAACGTGGCGAGGATCTCCCCGTCTTCCATCGCCTCGACGTCGGCCCGTTTGAAGTCGAGGGCGACCGGCCAGAACACGATGTCGACGGCGGCGGCCACCCCGAGCAACTCCTCGGCGAGATCGACGACCGCCTCCTCGCATCCCCCGCAGGACGCACACCAGTAGAAGGCGACCTTGGGCTTGTCGGTCATACCGGCACCTCCTGAGGCTGCTGGGCGGCGATGGCCATGACGGCCTCCTCATGACGGAAAGGCCCCAGCCTCCGCAACTGGTCGGTCATCTCGTCCATGACGACCCGAACCCGATCGGCCTCGGCGGCCGAGATCCACTCGAGGCGCAGCCGTTCCTCCTCGACGCCGAGGTCGGCCACCATGCGCTGCAGCAACTTGAACCGCCGCAGTGCCTTGTAGTTGCCCTCCTGGTAGTGGCAGTCGCCGGGGTGGCATCCCCCGATGAGCACGCCGTCGGCTCCGTTGGCGAGGGCCTCCAGGACGAACTGGGGATCGACCCTCCCCGAGCACATCACCCGAATCACCCTGGCGTTGGGTGCGTACTTCATGCGGGAGGTCCCCGCCAGGTCGGCGGCGAGGTACGTGCACCAGTTGCAGAAGAACGCCACGATCCGCGGCTCGAAGCCGTTGCTCGATGTGTCCGTGGTGGTCTCAGGCATGGATCAACACCCCCAGGATCTCCTCGAAGATCTCGTCGTCGTCGAACAGGTTCTGATGAATCGCCCCCGAGGGGCAGGCGGCCACGCAGGTCCCGCACCCCTTGCAGAGCACCTCGTTGATCACCGCCTTGCCGTCGATGTGGGCGATCGCCTGATACGGGCACATCCCGATGCAGGTCTTGCACCCCGAGCAGTCCTCCGCCGACACGAAGGCGGTGTTGGGCTCCAGGAGGATCGACCCCGCATCGATCAGCGCCAGTGCTTCGGCGGCGGCCGCCCCCGCCTGGGCGACGGTGTCGGGGATGTCGCGGGGACCCTGGCAGGTCCCGGCCAGGAACACCCCGTCGGTGAACGTGCTCACCGGGGCCAGCTTGGGGTGGCGCTCCATGAAGAAGCCGCCAGCGGAGCAGGTGATGTTGAACAGCCGCCTGACGTCCTCGGCATCGGACTGCGGTTCGATGCCGGTGGCGAGCACCACCATGTCCACCGGTATCTTGCGGATCCGGCCCAACAGGGTGTCCTCGGCCTGGAGCACCAGGCGGCCGGTGTCGCCCGCCTCCGGGTAGACGTCGCCAACCTTGCCGCGGATGAAGTGGACCCCTTCGGATCCGACCCGGTTGTAGAACTCCTCCATGCCCTTGCCGGGGGTCCGCATGTCGATGTAGAAGTTGTAGACCTCGGCTCCGGTCTTCTCCTTCATCAGGTGGGCCAACTTGAGCGAGTACATGCAGCACACCCGCGAGCAATGGGTGTTGGTGTTCTCGTCCCGACTGCCGACGCAGTGGATGATCCCCACCGATTGCGGGGTGCGCCCGTCGCGGAGCACGACCTCGCCGGTGGTCGGTCCCGCCGCATTGACCAGACGCTCCACCTCGAGTGCGGTGTAGACGTTGTCGTAGCGCCCGTAGCCGTAGTAGGGGATGCGCCCCGCGTCGAAGGTCTTGAATCCGGTGGCCAGCACGATGGTGCCCACCTCGACCTCGTCGAACGTCGCCACCTGCTGGAAGTCGATCGCATTGCGGTCGGCACACACCTCGACGCAGGTCTTCTTGCGGCACCCGGCCCGGAACTCGATGCACGCCTCCGGATCGATCACCACCACCTGGGGCACCGCCTGCGGGAAGGGGATGTAGATCGGCTTCCGCTTGCTGAGGCCCAGGTTGAACTCGTCGGGGGTCTTCCCGTTGCGGAAGACGCAGACATCGATGCACTCCAGGCATCCCACACATGCGTCCTCGATGATGAACCGCGGCTCGTGGCGCACCTTGACCCTGTAGGCGCCGACGAAACCGTCCACCTCCACCACCTCGGCCATCGTCCAGAGGGTGATGTTGGGGTGGTTGCGCACCTGGGTCATCTTCGGGGTGAGGATGCAGGCGGCACAGTCGAGGGTCGGGAAGGTCTTGTCGAACTGGGCCATGTGACCGCCGATGGTCGGTTCCCGTTCTACCAGGTACACGTGCTTGCCCGCATTCGCCAGGGTCAGTGCTGCGTGGATGCCGGCGATCCCGCCGCCCACCACCATCGCCGACCCATCGACCGGCACCCGGCGGGGCTCCAGGGGACGGTGGAAGCGGACCCTGGCGACCCCGGCCCGCACCAGGTCCTTGGCCTTGGCGGTCGCCATCTCGACGTCGTCGTGGACCCACGAGCCGTGCTCGCGGATGTTGACCATCTGGAACAGGTAGGGATTGACACCGCCCTTGGCCACGGCCCGGCGGAAGGTCTCCTCGTGCAGGGAGGGGGAGCAGGAGGCGACCACCACCCGGTCCAGGCCCTCTTCGAGGATGTCGTGGGTGATCAGTTCCTGGCCGGGGTCCGAGCACATGTACTTGTAGGCGCGGGCAACCACCACTCCCGGTAATCCCGCTGCGTACTCGGTCACCGCCTCGACGTCGATGGGACCGGCGATGTTGGTGCCGCAGTGGCAGACATACACACCGATCCGGGTGTCGCCGTTCAGACTGGGTCCGCTCATGATCCACCGCTCCTGCTCATGGCTGCCATTGCCTCCTCGACGAGTTCGACGACATCGCGGATCACCAGGTCCTCCTCGAGTCCCGTGGTCTTGACCGCGTCCTGGAACATGACATAGTCCTTCGGGCAGGCGGTCACCAGCGTCCCGACCCCTGCCAGCGATGCAGCCTCCCGCACCCGGAGCTCGGCGGGCCGCTCCCCGGTAACGGGGAGGTCTCCCATCCAAATCCTGCCTCCCCCGGCCCCGCAGCAGAACGCCGACTCCCGGCACCGGGGCATCTCCACCACCCGGGCCGCCACCCGCTCCAGAACCCGGCGCGGTGCCTCGTAGATCCCGTGGTACCTGCCCAGGTAGCAGGGGTCGTGGTAGGTGACGGCCGGCCCGCCGGAGAGCACCTCGATGACCCCCACGTCGAGCAGCATCTGGAGCAGTTCGGTGTAGTGCATCACCGAGAGGGGACCCGACCCGTTGCCGTACTCGGCGGCGAGAGCGTGGTAACTGTGTGGATCGGTGGTGAGGATCGTCTCGAACCCGGCAGCCGCCGCCAGGGCCTCCCGGTTGTGGTCCCGCATCATCTCGAACAGTCCCTCTTCGCCAAGGCGGCGGACGTCGTTGCCGGAGTTCTGCTCGGCGTCGTAGAGGATTCCGAAGTCGACGCCGGCGGCCTGCAGCACCCGGGCGGTAGCGGCCGTCAGTTCCTGCACCCGCGGGTCGAACGAGGCGTAGTCGCCCACGAACCAGAGGTACTCGACCTTCTCGGTGCGGGCGTCCGTGATCTCGAAGTCAAGCTCCCGGGTCCAGCGCGCCCGCATCCGGGGGGACTTCCCCGCCGCGTTGCCGTACCGCATCACCGAGGTGAGGGCATCCTGGACCCCGGCGTCGATCTCGCCCTCGGCTACCAGGTGGCGGCGCATCTGGACGATGAAGGGGACGTGCTCGATGCCGAACGGGCACACGTCGTCGCAGGCGAGGCAACTGGTGCAGGCCCACAGCCACTCCGCCGGGACCACGTCGCCGGCCAGCACCGGCCTGGCCATGGCGGTGCCCGGCGCCTCGGCCGGTGCCGGCAGCCAGCGGCGGG
>JAHJML010000184.1 GCA_018821365.1 Actinomycetota bacterium | reverse complement strand
GGCGGACGGGTGGCGGCCGTCGAGTACCCCGTCGAGATGGAGGTCGCCGGCACCCGGTGGCGGGGCCGGATCGATCGGGTCGAAGTCGAGGAGCAGGAGACATCGGGCCCTCTGCTCAGGGTCGTCGACTACAAGACCGGCACTTCCATGCCCACGGTGGCCGAGGCGGGCAGATCGGTCCAACTCGGGTTCTACGTGATCGCCGCCCGGGAGGATCCCCATCTGGCGGGCCTCGGAAGGGCCGGGGCCGCCGAACTCTGGTTCCCCGCCGCCCGGTCCGTCTCGGTCACCACCCGCGCCCTCGACACGGGACGCCTCGACGAGGTCGAGGCACTGATGCAGCAGGCGGCCGAGGGGATCGTTGCAGAGGACTGGACCCCGGTCACCGGCAGGCAGTGCGATCGCTGCCCGGTCCGGACCGTCTGCCCCGAGTGGCCGGAAGGCAGGGAGGCATACCTCGGATGACGATCATCCCCACCCCCGAGCAACGCGCCATCATCGAATACCCGCTGCTGCCGTTGCGGGTCACTGCCGGGGCCGGCACCGGGAAGACCACCACCATGGCGCTGCGCCTCGAGCACCTGGTGCGCAGCGGGATGGTCGAGCCCGAGCAGGCCCTCGGCGTCACGTTCACCAACAAGGCTGCCGAGGAGTTGGCGGCCAAACTCCGCTCCTTCCTCCCCCATCTGTCCGAGGAAGGTCGCGAGGTCGAGGTCGCCACCTACCACGGGTTTGCCCACGGCCTGCTCAGGGAGTTCGGCCCCTTCGTAGGTGTGGAGCGCTCGGCAACGGTGATCACACCGGGCTTCACCCGTCAGCTGCTGCGCGACGCACTGGGGAGCGCCGAGCACTGCGCCATCGACCTCACCATGCCGGGGAGCCGGGTCGACGAGCTGGCCGCCCTGGCCGGCCAGCTGGGCGATCACCTCCTCGAGCCGTCCGACTTCCTGGCAAGCGGCGGCGACGACGTGGAGAGCGCCCGCGCCGAGATGGCCGCCGCGCTGGTCGCGTACCGCCGAAGCAAGCAGGCGTTGGGAGTCGTCGACTACGCCGATCTGATCGCCGCCGCCCACCGCCTGGTCACCGGCCACCCCGAGATCACCGAGCGGATCCGCTCCCGCTACCGGGTGGTGCTCCTCGACGAGTACCAGGACACCAATCCGGCCCAGCGCCAGATGCTGAGGGCGGTGTTCGGGTCCGGGTTCCCGGTCACCGCCGTCGGCGATGCCGACCAGACGATCTACGAGTGGCGGGGAGCGTCGCTGCAGAACTTCGCCGACTTCCCCCGGCACTTTCCCTGTGCCGACGGGACCCCCGCCGCGACCCTGCACCTCACCCTCAACCGCCGCTCCACCAAGCGGGTCATCGACCTGGCCAATCGGGTCCGCAGCGAGATCGGCCGGCCCGGCGATCTCGGGGACCTCCGCGCCCTCGACGAGGCGGAACGAGGGGCGGTGCGGGCCGGTTGGTTCCGAACCTCGCTCGATGAGGCCAGGTGGGTCGCCGCCGAGGTGCGCCGCCTCCACGACGACGGAGTCGCCTGGAAGAGCATCGGCATCCTGTTCCGCAAGCATGCTCAAATCGGCCTCGTCCGGGAGGCCCTGGAGCGTCAGGGCGTCCCGGTCGAAGTGGCCTCGCTCGGCGGGCTGCTCGGGATTCCCGAGGTGACCGACCTGCATGCCTGGCTGCGAATACTCGGAAGGCCCGACGACGCTCCGGCGCTGATGCGCATCCTGCTGGGCACCGGCTACCGGCTGGGGATGGGCGACATCGCTCCGCTCGCTCGCTGGGTTCGTGCCAGGCATGGAGAAGTGGGCGACGACGATGCCGGCGGGGTGGGATGGGCCCTGCTGGAGGCGGCCGACCGGTTCGAGGACTGCGCCGGCCTCGGTGAGCGGGCCGCCACCAGGCTCGGGGCGTTTCGGGCCACCTACCGCTCACTGCTCGAGGAAGCCCAAGGGGTGAGCCTCGTCGAACTGTGCCGTATCGTGCTCGACCGCACCGGGGCGTGGCCCGAGGTGGAGGCACTCGATGACGCCGCCCGACTGTCGGCCCGGCTCAACCTGTACCGGTTCCTCGACCTGGCCGAGGAGTGGAGCCCCCTCGAGGGACGGCCCTCTCTCGAAGCCTTCCTCGACTATCTCGATCTCCTGCAAGAAGACCGGGGCGCCGACGAGTTGGACACCGCCCGGATCAGTGGTGAGGACGCGGTCGCCATGCTGACCGTCCACCGCGCCAAGGGTCTGGAATGGCCCGTCGTCTTCCTTCCGGCGCTCTGTCAGAACACGTTCCCCTCCCCGGGCAATCCCTACGCAGACCCGCTCGCCCACCCGCAGTTCCTTCCCTACGAGCGGCGACTCGATGCCGCCTACCTGCCCGCACTGCCTCACGACGCCAAGGAGCGCAAGGCCCTCATCAAGGCACACCATGCCGACGGGGAGTGGCGGACCGCCTACGTCGCCGTCACCAGGGCCGCCGTCCAGATCATCGCCACCGGCGCCTTCTGGTTCACGGAGAAGACCGCCAAGAAGCCGAGCCGCATCTTCGAGCTGGCCATGGAGACCGAGGGGGTCGAGGTCGTCGCCCAAGTGACCGATCCGGGTGATCCCCCCGAGAGCCTCCGCTTCCCGTCCGACCCGGCCGACGGGCCCGACCCCCTGTTCCAGGGTGGCTGGCGGGCGGCGCTGCGCGCCGCCATCGAAGATCCGGGATGGCCCGCCCGCTTCGCCTCAGATCACGGCCTGCAGTCCGGATGGGACGAGGCCGTCGGCCAGTTGTCCATGGTTCTCGACGATCTGCCGGCCGCCGGAGACCATGCCGGCCAACCGCCTGTCTTCCGCACCTCGGTGACCGGCCTGGTCGCCTTTGCGTCGTGCCCGCAGCGCTTCCATTGGAGCGAAGTCGATCGGCTGCCCCGCCGGCCCTCGCCGGCCCTCCGCCACGGCGTCGAGGTCCATCGCCGCATCGAGCTCCACCACCGGGGGGCCGTGCCCTTGGAGGAGGCAGACCCGGGCTTCTACGACCTGGGACCGTCCGAGGAAGGGCGGCCCGGCTCGTTCCGCGCCTTCCTCGAGAGCCGCTTCGCCGAGGAGCGGCCCATCCTGGTGGAAGCGCCGTTCGAACTCAGGGTCGGCGGCGGGATCCTGGCAGGACGAATCGACGCCGTGTACCAGCCCGAGCCCGGCACGTGGGAGGTCGTCGACTTCAAGAGCGGCCGGCGCTCCGACGACCCTTCCCGCCGGGCGCAACTCCAGGCATATGCGGTGGCGGCGACCGATGCCGGCTTCAGCGCGGGCAGACCCCAACGGATACTGGTCTCGTTCGCCTACCTGGGCGGCGGCCTCGAAGAGGTGACCGAGGTGGTCGACGCCCAATGGCTCCAGGATGCCCGCGATCACCTCGGCGAGCTGATGGCGGCGGCCGCGTCGGGCGGGTCGGATCCGCAACCGTCGGAAGCATGCCGCTCCTGTGACTTCACCCGATTCTGCCGGGCGGGGATGGCCTGGATGGCAAGCCGGGATGACCCGGTCCCATGATCAGAGGACCCGTCCGCCGGCGGCGTCGATCACGATGGTGACCGGACCGTCGTTGGCCAGATCCACCTCCATGTGGGCACCGAAGCACCCGGTCGCCACCGCGATGCCGGAGGAGGCCAGATGGGCGCCGACCGCTTCCACCAATGCCTCCGCCTCGGCCGGAGGCGCCGCATCCGTGAACGAAGGCCGCCGCCCCTTTCCCACATCTGCCAGCAAGGTGAACTGACTGATCAGCAGCACCGCCCCCCCGTGGTCGACCACCGAGAGGTTCATCTTCCCGTCGCCGTCGGGGAAGATGCGGAGGCCGGCGATCTTGGCGGCGACGGCCGCCGCCTCGGCGTCACCATCACCGCCGGCCACCCCCAGCAGCACGACCAACCCGGCACCGATCTCGCCGACGACCTCGCCCGACACCGTCACCCTGGCCCGGGACACCCTCTGCACCACCGCCCTCACATCACACCTCCCTGCGATGGAACACCAGCACGGCCTCGGCCACCCGCTGCGAAGGAGCCCGCTGGCGGCCCCCGGCGATCTGCCTGGCGATCGCGGCGATCCCGGCGATCCCGGCCGCCCGCTCGGCCCGATCGGAGGCGGCCGGCGGGATCGGCAGGGGCGAGCGGCGGACCATCACCCCCCGCCCCCGGGCGCCTCCGCCCTCGGCCGCCCAACGGGTGGCACCAGCCACCTGAACACCACCGGCGATACCACCGCCGAAACGCCCACCAGCATGATGGCCCCGGCCCGCAACCCGGGACTGAGCAGTCCCATCGAGAGGCCCAGATCGGCCAGGGCGATGATGACGCTCAACTGACCGGCCAGCAGCACCCCCGCCCCCAACGACTCCCGGAGTCGGAATCCGGCGAAGACCAGGACCAGCGACGCCACCATCTTGACTGCGAAGGCCACCCCGATCAGCGCCAGCGCGTTGCCGAGCACCTCCCCCGACCCCAGTTCCTCCAGTGGGAACTCGATGCCGACGTTGATGAAGAACACCGGGATGAAGAACCCGTAGCCGAACCCGCTCAGGTGCCCTTGGAGCACGCCACGGTCCCGGAACACGAAGGTGAACAACGCCCCCGCCAGGAATGCCCCGAGGATGGCCTCGACCCCCAGCAAGGCCGAGAGGCCCACGAAGAGGAAGAGCAGGGCGATGCTGGCCCGGATGCCCAACTCCTGCGGGTCGTCGGCCCGGAACAGGCGCTCGAACCGCTCCGGGTACCACCAGGCGGCCCGGCGCAGGATCAGCAGCACGGCCGCCATGACGGCGATCAGCGCCGGGATCGCCAGCAACTGCCGCCCGGGGCCGTTCTCCACGAGGGCCCCCACAACCACGACACCGATCAAGCCCAGCACCTCGGCGACGACCGCGGTGATCAGGATCGCCTGCCCCAGTCGGGAATCCGCCCGTCTGACCGCCCGCAACGCCGGGACCACCAAACCGAGCGCCGCCGCCGAAAGGAGGAAGCTGAGGAAGAGGCGCTGGTCGACATCGCTGACGTCGAGCAGGGGCACGGCCACGAACGTCGCACCGAAGAACAGCGCGAACATGACCACCGCACCGGCGAGTTGGCTCTTGCCCTGACGCTCGATCCTCCCGAAGTCGATCTCGAAGCCTGCCAGGAACATCAAGAGGAACAACCCGAATTCCGCCAGGAAGCCGAGCAACTCCTCGCCGGGGTCGATGATCCCCAGCACCGGCCCCACCACGATGCCGAAGAGGATCTCCAGAACGATGGCGGGCAGTCTGATCCGCCCGGCCACCAGTGGGATGACGAAGGCGGCGGTGGCGATCAGGATCAACGACACCGGGGTGGCGATGCCGTGCTGGGCAGGTTCCACCTGCCATGCGACTGCCATACCGGCCAGCATCACGACCCGGCGGGCACGGTCAAGACCGAGACCGACGTCCGGGAGAGCACATGACCGGCGATCCCGGGCCTCAGCAGGGTCGGCCTCCGCCCGGGCACGGCGAGGACCAGCAGGTCGGACTCGCCGGCCATCTCGGTCAGCAGCCGGATCGGGTTGCCCTGCCGCAGTTCGCGATGCACGGTGACGCCCTGCACCGCCGCCTCCTCGCGGAGACGGGTCAGCGCCTGGAGGGCGTTGTGGCGGCCGTCGGTGCCGGTGAGGAAGAGGGGCGTGACGATGGCCGCTCCGGTGATGTCGCCCTTGCCATCGGCCGCCACATCGATGGCGGCCCTGGCCGCCGCCAGCCCCGATGCGGTTTCCCGAGCCGGTGAGACCAGGCGGTGGTAGGGATGGGTGCCTCGAGAGAACAACACCGGCAGGCCGAGTCGGGCCGCCGCCCGCAGCGCCCGGACCACCCGCATCCGCCTCATCAGCCCCGGTTGGGGAGCCGCCAGCACGATCACCCCGACGCTCTCGTCCCTGATCACTGAGGCGAGGGCACGCTCCGGGGGCCCGGAGACCGGGCGGCGCTTGATCTCGACGCCGGCGGCCCTCTCCTCGGCTTCGTTGAGCATCACCTCGACCTCCCGCGCCCGGGTCTCGTCGCTGATCCCCTCGATCCGCCGATGCACCAGCAGCAGCGATGAGGCCCGGGTGTTCCTGGTCAGGTTGACCGCCTCGGCGACCGGGCCGTCCAGATCGGTGCGGGAGTCGAGGATCACCGCCACTCGCTTCCCGTAATCGAGCGGGAAACGGGAGGCGCCCGCCGTGAAGGTGCGCACGATCAAGGGGAAATCGGCCGCCGACCCCACCACGGTCACCTGATCGCCGGTCCGCAGGGCAGTGTCGCCGTGCGGCACGATCAACTGGTTGTCACGCAGGATGGCCGCTACCAGCCACGACTCGGCGCCCAGGTCTCTGAGTTCGATCCCTCGGACCGGGGAGTCGTCGGCGATCCGGAACTCGATGGCTTCGGCCTTGCCCCCCGCAAAGGCCATCGAGGCCACCCGGCGTGGTTCCAGGCTCAACTCCAGATGGCGAGCTGCCAGGCTGTCGGAAGAGACCGCCGAGATTCCGGCCTCCCGGTAGGCGGCTAGTCGCTCGGGTTGGGCGACGGCCGCCACGATCGTCAGCAACCCCACCTGCTTCGCCAACCGGCACACTTCGAGATTGACGGCGTCGTCGCCGGTGGCGACCACGATGGCATCGGCATCGGCGATACCGGCCCGTTCCAGGGTCAGCCGACTCGAGCCGTCGCCGAGGATCGTCTCGATGGCGCGCACCGCCCCGGCTTCTGCCAGACGGGCATCATCGACATCGATGACGCAGACCTCCCAGAGCTCGCCGAGGCGGCGCAGCAGATCCCGGGTGGTTCCGCCGGCGCCGACGACGATGGCTCTCATCGATCTCCTCCAACCATGGCCTCGAAGGTGCCCGTCATTATGCCCGGGGCGTCAGACGGAGAACCGGACGACGATCACGTCCCGCTCGGCGATCACGTAGTCCTTGCCCTCCACCCGAATCCCCCCGGCCGCCTTGCGGGCATCCCATCCCCCGGCCTCCATCACCTCGTCGAGGGTGGCGATCTCGGCCCTGATGAAACCCCGCTCCAAATCGCTGTGGATCTTGCCGGCTGCCTCCCTCGCCGTCGCCCCCCTCCGCACCGTCCAGGCATGGGCCTCTTTGGGCCCGAGCGTGTAGAAGGAGATCAGGCCGATGGCGTCGTAGGTAGCCCGCACCATGGTGGTGAGCGCCCCCTCCCCCAGGCCGAGACCCTCGTACAGTTCGGCCCGGTCGGCGGGATCCAACTCGGCGGCCTCCTCCTCGAGCCGGGCCGACACCGCCACCACCGTGTCGCCCTGGGGCACCAGATCCTGCACCGCGGCGACCGCGGCGGCGGTGGTGTCGTCGTCCTCACCGGCGTTGATCACCCACACCGCCGGCTTGAGGGTCAGCGGGGCCAAATCCCGAAAGGCGCCCATCTCCTCCCGGGTCCAGGACATCGCCCGCAGCGGAGTGCCCCCCGCCAGCACGGCGGCCGCCTTGGCGATCGCTTCGGCGAACCGTTTCATGCCGGCGTCGGCGCCGGCCTCCTTGGCGGCCCGTTCGCTGCGGCGGGCGAACACCTCCGCGTCGGCCAGGGTGAGTTCCAGCAACAGCGTCTCGGCCTGCTCCAGGGGATCGATGCCGGACTCATCGGCGGGGACCGTCTCGTCCTCGAACGCCCGCAGCACGACCACCAGGGCCTCCTCCTCCCGGAGTCGGCCCACGAAACGGGGGGCGAGTCCCGAGTGCCCGCTGCCGGCCATGGTCGGCAGGTCGAGCAACTCGAGGGAGGCATGCACGATCTTCCTGGACTTCTCGATCGCGGCGGCCCGATCCAGGTCGGGATCGGGGACCTTGGCCACGCCGAGATTCGGCTCGACCGTCGAGAAGGGGTGTGAGGCGGTCGGCGCCCCGATCCCGGTGAGCGCGTTGAACAGCGTGGTCTTGCCCACGTTGGGAAGTCCGAGGATGGCAATACCGGCCATGAGCCGATGGTAGCCCTGCCCCTCAGCGGATCGTCCCTGCCTCCCGCAGGCGGGCGATCTCCTCCGGACCGACGCCGCATCCGGTCAGCACCTCGTCGGTGTGCGTGCCGGGGTGCGGCGGCGGTGTCGGGACATCCAACTGCGTCCGGGAGAACCGCGGCGCCGGGGATGGCTGCACCACGCCACCGGAGCGGACGAACGTCCCCCCGGTGACATGGTGGGGATGATCGGGGGCCTCCACCAGAGACAGCACCGGGGCGGCACAGGCATCCTCCCCGGAGAAGATCGCAGCCCACTCGTCGCGACTCCTGGTGGCGAAGGCATCGGTCAGCAGCGCCCTCAGTTCGGGCCACCGGTTCCGGTCCAGATGATCAGGCACCTGCGGCGGATCGAGGCCGAGCAACTCCACCAGTCTCGAGAAGAACTGCGGTTCGATGGCTCCCACCGCCATGAAGCGGCCGTCGGCGGTCTCATAGACGTCGTAGAAGGGCGCCCCGCCGTCGAGCAGGTTGACGCCGCGCTCATCGGTCCACAGTCCCTCGGCGAGCATCCCGTGGACCATCGTCGTCTGTAGGGCGGCCCCGTCGATCATGGCGGCGTCCACCACCTGCCCGGCTCCCGACCGATCCCGCTCCACCAGTGCAGCCAGCACCCCGACCGCCAGCAGCATCCCCCCGCCCCCGAAATCGGCGACCATGTTGAGCGGCGGGACCGGGCGCTCGCCGGCCCGCCCGATCGGATGGAGCGCCCCCGCCAGCGCCAGGTAGTCGATGTCGTGGCCGGCGTCGCCGGCCAGCGGCCCGCTGCGTCCCCACCCGGTCACCCTCCCGTAGACGAGGCGGGGGTTGCGTGCCAGGCACTCCCCCGGGCCGATGCCGAGTCGCTCCGCCACCCCCGGCCGGAACCCCTCGATCATGGCATCGGCCCTCTCGACCATCCTCAGGATCAGGGCCGCCCCGGCGGGGTCCTTGAGGTCGATGCCGATCGACCGCCTGCTCCTCTCCAACGGACGCTTCGGGGGAGCCGAAGAGTGGTCACCGAACACCGAGGACACCCGCTCGACGCGGATCACCGAGGCCCCCAGGTCGGCGAGGACCATGCCGCAGAACGGCCCCGGCCCCAGCGAGGCGATCTCGACGACGGTGATGCCCTCCAACGGCCCCATGGCGACCTCCCGGTCCGAAGCTACCCGGCCGCCGCCGCCCCGGAGCGCACCGGGTCATCAATCATCGGGCACCGGTTGGATCGGCAACTCCAACGGCTCATGGGACGACGGAAGTGCCTCCCCATCGGGCGCACCGAGGTCCAGTTCGTGGATCCTCGTGCCGCGGGTCTGGACTCTGCCGGCGGAGGTCTCGATCTGGTCGATGTCGCGGTTGGCGAGATCGAAGTGGGTTCGGAGTTTCGTGACCCGGTCCGACAACCGGGACACATCTCCCAGCATGGTGCCGACCTCGGTCTGGATGACGGCGGCCTGCTTTCGCATCTCGGCACCGCGCAGCACCGCCCGCACCGTCGTGAGTGTCGCCATCATCGTGGTCGGGGACACGATGTAGACCCGGGCCCGATAGCTGGCCTCGATGACGTCGGCGTGGTGGGCGTGCAGTTCGGCATAGACCGCCTCCGAAGGCAGGAACATCAGCGCCGAATCCGCCGTCTGCCCAGAAACGATGTACTTGTCGGCGATCGCCCGGATGTGCGTCAGCACGTCCTTCTTGAGTTGTCGGGCCGCCGTCGCCCGAACCGAGTCGTCACCGGCATCGAGCATCTGCCGGTATGCGGTGAGTGGGAACTTCGCATCCACGACGACGGAACCGGGAGGGTTGGGGAGCTTGATCAGGCAGTCGGCTCGCTTGCCGTTCGACAGCACGCACTGGAATTCGTATGCGGTCTTCGGCAGAGCGTCCTCGACGATGGCCTCGAGTTGGACTTCCCCGAATGCCCCGCGGGCCTGCTTGTCGTCGAGGATGTGTTGGAGCCCCACGACCTCGGTGGAGAGCTTCGTGATGTTCTCCTGGGCCTTGTCGATTGCGGCGAGGCGCTCCGTCATGGTCGCCAACGACTCGGCCGTCTCCTTGGACGACTTCTGCAGGCTGTTCCCCACCCGATCCTGCACCTGCTCGAGCCGCTCGTTCATCGCCTTGGTGAGGCGCTCCGAGGATTCCTGGACGGCCTTGGCGGTTGCCGATGACGACGTTGCCTGCTGCTCGGTGAGCATCGCCAACTGCCCCACCAATGCCTGCTGAGCCGCCACCAGTTGGTCCATCCGCTGACGTCCCCCCGACCCGTCGCGTCGCAGCAGCACCCAGGCGAAGGCCACGGCCCCGATGAGGATGGCCACTGCCAAAACGACCAATCCGGTATTCACAGCAGGCGACTCCCTCTCCGATAGTTCGATGCCATGGACTCAGCGTACAGGGAGCCTCTGACCTCTCCGGGTCACCGGCCCGGCCAGAATGGGCGGAACTGCAGGGCAGTCGCACCACCGCCACGAGGAGGATCGCATGATCGACAAGACCGTCATCGTCACCGGAGCGAGCAGCGGACTCGGCGCCCACATCACCCGGCGCCTGGTCGGCGAGGGGGCCCGGGTGGTGGCCACCGCCCGTCGGGTCGACCGCCTCGAAGGCCTGGCCGAGTCGCTGGCGGCGGCGCCGGGCACCTGCATCGTGATGCAGGCCGACGTGACCCGGGCCGAGGACGCCGAGCGAATGGTCGAGAAGGCGGTGGTGACCTTCGGCGGATTGGACGCTCTCGTCAACAACGCCGGCATGGAGGTTCAGGGCGCCATCGCCGACCTGGCCGAGGCGGACTTCGAGACGATGCTGCGGACCAATGTCATCGGACCGTACCTGTGCACCCGGGCCGCACTCCCCTACCTGGCCCGTCAGGGCGGATCGGTGGTCAACCTCGGTTCGACGGTGGTGGCCCGGGCGCCCCGTAACCGCTTCGGGTATGTGGCCACCAAGGGGGCGCTCGAGGCGATGTCGATGGCGCTGGCGGGTGACCTGGGGCGCGAGGAGATCCGGGTCAATGTCGTGCGGCCCGGGATCGTCCCCTCCGAACTGCGCGGACTCTCGGAAGCCGAGGAGGAGCAGACCCTGCACGAACGGGTGCCACGCATCCAGGCACTGGCAGCGGTCGGGAAGGGCGCCGACATCGCTTCGGTGGTGGCCTTCCTGATCTCCGATCAGGCGGCATGGATCACCGGCGCCGTCATCGACGTCGACGGAGGCTACGCACTCGGCATCGGATAGCAGGCAGACCTCGCCTGCACCCGCGGACGAACCGGACCGCTCCCACCGCTGGGGTGTCGGCGCCGGACGGTTCAGGTCTCCGTTCGATTCGAGCGAAGCAGGGCGGCCCTGGCAGTGGCCTCCAGCACCTCCTCGGTCCGGTCCAGCCGCCGCAGGGCGCGGGCGTGCTCCTCCCAGGATCGTGGGTTGTCGGGGTCGAGTTCGACGAGCCTGGTGGTGGTCTCCAACATCTCCTCGGAACGGCCCAGCGCCCGCAGCCCCCGGGCGTGCTCGTACCAGGATCGCGGATCGTCGGGGGCAAGTTCGAGGAGCTTGCTGGTGGCCTCCAACGCCTTGTTGCGCCGGCGCAGGGCCCGCAGCGCCCTGGCGTGCTCATACCAGGAGTCCGGGTTGTCGGGGTCGAGTTGAATGAGCCGGGTGGTCGCCTCCAGCACCTCCTCGGAGCGGCCCAACCGGGCGAGGGCGGCGATGTGGATTCTCCGGAATCGGGCATTGTCGGGGCCGAGTTCGACGAGCCGGGTGGTGGCCTCCAAGACCTCCTCGTGCCGGCCCAGCCGCCGCAGTGCCCGGGCGTGCTCCGCCCAGGATCGCGGGTCGTCGGGAGCGAGCCCGATGAGCCGGGTGGTGGCCTCCAGCATCTCCTCGAAGCGCCCCAACGAGTGCAGCGCCCGAACGAGTGCCCGCCACGAGTCGGGATGGTCCGGTTCGAGGTCGATGAGTTGGGTGGCGATCTCCAACATCTCCTCGCCACTGTCGGAGGCGCCCGGCACCGCTGACTGGAGCGTGGCGACCCGTAGCTTCCGGGATCGCGGGTTGTCGGGGTCGAGGTCGATCGCCCTCCCGCTCGCCTCCGCCGCGTCGGCGTCACGACCCTGAGCCCGCAACCCCCAGGCGTGCGCCCGCCACGACTCGGGGTCCTCGGGGTCGAGTTCGATCGCCTTGCCGCTCGCCTCCACCGCCTCCTCGAACCGGTCCATGGCCCGCAGAGCCCAGGCGTGCGCCCGCCAGGGGGCGGGGTCCTCGGGGTCGAGTTCGATGGCCTTGGCGCTCGCCTCCACCGCCTCCTCGAACCGGCCGAGGGTCATCAACTGACGGGCATGCGTCAGTTGATGCCGCGGGTTGCCGGGATCACGTTCGATCGCCCGGGCAGTCGCCTCGAGTGCCCCGGCCGGATCTTCGTCCCGGCTCTCCCCGGCCGCTCCGGGTTCGTCTTGTGGGTCGATGCCGGTCATGCCGCCGCCTTGTCCGTGGTTCCTGCCCTGGGAGCCCGGCCGGTGGCCGGGATACGGTGACAGTAGCCGCTGCCCTCCCAGCATTGCCCGGGCGCCTCCCCGGCGTGCCGGACCCTACCGGGTTGGCGGGCGACACCGGAGTGCCCGGGAGGAGGAGGAGGAGGAGGAGGAGGAGGAGGAGCAGGAGCGGTTGTCCTGAGGCCGCTCACCGGATCGGGACGATCCGGTAGATCGTGCCGCCCTGCACCACCACGTACAACTCGCCGGCGGCGTCACGGCCGAAGGAGACGATCTGATCCAACGACCCCAGATCCCCGGTCCAATCGGAAGCATCGGTGATCGCGCCGTCCTGGTAGCGGATTGAGCGGACCCAACCGCCGCACCAGTCGGCGTAGAAGTAGTGGCCGTCTATCTCGGGGATGGCGGCCCCCCGGTACACGTAGCCGCCGGTGACCGAACACCCCTCGTCGTGGGAGTAGACGATCACCGGGGCCTCCAAACCCGCCGCGTCGCAGCCCGCCTCCTGGAAGCACGCCTCGCCCTCCATGATCGGCCACCCGTAGTTGAGCCCGCCCGACGCCGCCGGCGCGACGTCGATCTCCTCCCAGGCCGCCTGGCCGACGTCGGCGACATAGAGCAGGCCCCCGTCGAAGGAGAACCGCCACGGGTTGCGGAGCCCGTAGGCCCACACCTCCGGGGCCCCGCCGCCGTCCACGAACGGGTTGTCGGGGGGGATCGCATACGGGGTCGCCGCATCCACGTCGAGGCGGAGGATGGCCCCGAGCAGCGTGTCGGGCCGCTGGCCGTTCCCGTACCGATCGTTGGCCCCGCCCCCGTCGCCGAGTCCGAGGTAGAGGCGGCCGTCGGGGCCGAAGGCGAGCATCCCGCCGTTGTGGTTGCCCTTCGGCTGCTCCTGCGTCAGCAGGATCTCGGCAGAGCCCGGGTCGGCGGCGTCGCGGTCGGCGGCGCTCACCGCGTACTCGGCCAGGGTCGAGGTGCCGCCCCGATCGGTGTAGTACACGAAGAACCGGCCGTTGGCGGCGTAGTCGGGGTGGAATGCCAGGCCGAGCAGGCCCTGCTCCTGGTGGTCCTCGGCGGTGAGAGCGGTGACGTCGAGGAACGGGGCCTCGACGCCGATGATCCGGATCCGGCCCGGCTTCTCGACCACGAAGAGCCGATCGTCGCCCGGCGGTGAGGTGACGAACACCGGGTTGGCATAGCCGTCCCCGACCACCTCGAGTTGCAGTCCCTGCAGCGACGGGAGCGGACTCGTGGTCACCGGAGTCGTGGTCACCGGAGTCGTGGTGACCGGAATGGTGGTAGCCGGCGAGGTGGTGACCGGGGTGGTGGTGACCGGGGTGGTGGTGACCGGAGAGGTGGCGACCGGAGAGGTGGCGACGGGACCGGTGGTGCCGGGGCCGATCGGCGGGGTGGCGTCGTCCGAGCAGGCGGCCATCGCCAGTGTCACGGCGATCAGAACGGTGGCGGGTGTGGATCGGCTCACGGCCGGGCAGAGTACCGGCCCGTGGCGTTTGAGCGGCGGGCCGTCCCGGCGATACGCTGCGGCGCCGTCGCACGGGGAGGAGACAGCCGATGGCCGTCGCCGGGTATGAGGGGATCACCGAGGTCGAGTACCGCAGGCGCATCCGGGCCTGGACGATGTACGACTGGGCCAACTCGGCGTTCGCCACCACCATCCTCGCCGCCGTCCTGCCGGTCTACTACAGCAACGTGGCCGGCTCGACCCTCGCCAGCGAGTCAATAGCCACCGCCTACTGGGGCCTCGGTCTCAGCCTGTCGCTGCTGGTGGTCGCCATCCTCTCGCCGCTCCTGGGGACGATCTCCGACATCAAGCGCGGCAAGAAGCCGCTGCTGGCCGCCTTCGCCGGGATGGGGGTGGTCGGCACCGGCCTGCTGGTGCTGGTCGGCTCCGGCGACTGGATGCTGGCGTCGCTCTTCTTCGTGATCGGCCGCATCGGGTTCGGCGGCGCCAACATCTTCTACGACGCCCTGCTCCCCCACGTCGCCCGCCCCGAGGACCAGGACCGGGTGTCGTCGCTCGGGTATGCGATCGGGTACGTCGGCGGCGGCATCCTGCTGGTGGTCAACGTGGCGATGATCTTCGTGCTCGGCGACATCCCCGGCTCCCGGCTCTCGTTCCTGAGCGTGGCGATCTGGTGGGCCGTCTTCACGATCCCGATCCTGCGCCGGGTCCCCGAACCTCCGGCGGCCACCGCTCCGGTGGAGGGCTCGGCGGTGGCGGCCGGGTTCCGCCGCCTCGGCGAGACCTTCCGC